>JBPCRX010000114.1:0-10096 GCA_050996395.1 Nocardioidaceae bacterium
ACCCTCCTTGCCGGACAAGCCAGGGGTGCAGCCCGCCACCGTAAAACCAGCGGCGTTCGGCTGCGTCGGGGTTGCGGATCAGTGATGGGGTCATGAGGGTGCCTTCCGAAATATTGATGGGACACGAGTCCCATGACGAAACTACGGTACCGTGAGTCTTGTGTCAACGGCGTACGAAGAGATTGGGCGAACTCAGCAGAAGCAGCGCACGAGGTTGGCATTGGTCGCCTCGGCGCGCGACCTGGTGGCTCGGGGTGGACGCCCGCCAACGGTCGCCGAAGCCGCCGAGGCCGCCTCGATCTCGCGAACGACGGCCTACCGCTACTTCCCGACGCAGAAGTCCCTGCTGCTTGCGGCGCACCCCGAGATCGAGGCGACGTCGATGCTGCCCTCCGACGTCGGGGACGACCCAGAGGAGCGGCTGGAGGCAGCGGTGCGCGGCTTCCTGGCCATGGTGGTGGATACCGAGTCACAGCAGCGCACGATGCTCCGGCTCTCGCTGGAGTCCGATGCGGCGACACGAAAGCTACCCCTGCGCCAGGGGCGAGCCATCGGATGGTTCACCGAGGCGCTGGTCCCCCTCGCCCCCCGGCTCGGGGAGGACGGCGTGCGTCGTCTCGCTGTCGCCGTACGCGCCGTCGCTGGCATCGAGGCCCTGGTGTGGCTGGTCGATATCGCCGGCCTGTCGCAGCACGACGCGGTCGACCAGATGGTGTGGTCGGCCATTGCCCTCATCCGGCGCGCCGTCACTGATCGGTGAGCTGGCAGGGGGGCGGTGTGGAGGCCAGGAAGCGGAGGAATCGGCAGGGGCGAAGTTCCTGTGTTGAAACGGAACTCGTCCCCGACTGAAGCCGGTGCCGATCGGCTCTGCCGCAGGGGTGAGCGGCACGTCGGTCAGGCGCGCCGCCGGTCAAAGGTGAGACCTCCCGCCTCGTCGTTGTGGCTCAGGAACGAGGGCGAGCGGCTGTGGAGGGGTGGTCCTAGGCTGCTCGCCGGCGGCGGACCCGCCCTTGATCGGGGTGAACTTCGCGGTGAGACGCGTTCACCATGAGCAAAGACCGCGATACTTCCTGGCGTGCCGACCCCATCGAAGTGGGGCAAGAGTCCGCGCCAGAGCATCGAGGTTGAATGCAGACGGCGCGGGAAGGCCGCGTTCCTTGCTGGCTGCATTGACCTACAGACGGACCAGAACTCCCGCGTGAGGAGAGCAGCGGAGCGGGCCGCCATACGCCTCACCGACTACAGCACCTAGCCGACAGATGCTCTCGTCGAGGTGAGCTCGTCGCCTTCCAAAGCAGCCGAGATGCGTCCCGTGGTCACATTCGTCCTTGGTCACCGACCGCTTCGCGCATCTCGCCGCCTCACATGGCAGCCGACTTGTGGATGCTGACCGCATAGCTTCCACCGGTGAACGGCTGGCGAGCCCACGTCGCGTAGCGCGCAACGAGCACGAGCCCCCCGTCGTTGCACCAGGCGTCGTACTCGCTGAGACCGAAGGGTGGCTTGGTCAGCGGCAGGTGGTCTGCGTCGAGCCCGAACCCGCTCACCAGCGAACCACTCGGGAGAAGGTGAGCGGCGAAGCGGCGTACGACCGCAGCTTCGGTGTCAGGCTCGAGCAGCGGTATGACGTTGCCTGCGGCGACGACCAGATGGAATCGCTGCTGCAAGTCGAGGTTGGCCAGGTCGCGCTCGAACCAGTCCAGCTCGGGGGCTCGACGCTGCGCCACCTCCAACATGGAACCGTCGACGTCGACTCCGGTGCACCGGCGACCGCGCCTGGCCAGCTCGATGGCCACCCGACCGGTGCCACAACCGGCATCGAGGATCAGGTCCCCTGGATTCGTGAGCGCCTCGCAGAGATCGGCCTCTCCATGCACCCCTGCCCCTGATGCCTCGAGCTGGGCAAACCGTTCGGCGTACTCGTCGCCGCTCGGCGCCACGTCGGACCATCGCGTCACGACGTCAGGCTAGGTGTTCGCGCTGGTCTTGGCCGCTCGACGTGCATGTGGTGACCCTTCAACGCGCAGTTCACCAACCGGTCTCGGTCCGGCGTCACTCATGCGGTCGCCTCGGAGCCACGTCGCGCAGGACCAGGCGACAGGAGCAGTCGGCCGCAGGGCAGCTCATGGGCCGCGTGCGGGCAGCCGCCTCGAGGGCCGAGCTTCGGTGGGCAGCGAGCCCGAGGCGGTGACCGGCGTACCGTGCGCCGCCGCGCGCCAACGAAGCCAGCGCCAGCCAGGAGCAGACCGCGCGTTCGACCGTCCACAGCGGTGCCCATAGTGCTGCGCTGCGCTCGAAGACGCGCGTCCCGCCGGATCTGCGGCGGCCGACCTCCGCCAGAGCAAACGCGCCGACCGAGACTTGCACTGCCGCAACACCCAGAGCTGACGTCGCACGGCCGCGTCGCCGCCCACTCAGCCACGCCGCGCTGAGGACTGGCAGTACGGAGAGCTCCATCGCGAGCCGGCCGGGCTGGGCGAGGCTGTCGTAGGCTTGCCGAACCCGCTGCCTGGTGAACTGAGCAGCCTCTGGGGGGCGGCGCGCGACGAACACATCCTGAGCGTGGTGGACGTCGAACCCGCGAGCTCGCAACGTGCGCAGCAGCTCGAGATTCTCGAACAACACCGCTCCGCAGTAGCCGCCGGCCACCAGGAACGCCTCGCGGCGCACCCCCAGCGTGCCGGCGTAGTCGAGGGCGAACGCCCGGTTGACCAGTGATCGTCCGGTGTCCCAGCGTGCGTGCCACGGCAACGGGTCGAAGTAGTTCTGCGGTACTACCGCATCGTGGTCGGCCAGCCGTTCGACAACGTTCCGAAGCATCGAAGCGTCGTAGCGGACATCGTCGTCGGCGATCACCACGTATGCCGTCCGGGCCGCCAGCACACCGTCACAGACCCCTGCCACCTTGCCGTTGAGCGTGTTGGACCGGACGGGCAGGTGGCGGACGGCTCCGTCCCACAGCGTCGCGTGCGCCGCGAAGACGTCCGGGGCGGAGCCGTCGACGACGATCACCTCGATCATCGAGCCGAGCCGTCGTAGATACGACGTCAGCTCCCCATCGGCGGCCTGCGACAGCTTCAACGGCAGAACGTACGTCGCCTGAGCCAGCGTCGGCGCGGCGCTCGTCGGGGAGGTCTGCATCCGCGGATCGAGCTGGTCAGCCGGCGACCGCGGGCACCGGTGTCGGCAGGTCAACCGCCGACGCCTCGCGCTCCCACTGGTCGAGCAGCAACGCGGGCAGGACACTTCATGGGTCTCCTCCTGTGACCGCAGGAGGTCCGCCGGAGAGGGGAAGGCCGACTGTGCGTCCCGCTCGTACGCAGTACCCGCATCGCGACTCATCGAAACGGCTCGCCGGTGTGTGACGATGACTACCCGATGGACGACGGTCGTGTGCAGCCCTCGCCGGGTACGGCGGCCGGCGCGGTTGCGCTGGAGCAGGTGGCCTTCCTCGGTCCCTTCTTCGCCGTAGCCGTCGCCGGCCCGACCGGGACTGGTCTCTGGCGCCCGCTGGGCGATCTGCTGAACGACCCAGAAGTCCTCGGTGAGCGCATTGCCGCGACCCGCGCCGTCCTGGCCACCCGCTGCGGTGAGGACGTCTCGTACGTCGAGCCCAAGGTGGCCGCCTCCACGGTGCAGCTCGGCCTGTCGGCCAGGCTGCTGTCACCAGCGGTCGCAGCCGCCCTGTTGACGGGCTGGCTGCCGTTGCTCACCGGATCCACACTGTGGTGGCGAGCTGGTGACTCGGATCCCGTCGGGCTGTCCGTCGAATGCTCGCTCGAGGCGCGATACTGCGCTGGCGCCGAAGAGCTCGTCGATGCGCTCGACGAGCAGCTACTGCGGGGGCTGGCCGGACCACTGGTCGAGGCAACCCAGGCAGCGGTTGCGGTCTCACCGCTCGTCCTCTGGGGCAACGTGGCGTCGGCAGTGCACACGGCGGTCACACTCACCGTGTTAGCGCAGCCGTCTCGCGAGCAGCTGGGACGCGAGATGCTCGGTGGCCTCATGTCTCGGCCACTGCTGGCTGGCACCGCTGAGGCCAAGGGTCGAACCCGAGACGGGGCCCGACGGTTTCGCCGCAACAGCTGCTGCCTGCGCTACCGACTACCGGACGTGGAGCTCTGTGGGGACTGCGTCCTCCTCACCGACTCGACGTGAGACGACCCGGCGAGGCGCGTGCGCGAGGGGCCTGGCGGGCGTAGGTTGCTGACCCAGCGGCGCGGGGCATGCGCCTGACCAAGGAGGCCACATGTTGCTCGCAGCCGGTGACAGTGCCCTGCGACTCGGCACGAACTGGGTTGACTACCTGCTGATCGCGATCTACTTCGTCTTCGTCCTCGGCATCGGGATCATGGCCCGCAGGGCCGTCTCGAGCAGCCTGGACTTCTTCCTCTCTGGCCGGTCTCTGCCGGCCTGGGTGACTGGTCTGGCGTTCATCTCCGCCAACCTCGGCGCGGTCGAGATCATCGGCATGTCGGCCAATGGCGCTCAGTTCGGCATTCCGACCGTGCACTACTTCTGGATCGGTGCTGTCCCGGCCATGCTGTTCCTCGGCGTGGTGATGATGCCGTTCTACTACGGCTCCAAGGTGCGTTCGGTGCCGGAGTTCATGCGCAAACGGTTCGGGACGGGTGCCCACCTGGTCAATGCACTCAGCTTCGCGTTGGCGCAGCTGCTGATCGCCGGTATCAACCTCTACCTGCTCGCCAAGATCGTGGAGGTCATCCTCGGCTGGAACCTGTATGTCTCCCTCGTCGCCGCCGCCATCGTCGTGCTCACATACACCACGCTTGGTGGGCTGTCAGCCGCGATCTACAACGAGGTCCTGCAGTTCTTCGTGATCGTGGCCGCGCTGTTGCCGCTCACCATCGTCGGACTGAACAAGGTCGGCGGCTACGGCGGCCTGAAGGACAAGATCGCCGCGACGGCGGGTGGCTCCGATCAGCTGTCGTCGTGGCCCGGGACCAACCTCACCGCCATCACAAGTCCACTGCTGTCGGTGATCGGACTGGTTTTCGGCCTCGGGTTCGTGCTGTCCTTCGGCTACTGGACGACCAACTTCGTCGAGGTCCAGCGCGCCATGGCCAGCAAGTCGATCTCAGCGGCCCAGCGGGCGCCCACCATCGGCGCCTTCCCCAAGATGTTCATCCCCTTCATCGTCATCTTCCCCGGCATGATCGCCGGTGTGCTGGTGACCCAGGTCGCTGAGGCCAAGAAGTCCGGTGACCCCAAGTTCGACTACAACAACTCACTGCTGTACCTGATCCGAGACCTGCTGCCCAACGGCATGCTCGGCCTCGCCATCGCAGGTCTGTTGGCGTCGTTCATGGCTGGAATGGCCGCGAACATCTCAGCGTTCAACACCGTCTTCTCCTACGACCTCTGGCAGACCTACATCAAGAAGGACCGGCCGGACAAGTACTACTTGGCGGTAGGACGCTGGGCCACGCTGGGCGCCACGCTGATCGCCATCGGCACGGCGCTCTTCGCGTCGTCCTACAACAACATCATGACCTACTTGCAGACTCTGTTCGGGTTCTTCAACGCTCCCCTTTTCGCCACCTTCATCTTGGGCATGTTCTGGAAGCGGATGTCGGCCACCGCGGGATGGGCCGGGCTGGTCTCCGGCACGGGGGCGGCGGTCCTGGTCGGGATCTTGAGCGAGGATGCTCTCGGCGGTCTCTCCATCGGCGCGGTTGGGCTCTCCGGGCAAGGCGCGAGCTTCGCGGCTGCCGGCGCGGCGTTCGTCGTCGACATCGTGGTCAGCGTCGTCGTGACCATGGTGACCAAGCCACGGGAGGAGTCCGAGCTGCGCGGGCTGGTGTACAGCCTCACACCCAAGCAGGACTTCCACGACGAGAACGAGGGCGTGCTGGCGTGGTACCAGCAGCCGACCAAGCTGGCGGGGATCGGTGTGGTCCTCGTCGTCATCTTGAACATCGCCTTCTGGTGAGGAGGAGCTAGCCGTGACAACCCAGACAGAGGAAACAACTCGTCACACCGCGGGCGCGTTCGACATCCGCACTTTCATCGCTGCGCTGATGGGTATCTACGGGGTGATCCTGGTGCTGACGGGAATCTTCGGCGCCGACGAGACGACCAACGGCGACAAGGTCGCCGGCAATGTCAACCTGTACGCGGGTATCGGACTGCTTGTGTTCGCCGCGGCCATGCAGGGCTGGGCCATGGCCAGACCGACTGTCGTGGACGAGGCGCAGCTCCAGAGGGAGCGCGAGTCTCAAGAGGACGGCGGGCAGTCGCCCACGCGGCCCGACGATGAGCCGCGCGACGAGTCAGGCGGCGCCACCCGCGCCGACTGAGCCACCCCGAGGCCGGGCCGGGCCGGCGGCGGCGATCAGAGCTTCGAAGAGTCTCCCGTCGCTGCCGGTCTCGGGGTGCCACTGAACGCCGAGGTTGAACATCGACGACCGGGACTCGACTGCCTCGACCACCCCGTCGGAGCTGAGGGCGGCCGCCTCATAAGTCGGGTGGCTCGCCACGCCCTGATGGTGGGAGCAGCTCACCTCGAGGCTCTGGCCGACAAGCGCCCGCAACCGGCTGCCCTCGACCGTCTCGACTGTCCTGCAGCCGTAGGTTGCGGGAGCAGGCCCGTGCTCGAGTGAACCGAGCCGGTCCGGTAAGTGCTGCTCCAGCTCACCTCCGGCCGCAACCACCATCACCTGCATGCCCCGACAGACGCCCAGGACCGGCAACCGGTCGCGTGCGACCCGGGCCAGCAGCAGCTCTGAGGAGTCCCGGTCGTGTCGAGGCTCCTGGGCGAGGGCGTGCGGCGCCCGGCCGTATCGGACCGACTCCACATCGGCACCACCCGCGAGCACCAGCCCGTCGAGGCGGTCGAGCACTTCTTCGGCCTCTGACTCGGTGCTGTCGTCGGCAAGTGGCGGCACCAACACCGCAATGGCCCCTGCGCGGGTGACCTGCTCGACGTACGCTGCCGGGACCAGAGCCGCACGAACCTCCTGCCACGCTCCCCAGGACGCCGGTTCGACGTAGGACGTGATGCCGACGACCGGCCGCCAGGTCACAGCGGGGTCACGTAGGCGCCGGCGATTCCGCCGTCGACGAGGAACGTCGACGCGTTCACGAAGCTCGACTCGTCACTGGCCAGGAACAACACGGCGTTGGCGATCTCCTCTGGCTCTGCGAACCGGCCAGCGGGGATGTGCACGAGCCGCCGCTGGGCTCGTTCCGGGTCCGACGCGAAGAGCTGACGCAGCAGCGGTGTGTTGACCGGGCCAGGACACAACGCGTTGACCCGGATCCCCTCCCTCGCGAACTGCACGCCGAGCTCGCGGGACAGCGCGAGGACGCCGCCCTTGCTGGCGGTGTAGGAGATCTGCGACGTCGCCGCGCCCATCACCGCCACGAAGGACGCCGTGTTGATGATGGACCCCCGGCCCTGCTCACGCATGTACGGCAGCGCGGTCTTGCAGCATAGGAAGACGCTCGTGAGGTTGACCTCCTGCACCCGCCGCCACGCTTCGAGGCCGGTGTCGAGGATGGAGTCGTCCTCCGGGGGTGAGATGCCTGCGTTGTTGAATGCCACTTCGACGCTGCCGCCGGTCTCCTGCGCGGCCGCGAACAGCGTCTCAACCTGCCCGGCGTCCGTCACGTCGCAGTGGACGTAGGTGCCGCCGACCTCTGCGGCGACCTCAGGGCCACGCGCGTCGTCGAGGTCGCCGATCACCACGTGTGCCCCCTCTTCGGCGAAGCGGCGCGCGGTGGCGAGGCCGATGCCACTACAGCCGCCGGTGACCACGGCCGTGCGGTTCTCGAGGCGAAGGGCGTGCGTCATGCCGAGGAGTCCTCCGTGCTGATGAAGACGTTCTTGACGTCGGTGAAGGAGTCCAGTGCGTTCGGGCCGAGCTCGCGGCCGATGCCGGACTGCTTGAACCCTCCGAACGGCGTGGAGTAGCGCACCGACGAGTGTGAGTTGACACTGAGGTTGCCGGCCTCGACCGCACGTGAGACCCGCAGCGCGCGGCCCACGTCGCGCGTCCAGATCGAGCCGGAGAGCCCGAAGTCACTGTCGTTGGCCGCGGCGATGGCGTCGGCCTCGTCGTCGAAGGGCAGCACCGCCACGACCGGCCCGAACACCTCCTCCCGCCAGACCCGATCGCCGCGAGAGCGGGGCAGCACGACCGTGGGCGGGTACCAGTAGCCGGCGCCCTGAGGCGCGGTTCCGCGGAACGCGACCTCGAGTGTGCTGTCGCCCTCGACGTAGGACGACACCCGCTCACGCTGCCCTTCGCTGATCAGCGGACCCATATCGGCGTCCTCGCTGGCCGGCGAGGTGACCTCAACTGCTTGCACGGCAGGCTCGAGCAGCTCGAGGAACCGGTCGTAGGCGCTGCGCTCGACGAGGATGCGGCTGCGTGCACAGCAGTCCTGGCCGGCGTTGTCGAAGACGCTCGACGGTGCGGCGGCCGCCGCTTGCTCGAGGTCGGAGTCGGCGAAGACGACGTTGGCGCTCTTGCCGCCGAGCTCGAGGGTGACCCGCTTCACCTGGTCGGCGCAGGCGGCCATGATCTGGCGGCCCACCTCGGTCGAGCCGGTGAAGCACACCTTGCGTACCAGAGGATGGGTCACGAACCGGGCTCCGGTCAACGAGCCCTTGCCCGCGACGACGGTGAAGACCCCTTCTGGCAACCCCGCGGCGAGTCCCAGCTCCTCGAGCCGAAGCGCGGTCAGCGGTGTCAGCTCCGCAGGCTTCAGCACGACGGTGTTCCCCGCCGCGAGAGCCGGCGCGAGGCCCCAGCCCGCGATGGGCATCGGGAAGTTCCACGGGACGATCACCCCCACCACGCCGAGCGGTTCCTTGAACGTGAGATCGACCCCGCCGGCGACCGGGATCTGGAGTCCGACCAAACGCTCCGGGGCGGCGGAGTAGTAGTGCAGCACGTCGCGCACGTTGCCCGCCTCCCATCGGGCGTTGGCAACCGTGTGTCCTGAGTTGGCTACCTCAAGCTGCGCCAGTTCCTCCACGGCGCTGTCGACGGCCTCGGCGAACCGGCGAAGCAGACGCCCTCGGTCTGCCGGAGCGACGACGCGCCAGTCGTGGAACGCCCGGTGCGCTCGCGCGATTGCGGCATCGGTGTCGTCGAGGGTCGCCGACGAAACGCTCGTGACGACCTCCTCGGTGGCTGGGTTGACGACCTCGTGCGTGGTGGTGGTCACGTCACAGCCTCTCGAACCCGCGGAACCGCTCCCAGTCCGTCACCGAGGCGTTGTATGACGCCAGCTCGATGTCGGCGGCGTTCAGGTAATGGTCGACCACCTCGGCACCGAACGCCGCCCGGGCGATGTCCGAGGACGCGAACAGGTCGCGGGCCGCGCCCAGCGTGGTGGGTACGTGCGGCTTATCGGAGTCGTAGGCGTTGCCGACGTACGGCTCCTCCAGCTCGAGACCCTGCTCGATGCCGTGGAGCCCGCCGGCCAGCATCGCCGACAGCCCTAGGTAGGGATTGACGTCGCCCCCAGGCACCCGGTTCTCGACCCGCAGGCCAGCTCCGTGACCCACCACGCGCAAGGAGCAGGTGCGGTTGTCATGCCCCCACGCCACGGCAGTCGGGGCAAAGGAGCCGGGCTGGAAGCGCTTGTAGGAGTTGACGTTGGGCGCATAGAGCAGCGTGAACTCCTCCATGGTGGCCTGGACTCCGGCGACGAACTGTTGGAAGACCGGCGTTGCGCCATCCCCTTCGTCGAAGACGATGGAGCCGTCGGCGCCGCGCAGGCTCATGTGGATGTGGCAGGAGTTTCCTTCGCGCTCGTCGAACTTAGCCATGAAGGTGAGCGCCTTGCCGTGCAGCGAGGCGATCTCCTTGGCGCCGTTCTTGTAGACACTGTGATTGTCCGCGGTCGTCACGACCTCGTCGAAGCGGAAGGCGATCTCGTGCTGACCGAGGTTGCACTCACCCTTGGCGGACTCGACCGTGAGGCCGGCGCCGTGCATGCTGTTGCGGATGTCGCGCAGCAGTGGCTCGACCCGGGCGGTACCAAGCAGGGAGTAGTCGACGTTGTACTGGTTCGACGGGGTCAGTCCGCGGTAGCCCGCCGACCAGGCCGCCTCGTAGGT
>JBPCRX010000014.1:0-16426 GCA_050996395.1 Nocardioidaceae bacterium
GACGTATCCTCCGGGGGTCGAGTTCTCAGACCCTAGCGCCGCTGGGGGGACGAATATGCGCGAAAAGGCATAAAACTACCGCCGGCAACGACCATGTCACTGAGGGTTATGGGTTTGCGTGCTCAGACGCCGATGATGCCCTCCGGTGGCCCGGCCTCCGCCTCCAGCGGCTCGTGCTCGATGAGGTGCAGGACGGGCACTCCGAGGCGGCGTCGAGCCTTCGACGTCCAGTCGACGTGGAAGAACTCCTGGACGACGTGCGGCCGCGTCATGACGATGACCTCGTCCGCATGCTCAGCCGCCACGATCTGGTCCAGCGTCTCGATCGGGTCGTCGTGGCTGTACTGCCCGGTGGCTCGATGGTGCAGTGTCTCGAGCGCCGAGATGCTGGTGGCGACCGCGTCCTGTGCCTCGTGATCGAGGTCGTGCTGGGCCGCGTCGATGCCGCTGGGGGAGGTGGCCGTCCCCGATCCGGTGAGCGACTCCGTGGCGCCCAATGACCCGAGGGCCGTCTCGACACGGGCGGAGGCGTCCTCACAGGGGATCAGCACGTGGTAGTGCCGCTCGTCCTCGATGGCGTCGTGCAGCGAGACAACCTCAGTGGCGTCACCGGGAGACATCGCCTGCTCGGCGAGCACGATCACGTTGTACACAGCGTTTCCCTTCTGCGGCGAGTTCCCCATCATGCCTGCAACGGCTTCGGGGAGGTAGCGCTGCGTCCTTCAGACGAGCACCCGGTCGAGGTCGTAGCTCACCGGCTCCTCGAGCTGCGCATAGCTGCACGATCTCGGGTCGCGGTCGGGCCGCCATCGTTTGAACTGGGTCGTATGCCGGAACCGGCTGCCCTCCATGTGGTCGTAGCCGACCTCAGCGACCAAGGAGGGCTCGAGCGGCACCCAGGACAGGTCCTTGCCCGCGTTCCAGCGCGACTGGGCGCCCGGCATCCGGTCACCGGCCTCCGCCGCTGCCCACTCGGCCCACGGATGCTCCGAAGGGTCGACCAGCAGCGGCGCCAGCTCGGCGATGAGCTCAGCCCGGCGAGCCGCTGGGAAGGCTGCCGAGACTCCGACGTGCTGCAGCGACCCGCCCTCGTCGTACAGGCCGAGAAGCATCGACCCGAGCAGTGGGGTTTCCGGAGACGACGTCTTGTGGAGCCGGTAGCCCGCGACGACCACGTCGGCCGTGCGGACGTGCTTGACCTTGATCATGGTCCTAGCGCCCGGCTGGTAGGGCGCGTCGACCGGCTTGGCGACCACCCCGTCGAGACCCGCGCCCTCGAAGCTCGCGAACCACTGTCGGGCAACCTCTACGTCGTATGTCGCCTGGGTCAGGTGGACTGGTGCGGAAGTTCCGGCGAGCGCCGACTCGAGCTCCTGGCGCCGTCGCCCCTGGGGCGAGTCGAGCAGCGACTCCGAACCCAGAGCCAGCAGGTCGAAGGCGACGAAGGAGGCCGGCGTCTCGACCGACAGCTTGCGCACCCGGGACTCGGCCGGATGGATGCGCTCGAGCAGCCGCTCGAACTCCAGCCGCCCATGCATCGCCACGACGATCTCACCGTCGAGCACGCACCGGTCCGGAAGGTGCGCCTTGACCGCCGCGACCACCTCGGGGAAGTAGCGCGTCAGGGGTCGCTCGTTGCGGCTGCCGAGCTCGACCTCGTCGCCGTCTCGAAACACGATGCAGCGAAAGCCGTCCCCCTTCGGTTCGTAGAGCAGACCCTGACCTGACTTGCCGGTCGTCGGCAGGGACGGCGCTGCCTTGGCGAGCATGGGGGACAGGGGCGGCATGACGGGCAGGTCCATGGGGGCCTCAGCCTCTCGTGACGTAGCGGGCGAACAGCTGACCGTCGGCTTCGAGCAGATGCCTGAGCTCCAGCCGCTGTGGCGGTTCGAGCAGCTCGCCGTCGGTCAACCTGATCTGGTCACCCGAGACGAGCAACGGGCTCAGAGTGAGGCACAGCTCGTCGAGGTGGCTGCCTGCAACGAGCGCGCGCAGCAGGCTGGGGCCGCCCTCGCACAGCATCCGCCGATGTCCACTTGCGGCCAACGCCTCCAGCGCTACGCCGAAGTCGACGTCGACTTCTCCCGCGACGAGAACCGAAGCCACGTCGGCGAGCTCACGACGTCGGTCGGCAGGCGAGGACTCGGTGGTGATCACGACCGTGGGGGCCTCCTCGTCGTCGAACAGGACCGGGTCGAGGTCGAGGGAGCGGGAGACCACGGCCATCGACGGCAAAGGCGCAAGGCCCAATCGGCTGCGGAGGGCCGCGCGCGCCTCGGTGTGCCTGACGGGTTGGTAGGACTCCACGCGAGCGGTCGAGGCACCGACCACGATGATGTCTGCCAGGGACCGGAGCACCCGGAAGATCCGTTTGTCGGCTCTGCTGGACAAGCTGCCCGACTTGCCGTCACCGCCCTGGGTTGCACCGTCGAGCGAGCTGACGAAGTTGGCGCGAAGCCAGGTTCGCTCGAACGGATAGGCGTAGAGATCGGCCAGGTCGTCGTCGCTGAGCTCGTTGGGGGCCGTTGGATAGAGGGACTGCACGAATGCGATCCTGCCATCGCTGGCTCTCCTCCGGCGAGCGCCCTCCCTTCAGCGCCGACTGGGACGACGGCAGCTACGCCGGTAGCTCCACGAGCTGCAAGGCCCCGACCGAGTACCTCGCGAGCACGAGCCTGACCACCGTCGCGTGCGCCCGAGGGTTGCCGAGACGGCAACGGCTCCGGCTTCCAACGCCAGCTCCCCAGCCCGGTCGGGCAGCCTGCCCGGAGCGATGAACATCGACCCGACCGCCACATGACGGCGGCCCTGTCGACGGAACTCACGCACGGCCTCTCCCGTCGAGGGAGGCGCCGTGGACGCAAAGGCGACACTGATCGGGAGGTGGTGACGGTTCCCCCAGACCCTGGCCAGCCGGGTGATGATGGTGTTGGCGCGGGTGTCAGACGAGCCGGCCGACGCCAGGATCAGAGCGTCCAGCTCGCGTACCCGGGCTGAGCGCAGGGCGCCGCGCAGCCGCTCGTCGAGCACCGTCAGCAGACTGGGGTCGGGACCGATCAGGTCTGCTGCGCAGATGCTCACATCAGGGTGTCGCTCCGCGGCCGTCTTCACGGCCTTCGGCACGTCGAACCGGGCGTCTGCCGAGCTGAGCAGCAGCGGTACCACCACGATCTCGCGGTTGCCCCGTTCCACGAGGCGGTCAACAGCCGCGCCGACCTCGGGTGACGAGTGGTCGAGGAAGGCCGCGTCGACGCGCAGGTCGGGTCGCAGCCGTCGCGTACTCGCGACGAGGTCGCGCACGCAGCGCGACGAGCGGGAGTCACAGCTGCCCTGAGCGAGGACGAGCAGAGCTGGTGCAGTCATAGGTGGAACCTGACGGACAAGAGCCATGGCCGCAAAGAGTCATACCAACTAGTGAGACGACGTCTCATCCAACGAGACGAGAGGCTGCGTTGCGAGGCAGTGTCAGAGCTCGAGGCCGGGGTAGAGCGGGTGCTTGTCGAGCATCTCCCCAGCGGCAGCCCGCGTCCGGTCAGCCACCCCTTCGGCGAGTGCGTAGGTGGCTTTGGATGCTGCGCCCGTCTTCGTCGTGCCAGGCGTGGTGTTCGCGAGCACATCGATCATCAGCTCGGCGACGCGGTCGAACTCGGTGGCGCCGAAGCCCCGCGTCGTGAGTGCGGGCGTGCCGAGCCGGATGCCACTCGTGTACCACGCGCCGTTGGGGTCCGATGGCACCGAGTTGCGGTTGGTCACGATCCCGGCATCGAGCAACGCAGTCTCGGCTTGGCGGCCAGTGAGGCCGAATCCCGAGACGTCGAGCAGCACGATGTGGTTGTCCGTGCCGCCAGTGACAAGCGTGGCGCCGCGTGACAGAAAGCCCTCGGCGAGCGACTTGGCGTTGTCCGCGATCGCTTGCGCGTACGTCGCGAAGGCGGGCCGGCGGGCCTCGGCCAGCGCGACGGCCTTTGCAGCCATCACATGCGACAGAGGTCCGCCCAGCACCATCGGGCACCCGCGGTCGACCGCGTCGGAGTACTCGGCACCGGTCAGCACGAGGCCACCCCTCGGACCGCGCAGGGACTTGTGCGTCGTCGTCGTCACGACGTGAGCGTGCGGCACCGGGTCTTCGTCACCGCTGAACACCTTGCCCGCCACCAGGCCGGCGAAATGAGCCATGTCGACCATCAAGGTGGCCCCGACCTCGTCGGCGATGTCGCGCATCTTGGCGAAGTCGACCCGACGCGGGTACGCCGAGTAGCCGGCGATGAGGATGAGCGGCTTGAACTCCCGCGCGGCCGCTGCCACCCGGTCGTAGTCGAGCAGCCCGGTCACTGGGTCGGTGCCATAGCTGCGTTGGTGGAACATCTTGCCGGAGATGTTGGGCCGGAACCCGTGCGTGAGGTGTCCGCCGGCATCCAGCGACATGCCGAGCATGCGCTGGTTGGCGAACTCCGCCCGCAGCTTCTCCCAGTCCGCTTCGGACAGGTCGTTGACGTTCTTGGCACCGAGCGCGTCCAGAGCGGGCGCCTCCACCCGGGTGGCGAGGATGGCCCAGAAGGCGACGAGGTTGGCGTCGATGCCCGAGTGCGGTTGCACGTAGGCGTACGGCGCTCCGAACAGCTCGCGGGCGTGCTCGGCGGCCAGCGACTCGACCGTGTCGACGTTCTGACACCCGGCGTAGAACCGGTGTCCGATCGTCCCTTCGGCGTACTTGTCGCTCAGCCAGGTGCCCATCGTGAGCAGCACAGCCGGAGACGCGTAGTTCTCGCTCGCGATGAGCTTGAGCGAGCCGCGTTGGTCGGCGAGCTCGGCCCGGGTCGCCTCGGCGATGCGCGGCTCGACCGAGGCGATGACCTCCAAAGCGTTGCGGTAGGCAGCCGTCGCCGCGTCGGCCTGGTCGATGTCGGCGGGAGCGGGACTCGCCTCGGTCTGCGTCATGCGCCCAGCGTAGTGATCCTACGGCGCAGCGACAGCGAGCGTTCTGCGACCGGCACGCCGTTACGGGGCTGCGTACAGGCGGGTCGTTACCGTAGGCGCATGGCTTCGGACCGGACGAAGGAGGCAGGCAGCTCCGAGCCTGATGCAGGTACCTCCGAGACCTCGATGCTCGTCCGCAGTCGTCGAACCGCCTGGCGGCTCGTCACCTCGACGGTGGGGTCCTGCTTCCGCTACCGCGTCACCGGACTGGCGGCAGAGGCGGCGTTCTTTGCGATCCTCAGCCTGCCGCCTCTCATCTTCGGGCTGGCCGGCAGCATCAGCTACATCGTCAACAAGATCGACCCCGGTCAGGTGCGTAACTTCAGGGAGTCGATGATCGACCTCTCAGGCAAGGTCCTCACCCAGGACTCCGTGCACAAGATCGTCGAGAAGACGCTCGACCAGGTCCTCAGCGGGTCGCGCTTCGACGTCATCTCCATCGGGTTCGTGCTGTCACTGTGGTCGGGTTCGCGGGCCCTCAACGTCTTTGTCGACACCATCACGATCATGTACGGCCTGGGAGGGCGCCGCGGGATCGTACGGACCCGGGTGCTCTCGTTCACCCTGTACGTCATCGGGCTGCTCGTTGGCGTCGTGGTGCTGCCGCTCGTGCTGGCCGGACCGCATCTGGTCGACCGCTTCCTGAACCAACGCTTCGACTTCCTCAACACGCTCTACTGGCCGACGGTCTTCATCATGAGCATCGCGTTCCTGACCACGTTGTTCCACCTGTCGGTCCCGGTCCGCAGCTCCTGGCGCTACGACGCCCCGGGTGCCGTGCTCGCTTTCACCATGTGGGTGTTCGGCAGCTACCTGCTCCGCCTCACGCTGCAGAACGCCACGACCTCGATCTACGGTCCGCTGGCCGCGCCCATCGCGGTGCTGCTGTGGCTGTACCTGACGGCGATCGCGGTGCTCATCGGGGCGGCGCTCAATGCCGCCTTCGACCGCGTTTGGCCGGAGCAGTCGACGGCCGGAGCTCGCCTGGAGCTGGTCCGCAGATTGCGGCGCCGAGGCAGCGAACCTGCTCCGCCGTTAAAGGCCGAGACACCGACCGCCTCCTAATTGCCGTGCAACGGGCGGCCAGGCGCGCCTACCCTCGACTCGTGCCCGAACCCTGCCTCCGGCTGGAGGACCTCGGCTGGGATGCCGACTGGCGTGCAAGCGCTTCGGCGTACGCCGACGTGGGCGCCGCCGGTCGGGTCACAAGGGTCGACCGGGGGCTCTGCTCGGCGCTGACGCCCACCGGGCTGGTGCGCGCCAGCTTCGGGGGCTCGGTCCTCGAGGCGATGGTGGACGATCCCCGAGCCGCTCCCTGCACCGGAGACTGGTGTGTGCTGAGGCAGTGGCCCGATGGCCCTGTCACGGTCGAGGCGGTGCTTCCACGGCGTACGGCGCTCGTGCGAGCCGAGGCGTCCGGGATATCGCGGGGTCAGGTGCTGGCGACCAACGTCGATGTGGTCGCAGTCGTCATAGCGCTGCATCCCGACCCCAACCTGGGTCGGGTCGAGCGGCTGCTGTCGCTCGCCTGGCAGAGCGGGGCCACCCCAGTCGTGGTGCTGACAAAGGCTGACGTCGTCAGCGATGGGCTCGAGGTGGCGAGTGACGTGAGAGGCCTCGCTGCTGGCGTCTCCGTCCTGTGCACCAGCACGGAGACGGGTGCTGGGATCGACGTTCTTCGACGGCGGCTCAGAGGCTCGAGCGTGGTATTGGTCGGTGCTTCCGGTCACGGCAAGTCGTCGCTCGCCAACGCGTTGGTCGGAGCGGACGCGCTCCTCACCAGGCGTATCCGCGACGACGGCAAGGGCCGCCACACATCGGTGCGCAGAGAGCTCATCCCCCTGCCGGGCGGAGGTGCTGTCATCGACACACCGGGGCTGCGTGGCGTGGGACTGCCGGACTCCGCCGACGGGCTCGCCGCGGCGTTTCCCGACATCGCGTCGCTGTCCGCCCACTGCCGCTTCGACGACTGTGCACACGCCCGGGAGCCAGGCTGTGCCGTGATCGCTGCTGCTGAGATCGGCGCCCTGTCCGTGCGGCGGCTGGACAGCTGGCGACGGCTGCACAGTGAGCAGCAGCAGATGGCGCTGCGCTCTGACGCTCGGCTGCGCTCCGAGCTGCACAAGCGCCTGCGTCGAGAGTCCAAGCAGCTGCGCACCAGCAACAGCCATAAGCACCGTCCCTAGCTGACAGGGCCGACGATCGCCGCGGACTCCGGCGGCAGGCGCAGAACGTCGCCATCGACCTGCGTGTCGTCGGGCTTCCAGGCCAGCAGCACGCCGGCGCCGGTCCCGGATCCACCGACGGCGAGTGAGCGGTGGGTCGAGCTGAGGTTGACGGCGATCCTGTGGTCGCCGCGCGACACGAGCACCGTCTGCGCCTCGATGTCGTGCTCGACGTGGACCCGGTCGAGGCGGGGGTCCGCGAGAGCGAGGCGCCGGCGGCGAAGCCGCATCAGGTCGCCGTACCACTGCACCAGCCTTGCGTGCGGCTCACTCGCCACCTCGTCCCAGTTCAGCCTGGACCGCTCGACGGTGACGTCGGACTGCGGGTCGGGGACGTCACCGCTCCGCCAACCGAAGGCGACGAACTCATCCCGGCGGCCCCGGCGCACAGCTGCCGCGATCCGCTTGTCGGTGTGGTCGGTGAAGTACTGCCATGGCGTGGTCGCGCCCCACTCCTCACCCATGAACAGCATCGGGGTGCAGGGACCGGTGAGCAGCAGCGCCGCTCCGCAGGCGAGGAGGCCGGTGGACAGGTGCGCAGACAGGCGGTCACCCGTGGCCCGGTTGCCGACCTGGTCGTGGTTCTGCAGGGAGACGACGAAGCGCCAGCCCGGTGCGCGCGCTCTGTCGACCGGGCGGCCATGGGTACGGCGGCGAAACGTTGAGTAGGTGCCGTCGTGCAGAAAGACCCCGCTCAGCACCTTTGCGAGCGCACCAGGCTCTGCGAAGTCCGCGTAGTAACCCTGGGTCTCACCGGTCAGTAGCACGTGCAGCGCGTGGTGCACGTCGTCGGCCCACTGGGCGTGCAGGCCGAGTCCTCCGGCGTCTCGAGGCGTCACCGTCAACGGGTCGTTACGGTCGGACTCCGCGATCAGCCACAGCGGCCTACCCAGCATGGCCGACAGCGCGGTCACCTCGGCCGACAGGTCCTCCAGCATCGTGATGGCCCGGGCGTCGAACAAGGCGTGCACCGCGTCCAGACGTAGCGCGTCCACATGGAAGTCTCGTAGCCACATGACGGCGTTGTCGATGACGAACCGGCGCACCTCGTCGCTGTCGGGTCCGTCGAGGTTGAGCGCCGAGCCCCACGGGGTGTCGTATCGGTCGGTGAAGTACGGTCCGAACTCACTCAGGTGGTTCCCGCTCGGGCCGAGGTGGTTGTAGACCACGTCGAGGCAGACGCCGAGTCCACGCGCATGGCAGGCGTCCACGAAGCGGCACAGTGCCTCAGGGCCGCCGTAGGGCTCGTGCACTGCATACAGGCCGACACCGTCGTACCCCCAGCCGTGCCGACCCGGGAAGGTAGCCACCGGCATGAGCTCGATCAGGTCGACGCCGAGCTCCACCAGGTGGTCGAGCCGCTCGACGGCAGCGTCGAGTGTGCCCGCTGTGGTGAACGTCCCGATGTGCAGCTCGTAGATCACCGAACCCGGCAGGGGAGTCCCTCGCCAGGCATCGTCGGACCAATCGACGTCGGAGACACCGAAGACCTCGGCGGCGCCTTCGGGGCCGTCGGGCAGCCTCAGGGCGCGCGGGTCGTTGCGCGGTTCGCCGCCGTCGAGGCGGAAGGAGTAGCGCTCACCGCGACGAGCAGGGCAGTCGACCTGCCACCAGCCGGCAGCCCCGCGTGTCATCTCGTGACAGCTCCCACCAACCTCCAGCGTCACGGTCTGCTCGGCGAGCGGCGCCCATACCTCGAACTTCACTCCGGCTCCCTCACTCTGACTCCCTCACTCCGACTCCCTCAACAGGAGCGCCACCGGCAGCTCGGTGAGCAGATCCGCGACGGCGACCTCGCCGCCCGTGACGGGAGGCCTGCTTGC
The DNA here is from genome assembly GCA_050996395.1 of Nocardioidaceae bacterium. Lineage (GTDB taxonomy): Bacteria > Actinomycetota > Actinomycetes > Propionibacteriales > Nocardioidaceae > JBPCRX01. The sequence continues at coordinate 9,026 of JBPCRX010000014.1, forward strand.
GAGCAGATCGGTCCAAGACCCGTCGGGAAGCGAGATCCTTGCAGCCGCCCATCCCGTCCGCTGCTGGGCCAGGGGCGCACGAGTGGTGACGACCGTGAGACGTTCCGCGCGTACGAAACCCAGCAGGTGAGGTGGCGGTGACGCCAACGCGCGGTACGTCGACTCCGGCCCGAACAGATGCGCCGACTGCCGACGCAACCTCAGCACCCGGGATGTGAGCCACAGCTTCTCGTCGTCGAGGTCTAGGCAGGCGCCTCCTGCGTCCAAGCGTCTCAGCCTCTCGACCCGCTCGGCGAAGTCGACCGGGCGCCGGTTGTCGGGATCGACGAGGGAACGTTCAACGAGCTCACATCCCTGGTAGACGTCCGGTATCCCCGGCAGCGTCAGCTGCAACAGCTTGGTGCCCAGCAATGCAGCCCGCTCGGCCGCTGCCAAGTCCGCCAGCCAACGCTCGATCTCGCTCGCCACCGGCGCCTGCAGGCAGGCGGAGCCGAGCGACAAGACGCGTCGCTCGTACTCGGAGTCCGGTTCGTTCCAGGAGGTGTGGAGCTTGGCCTCACGCACCGCCTTCTCGAGGTAGGCGCCGAGCCGCTCAGCGCTGACGGGCCACGCACCAACGAGGTTCTGCAGGACGAGGTAGGCGGTGGGCAGGTCGACGCCCGCCGCCGCGGCCGCCTCGCTCAGCCGCTCCCACACGTGTCCCCATCCCTCGATGTCCTCGGCTGCGACCAGCAGGCGGGCCCGCACATCCTCTGACCGCTTCGTGTCATGGGTGGTCAACGTCGTCATGCCCGTTGGATGCTCCGCGATCTGGTGCTCCGCCCAGCGGTGGACGCCTTCGGCGTCGGGATGATCGAGAACGCCTGGGTCGCCTCCCACCTCGTTGAGAGCCATCAGTCGGTTGAAGCGGTAGAAGGTCGTGTCCTCGACGCCCTTGGCCATGACGGGGCCGCACACCTGTTGGAACCTCACCAGCAGGTCCCGGCCGGCAGCACTATGCGACGAGGAGTCAAGTAGCAGAGTGCGCAGCAGCTCCAGGGCGACCGAGAGGTCCGGGCGGTCGGTGCGTGCCGCCACGACCATGGCGTCGATCCGGCGTACTGCATCGTCGTCCGCCGGCCGGCCAAGCCGCACGTAGGCGCGATAGACCTCGACGTGCACCAGCAGAGCGCCGAGCGCTGCCTCCAGGTCGTCGGTCGACACGTCGGCGCCTCTGTCGCGCGCCGCCTCACCCGCTCGCCGGGTCAGTCGTCGCAGCTCTGGCTGGAACAGTTCCCGGAGCACCAGCTGCTTGGCCTCCAGCTCGGTGGAAGCCAGCTCGGGGTCACCGCCGGTATGACGCCAGAACTCACTGAGCTGCCGCCCCGTGTCGGCCACCAGGGCGCCGTGCAAAGCGCGAACTGCGTCGTATCCGGTGGTGCCGGCCGCCGCCCACGTGCGGGGAAGTTGCTCGTCACCCTCGAGGATCTTCTCGACCACGACCCAGGCGCCGTCAGTGGCGGCGGCCAGCCGCGAGAGGTAGTCCTCCGGGTCGGCCAGTCCGTCCGGATGGTCGATGCGGAAGCCGTCGACCACTCCCCGCCGGTGCAGGTCGACCAGAAGTGCGTGCGTCGCGTCGAAGACGTCGGGCAGCTCGACCCGCACGGCCACCAGCGTGTCCACGTCGAAGAAGCGGCGGTAGCCGAGAACCTCGCTCTTGTCCTGCCAGCTGGCGAGCAGGTAGTGCTGGCGTGCGAGCACGTCGACAAGCCGGCCGTCTCCCGTCCCAGGAGCCACCGGGAACAGCTGCTCGAAGTAACGGACGACCGGCTCCCCTTCGAACTCGTCCAGGCTCAGCTCACCGCCGGCTAGCACCTCGTCCAGGGAGGCGCCCAGCACCGGCAGCCCGAGGCGTCCCTGGCACAGCTCCCAGTCGACGTCGAACCAGTGCGCTGTCGGTGCGCCACGACCCATGTGGAGCATCTGCCACAGTGGCCGGTTGAGGTGAGCCGGCGTCGGCAGCGCCATGTGGTTGGGGACGATGTCGGCGACAAGCCCCAGGCCGCGGGAGTGAGCCCGCTCCGCTAGCTCGAGCAGCCCCGCTTCACCGCCGAGGTCGGCCGAGATGCGGCTGTGGTCGACGACGTCGTAACCGTGGGTCGAGTCCGGAGCAGCCTGGAGCACGGGGGACAGGTACAGGTGCGAGATTCCCAGATCGGCGAGGTAAGGGACCACGGCGGAGGCGTCGGAGAACCCGAAACCGGCGTGCAGCTGCAACCGGTAGGTGCCGCTGATGGTCCGGTCGGGCGAGCTGCGGGGCGACCCCTCAACCACGGCGGAGAAGCACGGTGGAGTGAGGGGACACGGCGCGGATCGTCTTCGCGGGCAGCTGCCCAGAGTTCGGCTCCGACGCTGAGGAAGCCGCTGCCCCGGCCGTCACTGCTACGGCCGCCGCCACCCCCACAGAGGCGGCCGCGTCGGCGGTGTCGAGCACCGGGATCCAGCTGTCGGCATACGGGGCGCCGGGCAAGATGAACTCAACCGGATGCTGGCAGGGGTTGAGAAGCAGCAGGAACGATTCGTCGAAGATGTGCTCGCCTCGGATCCCCGGCGAGGTGATGGCGTCGCCGTTGAGGAAGACGGCAAGGGCACGGCACGAGCTCTGGTCCCAGTCGTTGCCGTCCATGGCGTCGCCGTCGACTCGGAGCCACGCGATGTCCGGGACGCCCAGCTCGTCGGTGACGCCGGTGAAGAAGCGACGCCGGCGGAAGACCGGGTGGGTCGAGCGCAGTGCCACAAGTCGGCTCGTGAAGTCGACGAGCTCGTCGTCCCCAGCCTTCCAGTCCATCCAGGCCAGCTCGTTGTCCTGGCAGTAGACATTGTTGTTGCCAAGCTGGCTGCGCCCGAGCTCGTCGCCGTGCAGGATCATCGGCACGCCTTGGCTCAGCAGCAGCGTGGTGAGCAGGTTGCGCTGCTGCTTCTTGCGGAGAGTGAGGACCTCCGGGTCGTCCGTGTCGCCCTCGACTCCGCAGTTCCACGACCGGTTATGGCTCTCACCGTCGTTGTTGCCCTCACCGTTGGCCGCGTTGTGCTTGTCGTTGTAGGACGTCAGGTCGCGCAGGGTGAACCCGTCGTGTGCTGTGACGAAGTTGATGGACGCGTACGGCGCCCGCCCGTCGCTCTCGTACAGGTCGCTCGAGCCCGAGAGCCGCGCGGCGAACTCGCCGAGCGTCGCCTCCTCGCCGCGCCAGTAGTCGCGAACCGTGTCGCGGAACTTGCCGTTCCACTCCGTCCAGTGCGGCGGGAAGTTGCCGACCTGGTAGCCACCAGGTCCGACGTCCCAAGGCTCGGCGATCAGCTTCACCTGGGACACGATGGGGTCCTGCTGCACCAGGTCGAAGAAGGCACTCAGCCGGTCGACCTCGTGAAACTGTCGGGCCAGGCTCGCGGCCAGGTCGAACCGGAAACCGTCGACGTGCATCTCGGTGACCCAGTAGCGCAGGGAGTCCATGATGAGCTGCAGCACGTGCGGGTTGCGCATGAGCAACGTGTTGCCGGTGCCGGTGGTGTCGTAGTAGAACGCTGGATTGTCGTCGACCAGGCGGTAGTACGCAGCGTTGTCGATGGCCCGGAAGCCGAGTGTCGGGCCGAACTGATTGCCCTCCGCGGTGTGGTTGTAGACGACGTCGAGGATCACCTCGATGCCGGCGCGGTGCATCTCGCGCACCATCGCCTTGAACTCGAGCACCTGCTCGCCGGTTTGGCCCGCGGAGCTGTAGGCGTTGTGCGGGGCGAAGAAGCCGATGGTGTTGTAGCCCCAGTAGTTGTGCAGCCCCTGGTCGTGCAGGCTCGAGTCGTTGACGAACTGGTGCACCGGCATCAGCTCGACGGCCGTCACTCCCAGGCGGGTGAGGTGCTCGATCATCACCGGGTGGCTGAGTGCGGCATACGTGCCCCTGATCTCCTCGGGGATGTCCGGGTGAAGCATCGTCATGCCCCTGACGTGCGCCTCGTAGATGACGGTCTCATGGTAGGGGCGGCGAGGAGCCCGGTCCTCCTGCCAGTCGAAGAAAGGGTTCACCACGATGGACTTCATGGTGTGGGGGGCCGAGTCGTCGGTGTTGCGCTTCGTGGGGTCGTCGAACTCGTAGGAGAAGCATGCCGGAGCCCAGTCCATGGCCCCTTCTAGGGCCTTGGCTTAGGGGTCGATGAGCAGCTTGCTCGGGTCGCAGCGATGGCCTCGCTCCGGTTCAAAGGGGCCGTGCACGCGGTAGCCGTACCGCTGGCCCGGACTGACCCGCGGCAGGTACGTGTGCCAGACCAGCGCATCCCGCTCCGTCATCGCAAAGCGCACTTCGGTGCCGTCAGGGGCCAACAAGCACAGCTCGACGCTGTCGGCGACCTCGGAGAAGAGCGTGAAGTTCGTGCCGGCGCCGTCGAAGGTGGCGCCGAGCGGATACGGACCTCCGGGCCAGACCTCCATCGTGCTCCTTCAGGTTTCGTGCGGAGGTGCCGACATACACGGTGGGCACGGCGTCCGGGCCGAATCGGGTCGGTGCGCGCTGGATCGGACCCGACGCAACATCGTAAACGAGGCGGCGGAACGAGTGGTAGCGGCCCCGAGCTGCTTTGCGCACAGAACCGGCCTGGCCCCGACGAGCGGGACCAGGCCGGCCTGTGTGTTGCGAATCAGTGTTGGGTCAGCCGGTCATCCTCGATGGCGGCTCATCAGTGATGGGAACCGGCACAGGAACCGTCCCTGACACCAACGAGCGGATGCCGAGGTTGTGGGGATGAACGGCCAACCAGACCATGCGCGCCATCGCCACTGCCACGATGAGCCAACCCAGCAGCTCGATCATGACGCCTCCCCAACAGCGGAGATCATTGCGGCTTGGGGCCGCTGGTGTTGATGACTCCGTTGACGCCGTGCGGGAAGAATCCGCCTCTCGTCGCCTTCTTGGGGGTCAGGTAGACGACGTTGAGCACTCGGTCAGCTGAGCGGCTGAACGCGATGCCGTCGTGGTCGGTCGGGACGAGGTTCGCCCGCTTCTTGGTGCCGATGCCGCGGTCGTCGTCCCAGTTGCCATCGAGACTGTCGCGTGCCGCGGAGATGGCGCGCGCCGGTGCCTGGAGCCCCTTGCCGTACAGGTTCGTGCGGATGATGGCCGCGTGATACGCCTCGACAGCCAGGATGCCGGCGGCTGCCTCGAGGTAGGTCTTGTTGTCGATCAGCGGAGCGGCGCCCTTGTAGGCCGTGACGCCCACGTCTTCGAAGATGAACGCCGCGAGCAGGAAGTTGTTTTCGTTGCTGTAGGGGTCAAAGGTCTGGTGAGCGCCGATCAGGCCAGCCGCGCGCGCTGCAGCGGTGAAGCTGCCCTTGATGTTGATGCTGGGCCGTGAAACCTTGGCAGCGCCCAGCGTCTTGCGCAGGAACCTGACGTGGTCGATCTCGTCATGCGCGATCTCACGGGCGTACTTGGCGACGTCAGGCGTCGCGAAGTGCACCTTGCGGCCACCGGTCACTCCGCCATGGTTGCCCTTGCCTGTGGTCAGGCTGTGGTCGAGTCCGTGCCCGAACGACGCGTAGGAGTAGAACTCAGCCTCGAGGTACTCGAGGTTGAGCGCGAAGTTGAGGACGGCACCGTCACTGATGGGGGCGCTGGCCGCCGCAGCAGTAGTTGCCGCGGCTCTTGGAGCGGAGGCGGCGCCGGCTGAGTCCAGCCCACCCAGGGTGCTTGCTCCGATGACGCCGAGGCCTGCAACGCCTGCACCTTGCAGGAAACGGCGGCGGTCGGTCTCGTTCTCGGAGCTTCGTTCGATCATGTCTCGAACTACGGTCTTGCCGAACATCGATCCTCCATATGTTGATGCTGCCGCACAACAGACGCATGCATGGGCATACGCGAGATGGATCGTGTTCGAGACTACGCATGTCCGGAGCCCTTGTCCCGCAGTCGGCCTGAAAACTTCCAGAGAAGTTCCTCGGCCGACCGGCCCGACACTTCGGAGCCATGGCGTCATACCCGCGCGATCGGCCGAGCCCAAGGCGTGCCAGGCGCCGCGCGGCCGAGATCAGCGAGTGACGACGTCGCGCACGGGGCCAGACGCCGGAACCGTCCAAGCCCGGGCCCGCGTCAAAGGTCCGCTACCCCTTTTGGGTCCGGCGTTCGTCACGGCCATCGCGTACGTCGACCCCGGCAACTTCGCCCCGAACATTGCTGCGGGCTCACGCTACGGCTACCTGTTGGTGTGGGTGGTCATCGTCAGCAACCTGATGGCGATGCTGATCCAGTACCTGTCGGCCAAGGCCGGTATCGCCACCGCTGAGAGTCTGCCGGCTCTCTGCCGCCGGTACCTCCCTCGCCCGGTGGTGCGCTGCCTCTGGGTCCAGGCGGAGGTCGTCGCCATGGCCACCGACATGGCAGAGGTGGTCGGTGGCGCGCTGGCCCTGCAGCTGCTGTTCGACCTGCCTCTGCTCGTCGGAGGGCTCATCACGGCGGCCGTGGCCTTTGCGTTGCTTGGCTTCCAGACCCGCGGTCACCGCCCCTTCGAGACCGCCATCACAGGGCTGTTGGCGGTGATCTTCGCCGGTTCTGCTACGACCTGGTGGCTGGAGGGCTGCAACCGCTGTCAATCCTCGACGGCACCGTCCCGCGCTTCGACGGCGGCGACAGTGTGCTGCTCGCGGCGGGCATTGCTCGGCGCGACCGTCATGCCCCATGCGATCTACCTCCACAGCGCTCTGACCAACGACCGCTATGTCGCGGACACCCAGGACCAGAGGCGGGCGCTGCTGCGCAGCCAGCGCGTCGACGTGATCGTGGCGATGACAATCGCCGGCCTGATGAACCTGGCGCTCCTCGTGCTGGCGGCCAAGCTGTTCGCCGGTGACGCCTCCTCGGTCGACACGATCGAGGGAGCGCACGCGGCGCTCGGCGCGAAACTCGGCTCCGGGGCTGCGCTGCTCTTCGCTTTGGCGTTGCTGGCCTCAGGCCTTGCCGCCTCGAGCGTGGGGACGTACTCAGGCCAGGTTGTGATGGAGGGTTTCCCGCGTCGCAAGATCCCGCTCGTCATCCGTCGGTCGGTCACGTTGTTCCCTTCAGTCGTCGTGCTCGCGTTCAGGGTGGACCCGACGAAGGCGCTCGTCACCTCTCAGGTAGTGCTCTCCTTCGGGATCGCCTTCGCGCTGGTGCCTCTCGTCCTGTTCACTCGGCGCCGCGACGTCATGGGGGAGCTCACCAACAAGGCACTGACCACAGCCGTGGCCTGGTTGGTCGCCATCGAGAGCCCCAAAAAAAAACTTTGCGCCCGCTCCAATCCGACTCCTCGCCGACACCGAATCCACTGTGAGACGACGACGTAGCTTTGACTCCCTCTCGGACCGACTGACCTGTTTTCTGCTGCCGCCCAGGTCAGCCA
>JBPCRX010000092.1:0-6877 GCA_050996395.1 Nocardioidaceae bacterium
CGCAGCACCTGCTGGCTGGCCAGCTTGCCCGGGCCGCCGATGACGCACCCGCCGGGGTGCGTGCCTGACCCGCACTGGTAGTAGCCGCTGATCGGGGTGCGGTACTGGCTCCAGCCCGGGGCGGGCCGGAAGAAGTACATCTGCGGCGCGAGGAACTCGCCGGCGAAGATGTTGCCCTCGCTCAGCCCGACCACCCGCTCGATGTCGCGCGGCGTCACCACCTCGCGGTGCAGGACGAGGTCGCCGAATCCCGGGAAGAACGACTCCAGAGTCGCTTGCACCGTGTCCCCGAACCTGTCTCGTTCGGTGTCCCAGTCGCTGCCCTCGAGGTGGTACGGCGCGTACTGGACGAAGCAGGACATGACGTGCTTGCCGGGAGGTGCCATGTCCGGGTCGACGATGGACTGGATGGCGCCGTCGATGAATGGCCGCTGGCTGTACCAGCCGTACTTGGCGTCGTCGAAGGCGCGCTCGAGGTACTCCATCGACGGGCTCACCGCGATGAATCCGCGGTACTGGTCGCAGCGGTCGCCCAGAGCGGGGTAGTGCGGCAGTCCGTCGAGGGCGAAGTTCACCTTGGCCGACGTGCCCTGGAAGCGGAACCTGCGGATGGTCTCGACCAGGTCGGCCGGCAGCTCGCGGGGGTCGACGAGCTCGAGGAACGTGCGGCGGGGGTCCAGGGCGCTCACCACGACAGGGGCGTTGAGCTCGGTGCCGTCGGCGAGGGCCACGCCGGTGGTCACCCCGTCCTTGGACAGGACGCTGTCGACGGCGGAGTCGAGCAGGATCTCCGCGCCGTACGCCTGCGCCGCCCGAGCCAGCACCTGCGTGAAGCCGCCGTTGCCGCCCTTGTGGAAGGCCCAGCTGCCGAAGTGGCCGTCGTGCTCACCCATGGAGTGGAAGAGCAGCACGAGCCCGGACCCCTGCGACATCGGGCCCACCTTCGTCCCGATGATCCCAGAGGAGGACAGGTACCCCTTGATGATGTCGCTCTCGAAGTAGTCGTCCAGGAAGTCCGCTGCGCTGCCGGTCAGCAGCCGGACGAGGTCGTGCATCACCTTGGGCTCGACGCCGCGCAGGTGGGAGGCGAGCTCGGCCATCGCCTCCAGGTCTTCTGGGGACTTGCCGAAGAGGTTGGGTGGGGCGCGGTCGAAGAGCGGCTTGACGACCTGGCAGACTCGCCACAGGTCGTGCTTGTAGCGGTCCCACGCGTCCGCGTCGTGCCGCGAGTGACGCATGATCTCGCGCAGGTTCTCGTCGTGGTCGGGGCCCATCAGCAGGTAGTCCCCGTTCTCCATGGGCGAGAACCCGGCCGGCATCAACAGCGGCATGAAGCCGTGCTCGACCAGCTCCAGCTCGTAGATGATGTCTGGCCGAAGCAGGCTCAGGGCGTAGGAGAACGTGGTGAAGGAGAAACCAGGGACCGGCTCCTCGGTGATGGCCGCGCCGCCCACGACACCACGCCGCTCGACGATCAGCGTGTTGAGCCCGGCCTTCGCGAGGTACGCACCGTTGATGAGCCCGTTGTGCCCACCGCCGACGACGATCGCGTCGTAGGTCCTGCTCTTCGTCATGGGTCAGGCCGTCTTCCGGTCGGGGTTGAACATGGGCAGCCGGGCCACGTCCGCACCGACGGTGCGGTACTCGTGGTCGATCGTGATCTCGACGTTGACGTGCGAGCCCGCCGCCGCCGCCCCCGGTCGGACCCGGGCCATCCCGATGTGGCGTTGCAAGACGGGGGAGTACATCAGCGTGGTTGCGTAGCCGACCCGCTCGCCGGCGTCGTCGTACAGCATCGACTGGTACGCCAGCGGCGTCTCGTCCTTGGGCGTGAGCAGTCCCGCGTCGGCGTGCAGCCGGTCGTAGTGCTGCCAGTCCAGGACGACGCCGACCATGGACCACCGCGAGCTGTTGGCGGCGATCTCACGGCGGATGGCGTGGCGACCGATGAACGGCCGGTCGTCGGCGTCGATGCCACGCAGCATCCAACCGAACCCCAGCTCCTTGGGCGTGAACCGCTGCGCGTCGGTGAACGCCAGTCGGCTCGACGCGAAGTCCACGTCGATCAGGACCAACCCGGCCTCGATCCGCGCCATCAGGAGCGCCTGCTCGCCGAAGAGGCGCAACCCGCGGCCCTCACCCGCGGCGAGCACGGTGTCCAGGACCGGCAGGGCGTCGTCGGCGCCGACGAAGATCTCGTAGCCGAGGTCGCCGGTGTATCCGGTCCGGGAGATCGTGACCGGAGCCGGCCCGATCTTGGTGTGGCAGAGCGTGAAGAACGCCAGGTCGGCGATCTCTGGGGCGAGGAGCGCCAGGATCTCGCGGGACCGTGGCCCCTGCAGCGCCAGCACGCCGTAGGCATCGCTGACGTCGGTGACCTCGACCTCGAGCTCGCCGACGAGGTCGGCGAAGTACGCCAGGTTGGGGCGAGCGCAGGTGAGGAAGAACTCGGTCTCGGAGTGCCGGAAGAACACGCCGTCCTCGAGCACGAACCCGCGGTCGTCGCACCAGACCGTGTACTGCGCACGCCCGGGCCGGCAGAGCCTGATGTCGCGGGTCAGCACACCGGCGAGGAAGCGCTCGGCGTCCTTGCCCCGGATCCAGTACTTGTACAGCGGCGAGGTGTCGAAGAGCCCCGCGCTGTTGCGGATGGCGAAGTACTCATGCTTGGCCGACATGTCGTACCGCAGCGCCGACAGCTGACCGGACCAGTGCGTCCACAGCTGGCCCTGGTTGTACGTGTGCAGCCGCTCGTGGAAGGGCGTGGTCTTGATCGTGGGCGCTGCACCCTCCGACGTCCGGGGTGCCCACCCTAGGGGGCTGTTGGACATCTGCGCAACAACCTCCCTAGCCTGTACCGATGGCCCGGATGAGCCCGCAGGACCGGCGTGCGGCCATCGTCGAGGCGACGGTGACCGTCATGGTGGCCAAGGGCATGGCCGCCACGACGGTGCGTGACGTGGCCGAGCAGATGGGCACGTCCAGCGGGCTGATCCATCACTACTTCGAGTCGATGGACCAGCTGCTGGCCGCGGCCTTCGACCGCGCCGCCAGCCAGGACCTCGAAGCCACGCGGTCCGCGATGGCGGCCGGGGACGGACCGGTCCGCCAGCTCGCGAACTTCTTCGCCACCTACGCCCGCGCCGAGCAGGAGTGGGCGTTCCAGCTGTGGCTGGACGCCTGGTCGGAGGCCAGCCGCCGTCCCGCCGTACAGGAGACGTCTCGGCGGCACAACGTGGCATGGCAGCAGCTTCTGGTCCACACGATCCAAGCCGGCGTACGAAGCTGGGTGATGTCGTGCAGCGATCCGGAAGCCGCGGCCTGGCGCATCCTGTCGCTGCTGGACGGGCTCGCGCTGCAGGCGGTGGCTCACCGGGTACCGATCGGCCGGGAAGCGGTGATCGCGTGGTCTGTCGCCCATGCCGAGACCGAGCTCGGACTGCCGCGCGGCTCCCTCGGGTGACGCCTCGACAGCGTCGCCGCTGCGTGCATACTGTCCGCCAACCGAGGAGGGGCGCCCCATGCGCGACCTACGTATCGCCGTGACACTGACTGCCGCTCTCGCCCTGGCGCTGTCGGCCTGCGGGGCAGATGAGACAGCGACAGACGAGCCGGTGGCGGCCGCCGCCGACAGCGTCTGCGGCAGCACCGAGGCCACGGGCGATCTGCTGGCCGAGATCTGCGACAAGGGCACCATCACGGTCTCGACCGACCCCAAGTACCCGCCGCAGTCGTCGCTGGACCAAAAGACCGGCGAGTACGTCGGGTTCGACATCGACGTCGCGACGGCGATCGCCGACGAGCTCGGTGTCGACATCGCCTGGGAGACCCCCAGCTGGGGTCTGATCACGGCCGGCAGCTGGAACGGTCGGTGGGACATGAGCGTCGGCTCGATGACGCCGACCAACGACCGCCAGAAGGTTCTCGACTTCACGCCGCCGTACTACTACACGCCGGCGGTGGTGGTCGTGAACGAGGACAACACCACCAGCAACGACGTCACGACCGACCTGGACGGCAAGCGCATCGGGGTGTGCAGCGGGTGCACCTACGAGCAGTTCCTGGACGGTTCTCTAGAGATCAAGGGCTTCACCTTCGACTTCGTCGTGGACGACGCCGAGGTCTCGGGGTACGACACCGACACCACCGCGTTGCAGGACCTGGCGCTCGGCGACGGGACCCGCCTCGACGCGGTCATCACCTCCTCGACGACGGCGCAGGGCTACGTCGACTCGGGCAAGCCGGTGAAGATCGTCGGTGACCCGGTGTTCTACGAGCCGCTGTCGGCTGCCTTCGACAAGAGCTCGGACCTCGATCCCACCTCGCTGGTCGAGGCCGTGGACAAGATCGTCGAGGACATGCACTCCGACGGGACGCTGACCGCGGCCTCGGAGCAGTGGTACGACGGGGTGGACCTCACCACCCAGAAGTGAGCGCCGGGCCACGATGAGCTCGCAACCCCTTCCCGCCGACTCCGGGGACCACCGGCTCGACCGGTGGTCCCTGGCGAGCGCCCGCGTCCCCTTCCGGCTGAAGGTGGCGGCCGTGTGGCTGGTCGTGTTCGTCCTGCTCGCGCTGTTCTTCGCCGTCGCGAAGTTCGACACGCAGTGGATGCGCGACGAGCTTCCCTACATCGTCGGCGGGCTGCGCTACACCCTCTACATCGCCGTCGGCGGCATCGCGCTTGCCGTCGTGCTGGCCGCCCTCGGTGCGCTGGGCCGCATCTCCTCGAACCCGGTTGCGTACGGGCTCTCCGGTTTCTACGTGTCGTTCTTTCGGGGCACGCCGCTGATCGTGCAGATGTTCTTGATCTACCTCGCGCTGCCCCAGGTCGGGATCAACCTGCGCGACAGCTACCCCGGCATGCCGCAGTGGCTCTCCCACGTGTACGTCCTCGAGGCCGCGGTGGCCGGCACGCTGGCGCTCGGGCTCAACTACGGCGCCTACATGACCGAGATCTTCCGCGCCGGCATCCAGTCGGTGAGCGGTGGTCAGAGCGAGGCCGCCGACGCCCTCGGGATGACCTACGGGCAGAAGATGCGCAAGGTGATCTTGCCCCAGGCCTTCCGGGTCATCATCCCGCCGACCGGCAACGAGTTCATCGCGATGCTGAAGGACACCGCACTGGTCTCCTTCCTGGGTGTCACGGCCACCAGCGCCGAGATCTTCCGGCGTTCCCAGCTGGCGGGCAATGCCGACTTCAAGAACCTCGAGGCGCTGCTGGTGGTCGCCGGCATCTACTGGGCACTGACCGCCGTCTTCACCTTCTTCCAGCGCCGGCTGGAGACCCGGCTGTCGAAGGGGTACGTGCGCGCGGCGCCGATCCGCACCCGTGAAGAGCCGGTCCCGCCGCCCTCGGGACCCGGCGCATGACCTCCACCGAGGCCGTCGTGCGCGTCGCAGGACTGCACAAACGATTCGGCCAGCTGGAGGTGCTCAAGGGCGTCGACATGGAGCTGCACAAGGGCGAGGTCGTGGTCATCTTCGGGCGGTCGGGGTCGGGCCAGTCGACCCTGCTCCGCTGCGTCAACTTCCTCGAGGACCCCACGGAGGGCACGGTCGAGGTGGCCGGCGTCCGCCTCGGGGGAGGCCACCGCACCCGACGCCAGCGGGCGCAGATCCGACAGCTGAGACTGCACGTCGGCATGGTCTTCCAGCAGTTCAACCTCTTCCCGCACATGACGGCGGTGGAGAACCTGATGGTGGCGCCGGCGTGCGCCAGGGGCGCCGAAACGGCCGCCACTCGCAAGGCGGCGCTGGAGCTGTTGGACCGGGTGGGTCTGGCCGACAAGGCCGACGAGCACCCGATCCGCCTGTCCGGCGGCCAGCAGCAACGGGTGGCCATCGCGCGAGCGCTGGCGATGCAGCCCGACGTGATGCTCTTCGCCGAGCCGACCTCTGCCCTCGACCCGGAGCTGACCGGTGAGGTGCTGGCGGTGATGAAGTCGCTCGCCACCGACCTGCACATGCCGATGATGGTGGTGACCCACGAGATGGGTTTCGCTCGCGAGGTCGCAGACCGGATGGTCTTCTTCTCCGAGGGTGTCATCTTGGAGGAGGGCCCTCCCGAGCAGATGTTCGGCGCGACCCGCTTCGCCGAGACGAGAAGGTTCCTCGACGCAGTCCTGTAGGACCGTGCTTGGCCAGCAGGTGCCGCGGCCCCTGTACGGAAGGAAATCATGACCACGTACAGCGTTGAGCTCGACGTCGTACTGAAGACCGCCGCCGCCAGCGGTGCCACCAGCATGCTGCCGTCGTCTGCCTACACGTCGCCGGAGGTGTTGGCATGGGAGCGCCGGAACCTGTTCGCCGGCACCTGGACGTGCGTGGGTCGAGAACGTGACCTGCGCTCCGGCGACGGTGATGTGAGCGAGACCGGCCTGGCCACCCAGCGGGCGGTGGCCGTCGGTGACGTGTCCGTGCTGCTGTCCTGGGACGCCGTCGGGCGGGCGGGCGGGGACGTCGTCCTGCGCGCCCTCGCCAACACCTGCCGTCATCGCGGTCACGAGCTGCTTGGCGCCGACGATGCTGCCGACCGGAAGTCGATCGTGTGCCCGTACCACGCCTGGACCTATGGCCTCGACGGCCACCTACGGACGGCACCGGGCTTCCGCGAAGTCGACGGCTTCGAGCCCGCGGATCACTCCTTGGTCGAGCTGCCGGTCGAGCGGTGGCACGGATGGGTTTTCGTGCACGCCGCCAACCCGCTGCAGGGCGGCCGCCTGCCGGTGCAGGCGGTGCCTTTCATCGACCACGTGGGCGAGCTCGAGAACATCGTCGGCCCGTACGCCCCGGAGTCCTTGGTGCTCGGTGACCGGCACTCGTACCAGGTCGCGGCGAACTGGAAGGTGGTCGCCGAGAACTACCACGAGTGCTA
>JBPCRX010000077.1:0-19631 GCA_050996395.1 Nocardioidaceae bacterium
GGGGCCGATTGCGGCGTGCGTCAGGCGCATCACGGCTCGCACCATCACGTCGAGCGCCCGCTGCTCTGCCTCGATGTCGTTGACGGCGAACGGCCGCTGCAGCCCGAAGCCGGCATTGTTCACGAGCAGGTCGAAATGTTGGTCTCGCAGGCGCGTCTCGACCCGTTGCGTCTGCTCCAGGTCGGCCAGGTCGGCTGCGAGTGGCTCGGTCCTGACGCCGTGGGCGAGTGAGATCTGGGAGGCGATCTGCTCGAGCTTCGCCTCGTCACGGGAGACGAGCACCAGGTCGTGTCCCCGGGCTGCGAGTGCGTCGCAGAAGGCGCGGCCGATGCCAGCGGTCGGTCCGGTGACAAGCGCAAGAGGCACCGCGCCAGCATCCCCACCGGCGGCATGCAATGCAAGCGACGGCTCGTCGACACGTCCATGGTCCTGCTGCTGGCCGGACCCGGCGCTTACCATGACGACGTGTCGCACTTGCACCAGACAGGAGACCGCAGCTCACCGGCTCCGCAGCGGGTGCTGGCAGTCGTCGGCGCCGTGCTCGTCACGCTGCTCGCCGTAGGCGGCGCTCTGGGGTTCGTGCCCGGCGCCCAAGCTGACGCGAGTCCACCGGCGCAGCACCGCGCTGCGCCCGGGGCCGAAGGGGGAACGGGTAGCTCCGCTACCTCTGGTCCCGCATCGGCTGCCCCCAGCGCAGGGACCTCGTCGAGAACCTCCCCGGACCCCTGGTTGAGGATCGACGCGCGGACCGAGAAGGACAAGCGCAACCCCTCAGCCGACTCCCATCAACGGGCTGCCTCGCCGACTTCCCATGCCGACGACGCCGAGACCACGGACCTGCCACCCAGCTCCGGGCAGGGAGAACGGGTCGTCTACGACATCAGCGCCCAGCGGGTCTGGCTCGTCGATGCCGACGCCCGCGTGTTGCGCACCTACCTGGTCTCGGGGGCGAGGAACGAGCAACTTCTCGACCCGGGTAGCTACCACGTGTCGTCCAAGTCGCTGCATGCGATCAGCTTCAACCACAAGGAGACCATGGACTTCATGGTGCGGTTCGCCCAGGGAGAGCACTCCGCGATCGGCTTCCACGACGTACCTGCTCTCCCGGACGGTTCTCTCGCCCAGTCACGGGCGGACCTCGGCACCCCGACGTCCGCAGGCTGCATCCGTCAGTGGCGCCCCGACGCCAGGGCGCTCTGGCGGTTCACCGATGTCGGATCACTGGTCGTGGTCACCGCCTGAGCGCATCAACGTCAGCCGTCGACCTTCTCGGTCACGGGAGCACCGCTGCGTGTGCGGCTGCGGGAACGCTTGCGACGTGGACTCTGCGACGTGGAGGGGGCGCTTGCGGCTGCGGACGAAGCCGCGGAGGGGTCGACCGCCGCCATGGGCGTCTCCCCCGACGTCTGCCCCCGCGTGCGGTTGCGTGAGCGACCACTCCCGCGCTCACGCGAGCTCGGGGTGCCGTCGCTCCTACGGCCGGACGGCTGGGACGAGGCCCGGTCGGTACGACGCGGGGGAGCACTTGCGCTTGACGGCTTGAGCCGACCCTTGGCGTCGGCGGGGATGCCCTGCTCGTGGAAGAGGTGCTCGCTGGTCGAGTACGTCTCGACCGGTTCGTCGTACGGCAGATCGTGTGCCTTGTTGATGATCTTCCACCGGGTGAGGTCGGCCCAGTCGACGAACGTGATGGCGACGCCGGAGGCGCCGGCCCGCCCCGTGCGCCCGATGCGGTGCAGGTACATCTTCTCGTCTTCGGGGCAGGTGTAGTTGATGACGTGGGTGACGCCCTCGACGTCGATGCCGCGAGCGGCCACGTCGGTTGCGACCAGGATCTCGATGCTGCCGTCGCGGAACCGCGTGAGCGCACGCTCGCGAGCGACCTGGGCCATGTCTCCATGCAGCGGCGCGGCCGGGAAGCCGCGGTCGATCAGGTCTTCGGCCAGTCGCTGCGACTGCCGTTTGGTCCTGGTGAAGATGATGGACAGCCCACGGTTGTCGGCTTGCAGGATGCGCGCGATCACCTCGGGCTTGTCGAGGTCGTGGGCCAGGTAGACGAACTGGGCAGTGGCCGGCACGGTCTGGGCGTCGCTGCTTGACTCGGCGCGGATGTTGACCGGGTGACGCATGTGGGTCCGGGCGAGGGTCACGACCTCACCGCGCATGGTTGCGGAGAACAGCATCGTCTGGCGTAGCTCGGGCGTCTTGGCGATGAGTCGCTCGACGTCGGGCAGGAAGCCCAGGTCCAGCATCTCGTCGGCCTCGTCCAGCACCAGCACCTTGACGTGGGAAAGGTCAAGAGCCCTTCGGGAGGCCAGGTCGAGGAGTCGCCCGGGCGTGCCGACGACAACGTCGACGCCTGCCGTCAACGCGTCGAGCTGAGGGTCGTAGGGCACGCCGCCGTAGACCGTGAGCGTGCGGGTCCCTCGGTTGGCGCCGGCGACGCGCAGGTCGGCCGCCACCTGCAGCGCAAGCTCGCGGGTCGGGGCGATGACAAGAGCCTGCGGCGCCCCCGGTGACACGAGCTCGTCGTACTCGGGATCGTGGGGCGAGACGACGCGCTGCAGCACGGGGATCGCGAAGGCCAGCGTCTTGCCGGTGCCGGTGCGGGCCTGCCCGATCAGGTCGGTGCCCACGAGGGCGATCGGCAAGGTCATCTCTTGGATGGGGAAGGCATCGTTGATGCCGACGGCGCTGAGGGCCTCGGCAATCTCGGGCAGGACGCCGAGGTCTTCGAACCTGGACAGAGGAAAACTCGTTTCGTTGGTGACATCGCCTCGGCGGAGATCGCAGCGAGGCGTCGATGTGGTGAGTCTATCGGGCGGCGGGTCGGCGGCGGTGCCGCCGCGCATCCCAGAGCTGATCGGCGTCAGGCAGCTCGGACTACGCTTGCGCGCGTGAGTGACGGTATGCCGCAGAGCGCGTCGCCGGCTATGCCACCGGCGGCGTTCGACGACCCCGCCTACCGCGTCGCGGTGGTAGACCTGCTGGGCGGTCTGGCGTACTCGGAGCTGACCGCGTTCGAGCGTCTGACCGAGGATGCGACCGGCGCGCCCACGCTGCAGGACAAGGTGGCCCTCGCCGCGATGGCAGCGGCGGAGTTCGGGCACTTCGAGCGGCTGCGCGACCGCCTGGTCGAGCTGGGCGCTGACCCCTTCGCCGCCATGGAGCCGTTCCACGCTCCTGTCGACGCCTTCCACGCCCACACGCGGCCGTCGGACTGGCTGGAGAGCCTGATCAAGGCGTATGTCGGTGACGGCCTTGCCGCGGACTTCTATCGGGAGGTGGCCGCCTATCTCGACGACGACACCCGTGACCTCATCCTCACCACACTCGACGACACCGGTCAGGCCGACTTCGCGGTTGAGAAGGTGCGTTCGTACATCGACGCGAACCCTGACATCAGTGGCCGGCTGGCACTGTGGGCGCGGCGGCTGATGGGTGAGGCGCTGAGCCAGGCGCAACGCGTTGCCGCCGAGCGCGACGCGCTGAGCGCGCTGCTCGTCGGCGGCGTCGACCGGCCAGGTATGGACCTCGCCGCCGTCGGCCGGATGTTCGCGCGCCTCGCCGAGACCCACACGGCCCGGATGGGGACTCTCGGTCTTCAAGCCTGAGGGCTCGACTGCCGGGGGAGCCGAGCACCGTGTTCAGGGACGACTGGCCCGAGCCATCCGCTCGACGGCCTCGGTCAAGATCGCCGAAGAGGTCGCGAGGTTGAGCCGGACGTGCCCCTCGCCGCCGGCGCCGAAGGCAAGTCCTGAGTTGAGTGCCACCTTGCCGCGCGTGAGAAAGGCCTCGGCCGGGTCGACGCCGCCCAGGTCGAGGCCGCGGCAGTCCAGCCACGCCAGGTAGGTGCCCTGAGGCGGGCGGTAGGACACCTGCGGGAGCAGCTCGCTCAGATGCTCTGCCAGCAGAGAACGGTTGGAGTCGAGGCCTGCGAGCAGGTCGTCCAGCCACTCGCGGTCGCACGTGAGTCCGGCCGCGTGAGCGATGACGCCAAGGTGGCTCGGGCCGTGGCTCACCTCCTCCGGAATCCTCGCCAGGTCCGCCGCCGCTGCCGGCCCCGCGATGGCGAGGGCTGCTTTGAGACCGGAGAGGTTGAACGCCTTCGACGCAGACAGCACCGAGAAGGCGTCCTCCGTACCAGCCAAGGAGAGGTAGGGGTGGTGCCCGGAGTCGGCATACACGAGCGGGCTGTGGATCTCGTCCACGACCACGCGCACGCCGTAGCGGCTCGCTAGCTCCGCGACGGCGAGCAGCTCGTCGCGGCTGTGCACGGTGCCCGTGGGGTTGTGCGGACTACACAACAGGTATGCCGCTCGAGCGCCCGACGCCGTCTCTCGCTCGAAGGCCGCAGCCAGCTGCTCGAGGTCGAGGCGATGCGCCACGGTCAGTGGCACCTCGACCACGCGCCGGTCCATGTGCTCCACGAACGGGAAGAACGGCGGATAGACCGGCGGGTTGACGATCACCGGGTCGCCGGGACCGGTTGTCAGCTTGAGCAACTCGACGATGCCCAGCATGACGTCGGGAACAATGGTGCAGCTGTCGACGTCGACCGACCACTGCCAACGTGCTGCGGCGAAGTCGGCCACCGCTTCTGCATACAGCTGCCCGGTGGAGTAGCCGCTGTCGCCGAGGTCGACGGCCTCACGCAGGGCCTCGACCACGGCTGGAGCGAGCGGCACGTCCATCTCGGCGACCCACAGGGGCAGCACGTCGCTGGGAAACGCTCGCCACTTCTCACTGGTGCGCCGCCGGAGCTGGTCCAGTGACAGCGTCTCCAGAGGGTTGGTCACGACCGGGCGGAAGTCCTCGTCCTGGGCGCAGTTCTCAGGCGGCCCCGAAGCCGACCCGGCGCCCGGTCTCACCCGCCAGCTCGATGTAGGCGAGCTTGTCCAACGGTACGAACACGGTGCGCCCCTTGTCGTCGGTGATGACGAACAAGGTCTCCTTGTCGTCGATCGCGGTGCTGATCGACTTCTGGATGTCGTCGGCGCTCTTGCTGAGCTCGAGCGATAGTTCGCGAGGAGCGCTGGTGACGCCGATCTTGACATCCCGGTGAGATCCTTCCGGGGCTTGATTTCGCCGGTCGCACGGATCATGCGCTGCCAGGTGCATTTTCCTGCCAGCCTAGCCACGCCATTCGGCGAGGTGCGGACTCGACGGTGCAGGAGCTGATGAAGGACATCCGCACCTGCGGGTGGCGCCTTCGACCGAGATGGGTGCTGGGCCGTCAAGCTGGCAGCGGAGCCGCGTGTCCAGCCATGTCGGCGAGCGGGTCGCCCCTCGTGTCGATGCGGCGTACGACATCCGGCGCGAGGAACACGAGATCATCGGCCCGTCGCGCCTCGGCGACCTCGTCCCAGGTGATGGGAGTGGACACGCTGGGCCGTGCCACTCCCCGGAGCGAGTACGGCGCCACCGTCGTCTTGGCCGCGTTGTTCTGGCTCCAGTCGATGAACACCTTGCCGGTGCGCAGCTTCTTGTCCATCGCGGACACGACCAGCTCTGGCAGCGCGGCAGCCAGCTGGTCAGCCAGCCGTTTGGCGTAGGCAGACGTCTCGGTCGCCGGTGCCGGCGAGATCGGCACGTAGAGCTGGGCGCCTTTGTTGCCAGATGTCTTGGCGAAGGCGGTGAGGCCGTCGGCGTCGAGCAGCTCACGCAGAGCCAGCGCGATGTTACAGCAGTCGATGATGTTCGCCGGGGGCCCTGGGTCGAGGTCGAGGACCACCAGGTCGGCGTCCAGGGGCTTGTCGTCCGCATCGACCTTCCACTGTGGGACGTGCAGTTCCAGCGCGGCGAGGTTGGCGAGCCATACCAGGGTCGGCAGGGAGTCGCCGACGACGTACGAGATGCCGTCGCCGTGCTCCGGGATGAAGGCGGTGCGCACGAAGTTCGGTGTGCCGCGCGGCTTGTTCTTCTCGAAGAACGCCTCGGAGGCGGTGCCGTCGGGCCAGCGTTTGCGGGTGAGCGGCCTGTCGTCGAGATGGGCGATGAGGATGTCCGCGACCGCGACGTAGTAGTCGATCACCTCTCCCTTGGTGAACCCGACGTCGGGATACAGCACCTTGTCGAGATTGCTCAACGTCAACGTCTGCTCGGCCACCTCGACCGTCACCTTGCCGCTCGCCATGACCGCAGCGTGCCATGGCAGCATCCTCAGTGCTGACCCCGCGCTTGACGTCGCCGGCGGCGGGGTGCGTTCGCGTCGTGTGTTGGCAGACGTTCCCTGCGGCTGGTGTGGCGCGGGGTGCGTACGCGACGTGTGTTGGCGGACGTCCACCGTGAGCGCCGTGGAAGGCCAGCACGATGCCTCTCGCGTGCTCCTACGCGGCAGACGTCTTTTGCGGGAACTTGTTGCCGCCACTCGGGACGGACCCTGCGAGGCAGGTGCTTGGCACCGCGTGCTCGCAGGGCCTCTGTGACGCGGCGCAAGGTCTCGTCCGGCCGGGCATAGACATCTTCCGCGCGAAGGACGATCAGTCGCCAGACGGGAACATGGGAGCGGGCTGGACTGTTGTAGCCGTCACCTTCAATGCCGAGGAGTATGCCGTGTCGTTGCCACCCCTGGTCGAGCCCGCCGCTGAGCTGAGCGTCGACGAGGTACGCCGCTACAGCCGCCACCTGATCATCCCCGACGTGGGAATGACCGGGCAGAAGCGGCTGAAGAACGCCAAGGTGCTGGTCATCGGCGCGGGCGGGCTCGGGAGCCCGGCGCTGCTCTACCTGGCCGCGGCCGGTGTCGGGACCATCGGCATCGTGGAGTTCGATGAGGTCGACGAGTCGAACCTGCAGCGCCAGATCATCCACGGCCAAAGCGACATCGGGCGGTCCAAGGCGGAGTCGGCGGAGGAGTCCATCGCGGAGACCAACTCGCTGGTCCACGTTGTCCTGTACGACGAGCGGCTGGACAACGGCAACGTGATGGAGATCTTCGCCGGCTACGACCTGATCGTCGACGGTACCGACAACTTCGCCACCCGCTACCTCGTCAACGATGCGGCAGTGCTGCTCGGCAAGCCCTACGTCTGGGGCTCGATCTACCGCTTCGACGGGCAGGCGTCGGTGTTCTGGGCCGAACAAGGGCCCTGCTACCGCTGCCTCTATCCCGAGCCTCCGCCTGCCGGCATGGTGCCGTCCTGCGCCGAGGGCGGCGTGCTGGGCGTGCTGTGCGCGGCGATCGGCTCGATCCAGGTCACCGAGGCGATCAAGCTGCTCACCGGCATCGGTGCGCCGCTGGTCGGCAAGCTGATGATTTACGACGCCCTGGAGATGGAGTATCGCAGGCTGACGGTCCGCAAGGACCCGAACTGCGCGTTGTGCGGCGACCACCCAACGATCACCGGGCTCATCGACTACGAGGCATTCTGCGGAGCCATCAGCGACGACGCGGCCGACGCGGCCGCCGGCTCCACGATCAGTGTCTCCACACTCTCGACCTGGCTCAAGGAACGCGACGGTGGTGAGCGGGACTTCGTGCTGGTCGACGTCCGTGAGCCCAACGAGTACGAGATCAACCAGATCCCCGGTTCGGTGCTCATCCCCAAGGCTGAATTCCTCAATGGCTCCGCATTCGCGCAGTTGCCGCAGGACAAGCAGGTCGTGCTGCACTGCAAGTCGGGTGTGCGATCGGCCGACTGCCTCGCGGTGCTTAAGGGCGCCGGCTTCGACGACTCCGTCCACGTTGGCGGCGGTGTGGTCGCCTGGGTCAACCAGATCGACCCCTCGCAGCCGTCGTACTGACACTGCCGTCGTACGACGCCGGCTGGGACCTGTCCCGTCGAGGACGTGCGTGGACCCGAGCGGGTTGGGTACGAGGCGTGAACCGACAGACCCGCTACCGGAGGTTCTCTTGACCGACGATCAGACCACACCCCAGGACCCTCGCACCCAGTACCCCCAGCCGCCGCAGGAGGAACAGGAGCAGCCGGTTCCCGGGCTGGCGCGGGAGATGACGCCCAAGCCTGACCATGGCGAGGAGTCGTACGTCGGTTCTGGGCGCCTCGAAGGTCGGCGTGCCATCGTCACCGGAGCTGACAGTGGGATCGGGCGCGCCACGGCGATCGCGTTCGCCCGCGAGGGCGCCGATGTCGTGCTGTCCTACCTCGAGGCTGAGCAGGCCGATGCCGACGAGGTGGTCGCGCTGGTTGAGAAGTCCGGCCGCAGAGCCGTCGCCGTGCCCGGCGACCTCTCGAGCGAGAAGGCGAACGTCGCCCTCGTGGACGCAGCCGTCAAGGAGCTCGGCGGACTCGACATCGTGGTCTCCGTCGCCGGGCATCAGCAGGCATGCGAGGCGATCGCCGACCTCACCAACGAGGAGTTCGACCTCACCTTCAAGACCAACGTCTACGGGCTGTTCTGGCTCTGCAAGGCGGCACTGCCACATCTGCAGCCCGGGTCGAGCATCATCACCACGTCGTCGGTTCAGGCATACACGCCGTCACCACAGCTGCTCGACTATGCCTCGACCAAGGCGGCGATCAACGCCTTCAGCAAGGCGCTCGCCCAGCAGGTCGGCGAGAAGGGCATTCGGGTCAACGTCGTGGCGCCCGGACCCATATGGACCCCGCTGCAGGTCTCCGGTGGCCAGCCAACCGATGCGCTGCCCAGCTTCGGCGAGCAGTCCGAGCTCGGGCGTGCCGGGCAGCCGGCAGAGCTGGCCTCGGCCTATGTCTACCTCGCCTCGGCGGAGTCCAGCTACACGAGCGGCTCCACGCTCTCGGTCACCGGCGGCTCGCCCACGCCGTAGCTCCGGCCAATGAACCTGTTCACAGCTGCCGAAACGGCATGGCGCCGGCGCGGTCCGACCCGCGATGCGATCCGAGCCTTCGGTGTGCGCGACGAGTCGCTCCGACGGTTGCCTGGCGGCCAGGGACGCGCCTGGACCGACGGTCGGCTGGTCCTCAAGCCGGTCGGGTGCGTGCCGGAGCACACCTGGGTCTGCGACGTGTATGCCGCCTGGGCAGCTGATGACGAGATCCGCGTCCCTGAGCCGGTGCGGCCGCGGTCCTCCGAAGCCGACGGTAGCGGGTGGACTGTCGACGGATGGGGCGCCCATGTCTTCCTGATCGGCCGTGAGCTCGAGCTGCCCCGCGAAGTCGAATCGGTCCGCACGACGAGCGACGCGTTCCACCGGCTGGTCGGGCAGCTCCCGCGCCCGGCGTTCATGGACGTGCGAGACGACCCGTGGGCGCTCGGTGACCGGATCGCCTGGGAGGGCGCGGAGCCAGAAGGAGATGCACCGACCCTGGCCGTCATCGCTCGGCTGCAGGCGGCGCTCGTACCGGTCGCCAGCAAGAGCCAGGTCATCCACGGAGACATCCTCCCCAACGTGCTGCTGGCCGACGGCCGTGCTCCCGCGGTGATCGACTGGCCGCCGTACTTTCGACCGGTCGGTATGGCCAACGCGATCGCGGTCACCGATGCCGTCACGTTCCGCGCGGCGCCGTTGGCACTGCTGGACGACTGGGCCCAGGGCGATGACTGGAACCAGCTGCTGGTCCGGGCGCTGCTCTACCGCCTCGGCCCCACCGGCTACATCGCGGCGCGCAACCGGCTGATGGGTTCTCTCGTCACCCATGTGGAACGGGTGCAGCCGGTCGTGGACGCGGTGCTCGATCGCTAGGGCGCCCGTAGGGTGAGAGACGTGCCAGCGGAGAACCGGGATGCTGACGCAGAGGCACGAGACGCCTATGTCGAAGCCGTGCTGCAGCTAGTCGAGTGCATCCCCGCTGGACGTGTCACGACGTATGGCGCCATCGCCGACATCGTCGGCACAGGTGGGCCACGTCAGGTGGGACGAGCCTTGTCTCTGCACGGTGCGGTCGTGCCATGGTGGCGAGTGGTGCGGGCGGACGGCAGTCTGCCGCCGTCACACCAGCGTGGAGCGCTGGAGCACTATCGGGGGGAGGGCACGGCCCTGCGCGGTGACTTCTCGGACGCCGCCAGCCTGCGCGTCGATCTGTTGCGAGCGTGGTGGCAGCCGGAGCAGGCAGCGCAGGCAGCGCAGCCAGGCTGACGCCGCCCGCGACTGTCGGCGGCGTCTGGTGAGATCACGATCATGGCCCCGACATACCGCCTCGATCGCGCCGCCCGGCCGCTGCTCGAGCGGCCCGCGCTCGACGACGGCCAGCGTCGGGTGGTCGACCACCGGGGTGGGCCGTTGCTCGTGCTGGCCGGTCCGGGCACGGGCAAGACGACGACACTGGTGGAGGCGGTAGTCGACCGCATCCAGACCGATGGCCTGTCGCCCGACGAGATGCTCGTGCTGACGTTCAGCCGCAAGGCTGCCGAGGAGCTTCGCAACCGCATCGTCGGGCGTCTCGGCCGGACTACCGCCACACCGATCAGCTCGACGTTCCACTCCTTCGGCTATGGGCTGGTGCGGCAGTGGCAGCCGGCCGAGTTCTACGCTGCTCCGCTTCGACTGCTGAGCGCGCCGGAGCAGGACGTCCAGCTTCGCGAGCTCCTGAGCCATTCTCACGCAGGAGGGCTGGTCGACTGGCCGGCTGGTCTCAACCGGGCCTTGGCGACGCGGGGCTTCGCTCGTGAGGTGCACGCGGTGCTGGCCCGGGCCCGTGAGCTGGGCATGGAACCAGCCGACCTGGTGCAGGTGGGCAGCCAGTCCAAGCGGCCGGAGTGGGTCGCGGCCGGTGCGTTCATGCACGAGTACCTGACGGTCCTCGACTTCGAGGGCGCGCTCGACTACTCAGAGCTGATCCATCGGGCCGTCCTGCTGGCCGAGACGCCAGAGGTGCAGCGGCAGCTCCGGTCTGACTTCAAGGCCGTCTTCGTCGACGAGTACCAGGACACCGACCCCTCGCAGGTGCGGCTCCTCACGGCCTTGGCCGGCGACGGTCGCGACCTCGTCGTGGTAGGTGACCCAGATCAGAGCATCTATGCCTTCCGCGGCGCCGACGTGCGAGGCATCTTGGAGTTCCCCGACCAGTTCCGCACCCGGGCCGGCGACCGGGCGACCGTCGTCGCGCTGGACACCACCAGACGGTTCGGGCCCCGTCTGCTGGCGGCATCACGTCGGGTGGCGGCAGGCATCGGCATGCGTGGCGCGATCGACCGTGCCACGTTCGACGTGTTCCGCCGCCCTCGCGCCGTGCCGGGCGACTACGGCGCTGGGTCGGTCCAGGTCATGACCTTCAGCTCCAGCGGAGCAGAGTGCGACCACATCGCCGACATCCTGCGCCGTTCCCATCTCGAGGATCGCATCCCCTGGTCGCAGATGGCGGTGCTGGTCCGCTCGGGAGTGACGTCCATCCCCGGTCTGCGCCGCGCCTTGGTGGGCGCCGGGGTACCCGTCGAGGTGGCCGGCGACGAGGTCCCGATCCACACCGAGCCTGCCGTTCAACCACTGCTGACAGCTCTGCGGGCCGCCATCGACCCCAAGCGTATGACGTCTGAGCACCTCGAGGTGCTGCTCGGGTCGCCCTTGGTCGGCATCGACGCAGCACAGCTGCGCAAGCTCGGCCGAGCCCTGCGCAGCCAGGACCGAGCGCTCCACCCGGAGCGCCTGTCGCTGCCGTCGACGGAGCTGCTGCGGCGGGCGGTGGTCGACCCCACAGAGCTGTCCGACGTCGACGACAGGCTGGCGGCCGGAGTTCTCCGGTGCGCGCGACTGCTGCAGCGGGCCCACCGCCAGCTGGACGACGGGGCGCCGGCCGAAGAAGCGCTGTGGACACTGTGGTCAGGGACTCGCTGGCCACGTCGCCTGCGGGCGCAGGTGGATGCCGGCGGCGCGGCCGCTCGCGCAGCTCAACGCGACCTGGATGCGATCGTGGCGCTCTTCGAGCTTGCCGCCAGAAGCGAGGAGAAGCAGGGGCACCGCGGCGCACTGGTGTTCCTCGAGGAGGTGCAGGCCCAGCAGATCCCGGGTGACACCTTGGCCGAGAGGGGGGTACGCGGTGATGCGGTGCGCCTGCTGACGGCGCACCGCTCCAAGGGACTCGAGTGGGAACTGGTCGTCGTCGCCGGCGTGCAGGAGCAGGGCTGGCCGGACCTGCGCAGTCGCGGCACCCTGCTGCAGGCGGACCAGCTCGGACGCCATGACGCCGTCGAGCCGACGACGAGCGGTGCGCTGCTGGCCGAGGAGCGGCGCCTCTTCTACGTCGCGGTCACCCGAGCCCGTCATCGCCTCGTCGTGACGGCCGTCGCCTCACCGGAGGCCGACGGACCGCAGCCCTCCCGCCTGCTCGACACGCTCGGGGTGCCGGTGATCGAACGCCCCGGACGTCCGGCGCGGCCACTCTCTCTCGCCGGGGTGGTGTCGGAGCTTCGGCGTACCGCGTCCGACCGGTCCCGGACTCCGGCACTGCGCGCTGCCGCTGCCGCCCGCCTTGCCCGGTTGGCCGAAGAGCGCCTTCACGACGAGCAGCTCGTGCCCGCGGCCGACCCGAGCACCTGGTGGGGCCTCCGCCCGCGCACACATTCGGATTCTCCGGTGCGGCCCGACGACGAGCCGTTGCGAATCTCCGCAAGCGCTCTCGGTGCCATCCTCGACTGTCCGATGCGGTGGTTCCTCGCCCGGGAGGCGGCGGGGGAGTCATCCCGGGCCGCGTCGTTGGGCTTCGGAAGCATCGTGCACGCCCTTGCCGACCACGTCGCCAAGTCCCACGACGTCTCGGAGGCGGGGCTGCTGGACCTGCTCGACCCCGTGTGGGGACAGCTGCACTTCGAGAGCCCATGGATCGCCCAACGTGAACGCGTCGAGGCCGAGCGCGCGATCAGCCGGTTCGCGCGTTGGCACAACCGTCGCGAGCATCGCTCCTACGTCGGGTCCGAGGTGCCGTTCGACGTCGAGGTGGCGCTCGAAGGCGGAGAGACGGCGCGGCTGAGCGGGTGTGTCGACCGCGTGGAGAGCGACAACGAGGACCGTGTCGTGATCGTCGACTTCAAGACGGGCAAGCACGCGGCTTCCGGCACGTCGCTCGCCGAGAACCCGCAGCTCGGCCTCTACCAGCTGGCGGTCGACAACGACGCGTTCGTCGAGCTGGTCGGACCGGGTGCTGAGTCCGGCGGCGCGGAGCTGGTCCAGCTGCGGATCGACGCTTCCGGCGCGCCCAAGGTGCAGGTCCAGCCACCGCAGAAGGCTGACGCGTCGGGTCGCAAGCCAGTTGAGGTGCAGCTGGGCGAGGCCGCAGCCGTCATACGGGCCGAGCAGTTCCAGGCCGTGGCCAACGGCTACTGCCGCAGCTGCGACTTCTCTGCCCTCTGCCCGACGTCTCAGCGAGCCGGAGGTCTGCTCTGATGACCACGTTCGCCGCTTCGCAGCTTCCTCTACGCCAGCCCACCGACCTCCGGACGGTGATGGGTCTGAACTTCAGCCGGCAGCAGCTGGACGCGATTATGGCCCCGCTCACGCCTGGGGTGATCGTCGCCGGTGCCGGGACGGGCAAGACCACCGTGATGGCGGCGCGGGTGGTATGGCTGGTGGGCACCGGTCAGGTGAGCGCGAGTGAGGTGCTGGGCCTCACCTTCACCAACAAGGCAACGCATGAGCTGGGCCATCGGGTGCGCGCTTACCTTTCCGACGCAGGACTTGGCGCACCGCTGGTCCAGCTCTCGGCCGGTTCTCCCCCCGGGGAGGATCTCGACGCAGAGTCTCCCCCTGAGCTCGTCGAGCCGACGGTTCTCACCTACCACGCCTATGCGGCCCGACTCCTTACCGAGCACGGCCTGCGTATCGGGCATGAGCCCGACACCCGCGTGGTCGCCGACGCCACCCGGTTCCAGCTGGCCGCCCGAGCGGTCCGCCGTCATACCGAGCCCGTGCAGCACCTCGGCACCTGGGTGCCGACCGTCATCTCCTCCGTGCTGGCGCTGGATGCCCAGCTCGGCGAGCACCTGGTGACACCCGACGAGCTCGACCGGTTCCAGACCGCCGAAGCGCCGTTGTGGCGCTCCACTCGTCAGAACAAGGACGTGCTCGACACGCTGGCCACCTTCGAAAAGCGCCGGGAGCTGCTG
Organism: Nocardioidaceae bacterium; assembly: GCA_050996395.1. Taxonomy (GTDB): domain Bacteria; phylum Actinomycetota; class Actinomycetes; order Propionibacteriales; family Nocardioidaceae; genus JBPCRX01. The sequence continues at coordinate 13,981 of JBPCRX010000077.1, forward strand.
GCGTTCGTGCGCAGCTATCGAGAGATCAAGGCCGAGCTCGGCCTGATGGACTTCTCCGACCAGATGGCGCTCGCTGCGACTCTGGCCCAGAGCTGCCCCGAGGTCGGGGCGGTTGAACGGGACCGGTTCCGGATCGTGCTGCTCGACGAGTACCAGGATACGTCGGTGGCACAGGCACAGCTGCTCACGTCCCTGTTCTCGGGCGGCGACATGTCGACCGGCCGCGGCCATCCAGTCACAGCAGTGGGCGACCCCTGTCAGTCCATCTACGCTTGGCGAGGCGCCGCTGCGAGCAACATCGACGAGTTCGCCACGGATTTTCCGCCGAACCGAGAGCAGGCTGCTCGGCGGTATCCGTTGAGCATCAACCGGCGTTCGTGCAAGCACATCCTGTCCACGGCCAACGTCGTCGCGGCCGATCTCCATGCCGCTCACCCCGGTGCCGAGCCGCTCAAGGCTGCTTCTGGCGCGGGTCTGGGAAAGGTAAGGGCTGCTGTCCACGAGACGTACGACGATGAGCTCGGGTTCCTCGCGGCGCAGGTACCGAGGGCCCATCGGGAGATGCCGCGGCCGAGGTGGTCCGAGATCGCCGTACTGGTGCGCGACAACCAGACCGCGAGCGACGTCCACGACGCTCTGACGGCCGAGGGGGTGCCGGTCGAGGTGGTAGGGCTGAGCGGGCTTCTCAGCATGCCGGAGGTGGCTGAGGTGGTCGCCACCTTGCAGATCATGCTCGATGTGACGGCCAATGCGGCGCTCCTGCTGCTGCTGGCGGGGCCTCGATGGGCCGTGGGGCCGCGTGACCTGGCCCTGTTGGGGCGTCGAGCCCGGCGGCTGGCTGGTTCTGACGTGCCTCCCGCCGAAGACGTGGCCGGGGTGCTGGAGCGAGCGGTTGCCGGAGTCGACCAGACCGACGTGGTGTCGCTGCTCGAGGCGTTGGAGGACCCCGGACACCTGCCTTACTCCGATGAGGCGCGGCTCCGTTTCACGGCGCTGACACGCGAGCTGCGTGGACTGCGCCGCCACGCAGGGGAACCGCTGCTCGACCTGGTGCGTCGGGTCATTGACGTCACGGGGCTAGACGTCGAGCTCGCGTCCTCGCCGTCGCCGGTCGCCGCTGCCCGCCGGAACAACCTGTCCACCTTCCTCGACGCCGTGGCGAGCTTCGCCGGCATCGACGACGACGCCTCGCTGGCCGGGCTGCTCGCTTACCTTGAAGCCGAGGACGAGTTCGGCCAGGGGCTCGCCCTTGCGTTGCCCACGCAGGCCGACTCGGTCAAGCTCCTCACGGTTCATCGGGCCAAGGGACTCGAGTGGGACGTCGTCTTCGTCCCCGGCCTCTGCACCAAGGTCTTTCCCTCGACCCGCGGTCGCGGCAGATGGCCGACGGCGACGCAAGAGCTGCCCTCGCCGCTTCGAGGTGACGCTGCGGACCTGCCCGCCGTTCTCGAACGCAGCTCCAAGGGCCTGCGTGCGTTCGCGCAGGGGTGCAAGGCCGCTGAGCTGCTCGAGGAACGTCGGCTCGCGTACGTCGCCCTTACCCGGCCACGCGCCGAGCTTGTCGCCTCCTGCCACTGGTGGGGCCCGGAGCAGAAGCTCCCGCGCGGGCCTTCGGTGTTCATGACCGATGTGCTCGAGGCAATGGCCAGCTGGGGCGCCGAGCCGGAGGTGATGACGCCGCCGCCGGCCACCGACGGCGGTGCCACGCCCGTCAACCCGGCCAACCGCACGCTCGACCGCTACGACTGGCCGGTCGAGGCCAGCCGGGACGAGGTGCAACGTCGACTGGACGCTGCACAAGAGGTGAGGGAGGCTCAAGAGGTGGGTTGGCGCGTGGCGGCCTCAGCAATCGAGGCCGACCTGCTCCTCGACGAGCAGGGCGTCGTTCAGCAGTGGGACCTCGAGATCGATCGGCTTCTCGAGGAGTCCCGGCTGAGTCGGTCTACGGAGATCGTGGTACCCCTACCCTCGACTCTGAGCGCCACCACTGTGCAACGGTTGCGTGACGACGCGACCGGCCTGGCCAGGGATCTGGCACGCCCTATGCCTCGCAAGCCGTCGGCCGCCGCCAGGTTCGGCACCCGCTTCCACGCCTGGGTCGAGAGCTATGTGGGCCAGCAGCACCTCGTCGACCCCGACGAGATGTCAGGACGCGCCGACTCGGGTATCGACGACGACAGCGATCTACGGGAGCTGACTGAAGCGTTCTCCGCGGGTCCCTTCGGGTCGCGGGCGCCCTACCAGGTAGAGGCACCGTTCATGCTGGTGCTGGCCGGACAGGTCGTCAAGGGTCGCATCGACGCGGTCTACGAGACGGGGTCCGGCTTCCAGGTGGTCGACTGGAAGACCAACCAGGACCAGACCGCCGACCCGCTGCAGCTCGCGATCTACCGCCTGGCGTGGGCGGAGCTGATGGGGGTGTCACTGGCTGAGGTCGAGGCGGCGTTCTACTACGTCCGCACCGGCGAGCTCGTGACACCACCGGACCTACCGGGCCGCGCCGAGCTCGAACGCCTGCTCAGTGAAGCGGCTACGACGAGAGCATCGGAGTAGGGTCACCAGGTGGTCGGGCGCGAGCAGGACTCCTCGGCAATGCCCGCCTATCCGTTCAAGTCCAGGGGCCATGACCGTGCCGCCGAACATCGTGAAGACCCTGACCACCTCGCCGCCGCCTGGCGCCGCACAGACACCCGCGTCCTGGTCATGCGGGGCGACGAGCTCGCTTCCGACGACGCGTTGAGCGCGCTGCATTTCGTCGCACCGCACTGCGCGCCGCCAGGAGAGCGTGTGTTCCTGGGACTGGCACACGGCCAGCCCTGCTTCCTCGTCGTGACGTCGGACGAAACTGAGCAGCCAGCCGGCTCAGGGCGGTTCGGCAACCTGCGACAGCTGGTCCCTGGCCTAGACCACCACGAACAGTCGCTGGCCGTGCATGCTCTGTCGCTCGGCGGTTGGCACCGGCGTCATCCGCGTTGCTCGGTGTGTGGAGCCGGGACAGAGGTGGCCGATGCCGGCGCGTCCCGGCGCTGCCCCAACTGCGGCGCGAGCCATTTCCCACGCACCGACCCCGCGGTCATCATGCTGGTGGTCGACGCGGCTGACCGTTGCCTGCTGGGGCACAACGCGGCACGTCCGACCGGCACCTTCTCAACTCTCGCCGGTTTCGTGGAGCCGGGGGAGACGCCAGAGGATGCCGTGGTGCGCGAGGTCAAGGAGGAGGCCGGCGTCGACGTGGAAGACGTGCGCTACGCCGGCAGCCAGCCGTGGCCGTTCCCCTCCAGCTTGATGCTCGGCTTCACCGCTCGCGCGGTCAGCACCGATGTGACGGTCGACGGGGAGGAGATCACCGAGGCCCGATGGTTCAGTCGGGAGGACCTGCGCCGGGAGGCCGGGGCCGGTGACGTGGTCATACCCACGACCATCTCGATCGCCGGTGCGCTGATCACGCGCTGGTACGGCGCAGAACTGCCGACCGGCTAACTCTGACCCCCACCGCCGAGCGGCCGCCGGCCGATGGCATCAGCTGGCGAGCTTGTGCTTGATCTCCGCCAGGCTGGGGTTGGTCATCGCGCTGCCGTCGGCGAACACGAGAGTGGGGACGGTCTGGTTGCCGTGATTGACCTTCTCCACGATGTCGGCCGCCTCCGGTTGCTGCTCGATGTCAACCTCCGCGAAGTCGATTCCCTCCCGTCGGAGCTGCCCCTTGAGGCGGTGGCAGTATCCGCACCAGGGAGTGGAGTACATCGTGAATGTCTCTGACATCGGGACTGTCCCTTCGCGCGTCTAGGCTTTGACGACCGTGGCAACACCGAGCCGCCGCGGTTACTTCCCTTCCAGACCGAGGAGGCCATTGGTGGGCGAGCCTGAGCAGCTGCTCGAGGAACTCGACCCTGAGCAGCGCGAGGTGGCCATCTCGCTCGAAGGGGCCGTCCGCGTCCTCGCAGGGGCTGGTACCGGCAAGACGAGGGCGATCACCCACCGCGTCGCCTATGCCGTCGCGACCCGAGCAGCAACTCCGCACGAGGTGCTGGCCGTCACCTTCACCACCAGGGCGGCCGGTGAGCTGCGCCAGCGGCTTGCCCGGCTCGGGGCGGCTGGCGTCCAGGCCCGCACGTTCCACTCCGCGGCGCTGCGCCAGGCTCGCTACTTCTGGCCCCAGACCTACGGGCGGGCCCTTCCCGACCTGATGACCTCGAAGCTCGGGCTGCTCGCCGAGGCCGTGAGTCGCAACCGCCTCAAGGCCTCGGCCGGTGACCTTCGTGACCTCGCGAGTGAGGTCGAGTGGGCCAAGGTGTCCAACGTGCGCCCCGACGACTTCGTCCGGGTCGCGGCGGCGCGCGGCCGACAGCTCGAGGGCTATGACCACGCGACCACGGCGGCCATCTATGCCGCCTACGAAGAGGTCAAGCAGGAGCGACAGCGCATCGACATGGAGGACGTGCTGCTGTGCGCTGCGGCCGTGCTGTCCGATGACGAACGCGCGGCTTCAGCCGTGCGCCGGCAGTACCAGTGGTTCGTGGTCGACGAGTTCCAGGACGTGAGCCCCATTCAGGTGGCACTGCTGGACCTGTGGCTGGACGGCCGCGACTCACTTTGCGTCGTCGGCGACCCCGCTCAGACGATCTACTCGTTCGCGGGGGCGTCGGCCGACCACCTGACCGGGTTCACCCGCACGTTCCCAGGCGCGCGTTCGGTCACCCTGCACCGCAACTACCGATCCACGCCCGAGGTGGTCGGCGCGGCTAACACCGTGATGGGGTCACAGCTCGGTACGTCGGCCGTGCGGCTTCGGGCGGTTCGGGCAAGTGGCCCACAGGTGACCTACCGGGGTCACACCGACGAGGTGGCAGAAGCAGCTGCGGTGGCCGGGGCGGTCGCAACACATGTCTCCGGCGGTGGCAAGGCAAGCGACGTGGCCATCTTGTTCCGCATCAACGCCCAGTCCGAGAACTTCGAGGAGGCGCTGGCGGATCGTTCAGTTCCCTTCGTCGTGCGTGGTGCCGAGCGGTTCTTCGAACGGCCCGAGGTGAGGCAGGCGATCACCCTGCTGCGGGGCTCGGCGCGCGGTGAGCAGCTCGACGCCGCAGCCGGGCTCCTCGCCGATGTGACCGCCGTCCTGAGCTCGATGGGCTGGTCGTCGGCGGCGCCGGCCGGCCGGGGAAATGCCCGCGACCGTTGGGAGTCCCTCAACGCGTTGGTGACGATGGCCGACGAGCTTGTCGCCGCCCATCCAGACGCGGGCCTGGTCGACTTCGTGGCCGAGTTGCAGCGACGGGCCGATGCACAGCATGCTCCGGTTGCTGACGGGGTCACGCTGGCGACCCTGCACGCGGCCAAGGGACTCGAGTGGCCACTCGTCTTCCTCGTCGGCATGCATGAGGGCACCATGCCGTTCGTGTACGCCGACACCCCGACAGCGGTCGACGAGGAACGGCGGCTGCTGTACGTCGGCATCACCCGAGCACGCGACTCGCTGCATGTCTCCTGGTCGGCGGCGCGCCGCCACGGCGGGCGCGGCAACCGCAGTCCCAGCCGCTTCCTCGAGGGTCTGATCGACCCGCGTCAGCGGACGGCACCACCGGCAGTGGCGGGGGGGGGTGGGGGGGGGGGGGGGGGGCGGGGAGGCGGCAGGGTGGGTGCGCGTTGAGTGA
>JBPCRX010000001.1:0-13260 GCA_050996395.1 Nocardioidaceae bacterium
CGCTCCTCCTCTGGCGTGTACGGGCGACGATGCGCGTCGATGCGCACCTGCGCCCGCAGCGCGAGCGCGTGCACCGGCTCGCCGGTGGTCTCCTCGATCCGCAGCTTGGCGATCAGGTTGGGTGCCGCCGAGTACGGCTCGGGAAGGATGTCCTCGACCAGGAACTCCAGCTGCGTCATGGTCGGCCACCCTTCACGGCCGGTGCGGGGCGGCTGCGCTTCTCCGCAGCGTCGAAGAAGTGCTCGATGCCGTCGCGGGCGTCCTGCCCGCCGTCGAAACCGCTCCAGACCCGACGCAGCTCGCCCACCAGTTCGTAGCAGGAGTCGATCGGCACCAGAAAGCACGCGAAGTCGGTGCGCTCGCGACCGGGCGCCCGCACGATGAGCGCCTCGACATCGGGCACCACCAGGCCCAGTTGCGGGTTGGCGGCCACCACGTCGTCCCACGCCCCCATCGGTAGCTCGGACTCGGCGGCGCCAGCCGGACCGGGGTAGAACGCCACGGTCCGGTCCAACTCGGAGTTGCGGAAGAAGAACGCCAAGCCGACCGGGATCTCGAGCGCGTCCCACAGGGCCTGCTGCAGGCTGAACTGCGGGAACGACAAGAACCGCTCGGGCCCGGCGCGGTACCGAAGCTCGGCGTGTTCGTCGGTGAAGAGCAGATAGCAGGCGCGGCACGAGCAGAGCAGGCTGCGGCTGGCCAGGTTGACCACGTGCGAGTGCGCCTCCCCGATCGGCTCGGCACACATCTCGCACCGCTCACCTACCACCGGCTGCGGCCGGTTAGCGGTGATCCGTGCGAGGACCGCGAGCGGGGAGCCGTCGGTGCTGCCGCCGTTCGAGCCTGCGGTCATGCGCTCACCGCCCCACTGGCCGTCGAGGGCACCGCGATCGAGACGATGCCGTCGCGGACCAGCAGTGGCAGCGGCTCCAGGTGATCGCCCTCGTGCCCGTCGCCGTCGAGACAGGCGCCGGCGTGGCGTACGTCGTAGTGAGCCCGACAGGTGGGGCACCGCAGCACCGCGTCACCGATCGCGCCGCCGAGCCGACGCTCCAGCGTGGTGTCGGTGAGGCTGCCCTGACAACGGGCACATCCGTCGCGGTAGGCGTACAGGTCGGACCCGACGCGCGCCACGACGACGGACGCACCGCCCACCAGGCAACCGCGAACCTCTCCAGCGGCGAGGGTGGCCAGGCCGGGCACCGGCTCCCATCCCCCTCCCGATTCTGGACCGGACATCTCTGCAGCGGAGGCATCCTCGTCTCGAGCGTCGAGCCGTACGCGCAGCGCGCTGACCGGGATGACTGAGCCGCTCGACGCCTCGTCGGTCGAGGTGTCGTCAACCTCGATCCCGATGATTTCGGGCGCCGCCGCCTCCACCGCGCTCTCGACGGCGAGCTTCAGCGTGACCGAGGACGACGGGCAGCCATCGCAACTGCCGAGCAGCCGCAGCCGGACCATGCCCTCCTCGGTGACCTCGAGCAGCTCGACGTCGCCACCGTGCGAACCCAGATACGGCCGCACCTCCTCCAGCGCCCGTCCGACCCGCGTCGTGACGTCGTACGGGTGCAGCCCGTGCACCAACAGCAGGCTCGCGACGAGGTCGTCGCCCGCCAGCGCGTCGAGTGCCTCGTCATCAAGGCGTCCGGCGTCGTACAGCACGTCGAGCATCCGCTCGAGACCCCCGCCGTACAGGTCGGCCAGCAGCCGCACCAACTCCTCGCAGCGCTCGCGCGCCATCGCTCCGTGCGCAGAACTCGCATCGAGCAGTGCCTCGATCCGCTCACCGACGGCCCTCAGGTCCGAGCCGGTGTCTGCGCCGGTTCCCGAGACCTCCTCCACGGCGCGAGACATCTAGTCGCCGGTGACGGACTGCGTCGGCGAGTGCACCATGTCGAGGCTCTTGCCGTCGCCGAGGTACATGTGGACGCCGCAGGGCAGGCACGGGTCGAAGCTGCGGACCGTGCGCATGATGTCGATGCCCTTAAAGTGCTCGCGGTCGTTTTCCTCGAAGATGGGTTGGCCCTGGACCGCGTCCTCGTACGGGCCGGGCGTACCGGCGCTGTCACGAGGGCTGGCGTTCCACGGAGTCGGCGGGTACGGGTGGTAGTTCGCGATCTTGCCGTCCTTGATCACCATGTGGTGCGACAGCACGCCGCGCACCGCTTCGGTGAACCCGCATCCGACGGCCTCCTCCGGGACCTCGAAGGACTCCCACGTCTTGGTGTGCCCGGCGCGGATCTCGACGAGCGCCTTCTCGGCGAAGTGGAGGGCGGCGGCAGCCGCATAGGCCTGGAAGTAGGTGCGTGCCCGGTTGCGCTCGATGGTGTTGCTGCCGTGCACCGGGATCTTCCACTCGAACTCTGCGGGAGGCTTCAGGGCGGTCTTGGGCAGGTTGATCTTCACACTGGTGCCGGTCGACTGGATGTAGCCGATGTCGACCAGCCCGGCCAGCGCCGTCGACCACAGCCGTGCCAGCGGACCACCGCCGGTGTCGAGCGCAAGGTTGTCCTTGCCGTCGTACCAGCGCGGCGACATGACCCAGCTGTACTTGTCGTCGAAGTCACGCTTTTGCGGGATGGGATTGGTGTGCTGGTTCCACGGGTGGCGACGGTCGACCGGGTTGCCCAGGGGGTCGTGGGTGACGAACGTCTCTTGGCCCTCCCAGTCCTCGTAGTACGAGGAGCCGAGCATGATCCGGATGCCGAGGTTGATGTCGACCAGGTCGGTGGTGACCAGCTTGCCGTCCACGACGACGCCCGGGGTGACGAACATCTTGCGTCCCCAGTCGGACATGTCCTTGTACTCGAAGTTGCAGTGCTCTGGATCCTGGAAGGAGCCCCAGCAGCCGAGCGGGGTGCGCCGCAGGCCGACCTGCTCGTAGCCGGGCAACGCCTCGTAGAAGAAGTCGAAGAGGTCGTCGTGCATCGGCACGACCTTCTTCATGAACTCGATGTAGCGCATCAGCCTGGTGATGTAGTCGGTCATCAACTGGATGGTCGCCACCGTGCCGACGCCACCCGGGTACAGCGTCGAGGGGTGGACGTGGCGCCCCTCCATGAGGCAGAACATCTCGCGGGTCAACCGGCTGACCTGCAGCGCCTCGCGGTAGAACTCACCGGTGAACGGGTTCAGCGAGCGCATGATGTCGCCGATGGTGCGGTAGCCGTGGTCACCGGCGTGCGGCGACTCGGTGGAGTTGGCCCGCTCGAGGACGCCGGGGTTGGTCTCGGCGACCATCTTCTCGCAGTAGTCGACCCCGACCAGGTTCTCCTGGAAGATGTTGTGGTCGAACATGTACTCGGCGGCCTCACCGAGGTTGATGATCCACTCCGCCAGGTGCGGGGGCCTGACGCCGTACGCCATGTTCTGTGCGTAGCAGGAGCAGGTGGCGTGGTTGTCCCCACAGATGCCGCAGATGCGGCTGGTGATGAAGTGCGCGTCGCGAGGGTCCTTGCCCTTCATGAAGATCGAGTAGCCACGGAAGATCGACGACGTGCTATGACACTCGACGACCTCCTTCTGCTTGAAGTCGATCTTGGTGTAGATGCCGAGGCTGCCCACGATGCGGGTGATCGGGTCCCAGGCCATCTCGACGAGGTCGCCGCCGCCCTGGGAGGTCTTGGTGGGTGAAGGAATGGTCGACGTCATCGCCGCCTCTTTCCGAGAGGTTCGGGTCGATGCCACGACCGCACGCAGGCGGCCCGGACACCAGGGAGGGTTGGAACTACCAGGTTCGCCGTGCTCCGGTGGTGAGCTCGCGGCCGCGGGAGCGCCACTTGGGCTCCTTGTCGACGGTCTTGGTCGTGACCGTTCGCAGGTTGCGGATCACCGAGCCGTACAGGCCCGATGCCGTGGTGGAGAGCTTGCCGCCGGGCGGCTCGTCCATGAAGGGCATGAACTTGTCCGGGAATCCCGGCATCGTGCAGCCGATGCAGATGCCGCCCACGTTCGGGCAGCCGCCGATTCCGTTCATCCAGCCACGCTTGGGGACGTTGCACTTGACCACCGGACCCCAGCAGCCGAGCTTTACGATGCACTTCGGCGAGCCGTACTCGGTGGCGAAGTCACCTTGCTCGTAGTAGCCGGCGCGGTCGCAGCCCTCGTGCACGGTGGCGCCGAACAGCCAGGTCGGGCGCAGCGCGTCGTCGAGCGGGATCATGGGGGCCTGACCGGTCGCCATGTAGAGCAGGTACGTCAGCGTCTCGGACATGTTGTCCGGCTGGATCGGGCAACCCGGGACGTTGACGATCGGGATGCCCGCCTTGGACTTCCAGTCCCAACCCAGGTAGTCGGCCAGGCCCATCGCGCCGGTCGGGTTGCCGGCCATCGCGTGGATGCCGCCGTACGTCGCGCAGGTGCCGGCGGCGATGATCGCCGTCGCCTTGGGGGCGAGCCGGTCGAGCCACTCGCTGGTCGTCATGGGCTGGCCGGTGGCTGGGTTGTTGCCGAAGCCGCACCAGTAGCCCTCGTCCTTGAGCTGTTCGTTGGGGATCGATCCCTCGACCACCAGGACGAACGGCTCGAGCTCGCCGCGGTCGGCCTTGAAGAACCACTCCAGGAAGTCGTCGGCGCCGCCGTTGGGTCCGCACTCGAAGTCGATCAGCGGCCAGTGCACGGCGATCTTGGGCAGCCCCGGCAGGGCGCCGAGAGCGATCTCCTCGATGCTCGGCTGAGTGGCTGCGGTGAGGGCGACGGAGTCTCCGTCGCAGCTGAGGCCCGCGTTGATCCACAAGACGTGGATCAGCGTCTCTTCAGCCTTGATGGCTTCGGCAGTGAGCATCGTTGCCACGCTTTCCGGGGGCCACACTTCAGGACCCCTGTGTCACTGGAGCCGCCCCTCGGCCCTCTTGCATGACGTAGCTCGTGGTCTACACCTGGGCATTTCGGTGGTCAATAGGTGTGTGGTGACCCTAGTTCGTCCAGCCACGAGTACCACGCATCCATGCCGTCGCCGCAGCGGACCGACAGCGGGAGCACGGTCACGCCAGGGTTGACGCTGCTGGCGTCCTTGACGCAGCGCTCGACGTCGAAGTCGACGTAGGGCAGCAGGTCGACCTTGTTCACGACCACCAGGTCGGCCGCGGCGAACATGTGCGGGTACTTCAGCGGCTTGTCGTCGCCCTCGGTGACGGAGATGATCACGACCTTGGCCGCCTCGCCGAGGTCGAACAGCGCCGGGCAGACCAGGTTCCCGACGTTCTCCACGAACAGCAGCGAGCCTGCCGGCGGGTCGAGGGCAGCCATGCCGCGCTGGAGCATGTCGGCGTCGAGATGACAGCCGGAGCCGGTGTTGATCTGGACGACAGCGGCGCCGGTCGCCCTGATGCGGTCAGCGTCGAAGAGCGTCTCCTGGTCGCCCTCGACCACGCACAGCGATCGGTCCCAGGGAACCTCGCGGATGGTGCGCTCCAGCAGCGACGTCTTGCCCGACCCCGGTGAGCTCATCAAGTTGAGCGCGACGATGCCCTGCTCGGCCAGCCAGGCGCGGTTGTGCTCAGCGAGGTGGTCGTTCTTGGCCAGCAGGGCGGTCTCGATCTCGACGACGGCCTGGCGCGGATCGTGCAAGTGCGGGCGGTCGTGGCTGTGCCCGCTGGCCACCCCGTCCAACCGGACGTCGGACTCGCCGCAGCCACAGGTCGCGCACATCTGAACTCCTCCGTTCGTTGGCTGGCTAGGCGAGCTTGACCGATGCGACCGCCAGCTCACGGCCGGTGAGCACCTCGACATCGGCGCTGCCACACGAGCACAGCAGAATGAGATCGGCAAGGACGAAGTCGTCGCCGCAGGTCCGGCAGTGGCCGCGCCCCTCCGGCTGCTCGATGTAGAGCGCGGCTCCCTCGAGTGGCGTACCGGCCACCACCAGCTCGAAGCAGAACCGCATCGCGTCCGGGACGACGCCGGCCAGCCGGCCCACCCGCACCTGGACGCTCGCCACGGGCGCACTCCCGGTGCGCTCGGTGACCGCCTCAACCACGCTCCGCGTGATCGCGAGCTCGTGCATCGGACTCCTGTCCGTTCAGAATAGCCGTCACGGTACGCCTGGCCCGCGGCCAGGCCGTAGTCGGCGGCCTCGAGTCCGAGACGTTCACGACTGGCCGACGTGCCCAACTCCCTGGTCAGACGACCTCGCGCTAGATGTAAATGACACTTACCAGAACTTCACACCTACCCAAGGATCGGGAGACGCGACTGCGCTCTCAGGAAGTGCTCCATGTCCCAGACCAAGGTCCAGCCCGAGCCTCAACAAGCGCCATCCCCCCAGATCCTGGACGAGCCGCGCATCGGTGGCGGCAGCAAGGCGTGCGCCGCCGGAGCGGGGGTGCTCGGCTCGGTGTGCTGCGGCGGCGGGCTCCTCGCCGTCATCGCGACCATGATCGGCGCCGGCGGAGCCGTCGCCTTCATCCGTACCTGGGGCAACACTCAGGGCGTGACGCTGATCTCCACCGGGCTCGCCATCCTCCTGGTGCCGGCGCTGAGCTGGTTCGTCACCCGCCGAGCGCGCGCCGCCCTGGCGCCAGGGGCAGGTGCGGCGCCGGGTGTCCGGACTGCCAGAGCCGGTGGCCAAGACAGCCATGCGCCGATCCCTGGGAATCACGCTCTTCTCCGGCGTGGCGACGTACTTCTTCGTCATGCAGATCGTCATCCCGCTGCTGTTCCTGGGTGGCGTGATCGACATGGGCGCGTTCTTCCCTGGGTAGTTGGCGGTCCCGATCCATGCGAAACCGCACGACGACGACCGGCTGGCAGCGGTGGGACCAGCTCGAGCGGTACGGCGAGGATCTGACCGCACAGCTCGACGCGCAGCCGGAGCCGCTGGTCGAGCGTCCCGAGCTGACCCGGCCACTGGTGGCGGCACTGCTCCGACGTAGCGGCGGCAACGCCGCGCTGGTCGCACCGTTGGGCTCGGGGAAGCGGAGCGCGATCCGCTCCCTGGCCCAGCAGCTGGCGCGAGGCCACGGTCCGCCGGGACTGTCGGGCCGGCAGGTCTACTGGTTGGACGGGCGTCGGCTGGTGGCGGGAACTCGGTACCGCGGCGAGCTCGAGGAGCGCATCGCCCGGATCGGGCGGGAAGCAACCGCTGGACACGACCGCTTGGTGCTGGTTCTCGACCGCCCGAAGCTGCTCGTCAGCGGCGATTCGAGCGCCACGGGGGGCGCGGCCCTGGCCTCGCTGCTGGAGAGTGGCGGCTGGCTGCTCCCGATGCTGCCGGACCAGCTGGTCGCCGTGGAGGGCGCCGTGCCCGACTGGAACAGGTTGGTGCAGCCGGTCGCCATCTCGGAGTGGGACGACGAGTCGGCTGCCGGTGCTGTGACTGGCTGGTTGCCCACTCTGGCCGAGCACCACGGCCTGACCTATCCGGTCGAGGTGTCGCTGCTCGCCGTGCGCCTGTCCCGCCGCTATCTGCGCACCCCGGCACTGCCCGGCGCCGCTGTCGACCTGCTCGATCAGGCAGGTGCCCTGGCCAGGGTCGACGGCTCTGCGTCGGTCGGACGTCCGCAGCTGCTGGCGTCGGTGGCCGACCGGACGGGTTTGCCCCTCGTCGGGTTGGACGCCAGCCTCGGGCTCGGCGGCGACACGGACCGGTGGGTGCACGCCGAGCAGCTGCTCGGGGCCAGGGTGGTCGGTCAACCGCGTGCCGTCGGCGCAGTCGCCGGTGCACTGCGTCGCGCCCGAGCCGGAATCGGCGATGCCCGACGACCGCTTGGTTCCTTTCTCTTCATCGGGCCGACCGGAGTCGACAAGACCGAGCTGGCGCGCGCCGTCGCCGAGTTCCTCTTCGGTGACGAGGACGCGCTCGTTCGCATCGACATGAGCGAGTACATGGAGCGGCACGCCGTGGCCAGACTGATCGGGCTATGTGGGGTTCGACCTTCCCGGTCAGCTCACGGACCCGGTTCGTCAACGACCGTTCTCGGTGGTGCTCTTCGACGAGGCGGAAAAGGCGCACCCCGACGTGCTGAACCTCCTGCTTCAGATGCTGGAGGACGGCCGCCTCACCGACGGTTACGGGCGTACGGTCGACTTCCGCCACACGGTGGTGGTGCTCACCTCCAACGTCGGGTCCACCGAGGCCCGCGACGCACACATCAGCGGTGCCGACGTCCGGGGTGGCGACATCTACCTGCAGGCTGCCCGCAAGCTCCTTCGCCCCGAGCTGCTCAACCGACTCGACGACGTCGTGCTGTTCCCGCCGCTGTCCAAGGAGTCGATCGAGCAGATCGTCGACCTCCAGCTCGCGCGGGCCACCCGACGACTGGACGCCTGGGGGCTACAGCTGCGCCTGAGCCCTACGGCACGGCATGCGCTGGCCGCCAGGGCTCACGATCCCGAGTACGGCGCTCGGCCTCTGCGCCGCCTGATCGAGCGGGAGGTGCTCGACCCGATCGCGCACGCGCTGTTGGCGGGTCAGGACCCCACAGACCTGCTCGAGGGGATCGCCGTGGTCGACATCGGCACGGGCGATCGGCCAGCGACACCGACGCACCCGCGCTCGGAGGGGGCATGAGCCCCGGCGTTCTCCACTGACGGCCCGGTCAGCTCCTGCTCGTACATCTGCGCCAGGGCCTCGAGCGAGTCCAGCGTCTCCTTGGCCTCTGCCTGGTCGATCTTCGCCATGGCGAAGCCGAGGTGCACGATCACCCACGCGCGCACCGTCCGGCCCGTCGAGGCCGATCATCGCCAGGGACACCTCACGTCGTACCCCCTCGACGGTGACCGCCGCGTACGTCTGGGCGCCGTCGGTGATCTCGGTGATCTGACCGGGGATGCCGAGACACATACCGTTCTCCTCGCTGGGGGCTGCTCACTGTAGGCCACACTCCTACCGACGCGATGCAGCCGAGCCGACGGTCGTGGTGCGCAAGCCGTGCCAGCCGATGGCCGCGGCGAGGAACATCAGTGCGCCGACGAGGTAGTAGACGGCTTGGATGCCGAAGGTGTCAGCGAGAAGGCCGCCGAGGATCAGCGAGCTGAGTCGGCCGAGCTGCCAGAGCAGGTCGAAGCTGGCGAAGACCCGGCCGCGGGCGTGGCTCGGCGCGTGGACTTGCACGAGGGAGCTGAAGGTGACGGCGCCGACGGAGGTACCAAGGCCATAAGCGACGAGCGCGGCCAGCGCGACGGGTAGGACGGTCGTGACGGCGAGGACGAGGTCGACTGCGCCACGCAGCAGGTACGGCCCGAGGACGAACGCTGGTCGTCGCGGGTCGCTGATCAGCCTGGTGAGCAGGAGTGGACCCAGGGCAGCGCCGACGCCGATGGCGCCGAGGAGCAGCCCGTAGCCGCTGGGAGACAGGTCCAGGCGACCCCGGGCCAGCACGACGAGCAAGGCGCCGCTGGCGCCGGCGGACAGTGCGGCCAGGAGCTGCCCGGCGGCCAGAGCGCGCAGCACTCGGTCGGCGACCACCAGGCGCACGCCGGTCGCGGCGTCGGCGAACCAGCCGTGGCGGTCGGTGCTGGCTGGCGTAGCAGGCAAGCGGAGACCGGTGAGCAGCGCGGCGCTGGTGAGGAAGCTGACGGCGTTGAGCGCGAACGCCGGATCCGGTCCGAGTGCGACGTAGACCAGGCCGGCCAGCGGGGCCAGCACGACCTGGCTGAGGACTGCGGCGGTCCAGATCCCGCTGTTGGCCGCGATGAGCTGGTCGTCGTCCACCAGGGTCGGCAGCGCGCTGTTGGCCGCCGGGTTGAACAACACGGTGCCGACCGACAACCCGAAGGCGATGGCATAGACGGCGCTGACGTGACCGTCCACGAACGTCAGGCTGGCCGCCAGGGCAGCTCGTAGCAGGTCCGCGGCGACCATCACCCGGGCCTTGGGCAGCCGGTCGACGAGGGTGCCGGCAAGTGGGGCGAGCAGCAGCACCGGAACGATCTCGGCGAGCACCACGGCAGTCACCCCCAGCGCAGAACCGGTCAGCTCGAGCACGAGCAGGGACAGCGCGACAGTCGCGAACACGTCGCCCCACTGGCTGGCGGTACGGGCCGCCCAGAGCCGGCGGTAGCCGGAACGGGCGAACACCGCGCGCAGGCTGGACGACGGAGCGCGGGTGATCAGGGCTCCTCAACCGGGAAGAGTGCATCGTGCGCGGACGTCGTTGCCGTGCGCGCCTACAGTCTGCCCATGCGAATTGCGTTCGTGGGCAAGGGCGGCGCCGGCAAGTCCTCCCTGGCCGGGACCTTCGCCCGAGTGCTGGCAGGCACGGGTCAGCACGTGCTCGTGCTGGACTCCGATCCGATGCCCGGCGTGGCCTTCTCCCTGGGTGTGGAGCAGACCGACGCAGGCATGCCCGACGAGGCGGTCGAGGCGTACGAAGACGAAGACGGCCGCCGCCGTTACCGGCTGCGCGAAGGGCTCACCGGCATCGGAGCCATCGAGCAGTACGCAGTTCGCGGCCCGGACGGGGTGCACTTCCTGCAGCTCGGCAAGGCGCGGGGGCGGCGGTGGGACAACACCGCTGCGCATCACGGGTTCCAACGGGTCATGGACGACCTGCCGGACGAGGGTTGGAGCGTGGTGGGCGACCTGCCGGGCGGGACGCGGCAACCGTTCTTCACCTGGGGCCGCTACGCCGAGACGTTCCTCGTCGTCGTGGAACCGACGCCGGCCTCCGTGCTGACCGGCCGTCGGCTGGCACGGCTGGCCACCAGCCCAGGATCGCCACGGGTCGCCGTCGTCGCCAACAAGGTGTGCGACCCCTCCGACGCGGAACGGGTCGCCGAGCGGACCGGTCTCGAGCTGGCGGGCGCGGTGCCCTTCGACCCCGGCGTCGAGCAAGCCGACCGGCTGGGGAGAGCCGTCCTGGACCACGACCCTGGCGGTCCAACAGCCATAGCGGTACGGTCCCTGGTGGTCGCACTGAGCACCGAGATGGGGCACACATGAAGATCGCCGTGGTCGGCAAGGGTGGATCCGGCAAGACCACCACATCGGGAGTCCTGGCCCGCACACTCGCCCGCTCGGGACACTCGACGCTCGCCCTGGACTGCGACAGCAACCCCAACCTCGGGATCTCCTTGGGCCTCGGCGAGCAGGCCACGAAGCGCCTGGTCTCCGTGCGCGACGCGGTGGACGCCGGCGAGGAGGAGCACGCCTCCAGCGCCGACGACCTGGTAGAGCGCTTCGGTGTGGACGCACCCGACGGTGTTCGGCTGGCCGTGGTCACCGCGATCCAGAACCCCGAGCCCGGCTGCCCTTGATGCGGCATCTCACCTGAGCAGTTGCTCGGGCAGCTGGCACGTCCCGGGCGGGTGGTCGTCGCCGACTTCGAGGCGGGCCTCGGCACGGTCATGCGTCTCGACGGCAACCCGGTCGATGTCATCGTGGTCGTGGTCGAGCCGACCGCCAAGTCGCTCGAGGTGGGTCGCCGCGCGGCCGAGTCCGTGCGGGAGGGGGGCCTTGGTCGGGTGGTCGTCGCCGCCAACCGCATCCGCGATGACGACGACGTGGCGCGCGTGCGAGCCGCTTTCCCAGGGTTCGACCCGGTGCTGGTGCCCGACGACCCGGCGATCGTGGCCGCCGAGCGGCGAGGGGTGGCGCCACTCGACGCGGCACCGAGAGCCCCAGCCGTGCGCGCCCTCGTCGGGCTCGCGGCCAGCCTGGCGGACGCACGCGAGTAGCCTCCGCCAGGCAGGTCAGCGGGTGAGGCCGTCTGCACGCGCGTGCGCCGCGTCCAGCCCGTCCAACACCTCGTCGAGAGCTTGCTGCACGTCAGCCGCGACGGGGACGAGCCCGACAGCACCGGTGCGGTCGGCGCCGGCGACCTCGTCGTCGTACGGCAGCACGCCGATCAGCCGGATCTCCTCGGCTGACATCGCCTCGCCGAAGAAGGCCACGTCCTGCGGGGTACGCGCCTTGTTGCCGACGGCCACGACCTCGGGGATGCCGAGATCGGCGGCCAGCGCCGCGGTACGGGCGGCGGTGAGCACTGACTTGCGCGTCGGCTCGCACACCACCAGCAGGACGTCGGCGTGAGCGAGGGTGCCTCCCGAACGGCTGAGGTGCTCCAGCCCCGCCTCCATGTCCACCAAGGTGAGGTCGACGTCCTCGAGCGCGGCTGTCAGCAGGCTGCGCACGGTCGCATGGCCACTGCAGGTGCAGCCTGCTCCTGCAGTGGCGACCTTGATCGCCGACAGCAGCGTCGGACCGGCAGGCGTTGGTCGGCCGTACTCGGCGACGAGGTCGGCGGCTGCCGTCGTCCCGTTGGAACCCACGACGGCGGACCGCGGCAGGACCGGTACCGCCTCGGTCTCGGCGAGCGAGAGCCCGAGTGACAGCCCGAGGTTGGGGTTGGAGTCGGTGTCGATGGCGACGACGTGTCGTCCTCGCTCGGCGTAGGCCCGGGACAGCAGCCCAGAGACCGTCGTCTTGCCGACGCCGCCCTTGCCCACGATACCGAGCTTGAGCCTGAGCTTGCCTGCGACGGCGGTCATGTCTGCCCTTCCGGTGCGGGAACGGTACTGGCGCTGATCACCTACCGGAGGGCACACTGCCAGCATCACGTCGAAACGTCGACAGGCAGGAGTTCGTATGGTCGTCCTCTGGGTCATGAGCGCCATCGGTCTGCTGGTGGTGGCACCGCTGGTGGTGGCTCTCGCCAGCTATGTCATCCGCCCAGCGCTGGAGTGCGCGCGCTACGCCGACGACATCCTCGAGCACGGCGTGGGCATCACCGCCGCAGTCGAGCCGGTGCCCGCGTTGATCACGACCCGCGAGCTGGTCGGCGAGGTCACCGAGAACGCCGTCGCCTACGTGGGTGCACTTCGCCGCCTCGCAGCCAAGCCCTGAGGAGCTCGCCGTGTCCGCAGCAGCCATCGCCGCTCTGGTGGTGACGGGAGTACTCGTCGCCGCCCTCGCCTTCTACCTGATCTGGGTCGTCTTCATCCTGCGGCGCTTGACCGACACCCTCGGAAAGGTCGTCTTCGGCGTCGCGTCCATCGCGCACCGCGTCGAGCCGGTCGAGGACCTCGTCCAGGAGATCAACGGGGACCTCATCGGTGTCGCCGACGCCCTAGAAGCACTTGCCGCCGACCTGGACCCTCGACGCACGTCCCGTGCGTCGTGAGTGGCCCGACCCACAGGAGCAACCAGATGACCCTCGAGTTCCGCTGCCGCGACGTCGGCGTCGCCTGTAAGAACGTCGCCAAGGCCGAGACCGCCGACGAGCTGATCGCCGCGGTGGCGGCCCACACCAAGAACAAGCACGACGGCGAGCTCAACCAGACGCTTATCGACTACGCCGTTACCAAGGTCCGGCCCCAGGG
>JBPCRX010000124.1:0-12322 GCA_050996395.1 Nocardioidaceae bacterium
GGGCTGCCCAGGAGAAGGACTACGACGCAATAGTGCTCGACGTGATGCTGCCGGACATCAGCGGTTTCGTCGTATGCCAGCGGATCCGCGCCGCCAGCGTCTGGACTCCGATCCTGATGCTGACCGCTCGGAGCGCTGTCGTCGACCGGGTGACGGGTTTGGACGCGGGCGCGGACGATTACCTCGTCAAACCGTTCGCGTTCGACGAGCTGCTGGCCCGGCTGCGGGCGTTGCTGCGACGTGGACCGGTCACGCCTGCCGTGCTGACGGTTGGCGATCTCCGGCTGGACCCGGACGCCAGACGCGTCTGGCGCGGAGAGCACGAGGTGGTGCTCACCGGGCAAGAATTCTCCTTGCTGCAAACCATGGCGATGCGACCGGGGAGAGTGCTGAGCCGCGAGCAACTGCTGCACCTGGCCTGGGATATGGCCTATGAGCAACGCTCCAACGTCGTAGACGTGTGTGTGAAGGGACTCCGGGACCGAGTGGACCGCCCGTTCGGCCGACACTCGGTCGAGACCGTACGAGGGGTCGGCTACCGGCTGAGCGAGGATAGGCGGTGAGGCGGTTGCCGATCCGTCTGCGGCTCACGCTGGGGTTCACCGTCGCGATGACGGTGGTTCTGGCAGTTGTAGGTGTGCTTGCCTACCACCGACTCGCTGAGGGCCTTTCCGACGACCTTGACCGTCAACTCCGCCAACGGGCCCAGGACTTGATCGTTCCAGTCAGCCGAACTGACTCATCGCTCGCAGCACTGGCGGGCACGGGGTTCATCGAGCGCGGTGAGAGCTTTGCTGAGCTGGTGGACCCTGGCGGCCGCGTCTTGCAAGCGACCGAAACGCTCAACGGTGAACCCCTCCTGTCGCGCGCCGAGGCGGCCGAAGCCACCGATGGCACGATCTTCTTCGAACGCACGCAGGCACCAGGGTTGAACGAGCCGGCACGGCTATTGGCCACCCCGTTCACCCGGGCTGGCAAGCGGGTGATCCTGGTCGTCGGCAACACTCGGGAGAACGGGCTCGAGGTCTTGCGCAGGGTGCGAACACAGCTCCTGCTCGGACTTCCAATCCTGCTGCTCATCACGTCGATCTGTGGCTATCTGCTCGCCGGTGCAGCGCTTCGGCCCGTCGAAGACATGCGGCGCCGCGCGGCTTCCATGTCGGGTGGCCCTGACGGACAACGACTGCCGCTGCCGCGAGCCAACGACGAGGTGTCACGCCTGGGCGTGACGCTCAACGAGTTGCTTGCCAGAGTTGATGCCACGTTGGATCGTGAGCGTGCTTTCATGGCCAACGCAAGTCACGAGTTGCGCACGCCGCTGAGCCTGCTGAAGGTTGAGCTCGAACTCGCGATCCGCAGACCCAGGTCGGTCGAGGCGCTCACTGCCGCCATCAGCTCCGCGGGCGATGAAGTTGATCGGCTGATCCGTCTCGCCCAGGATTTGCTGCTGCTTGCTGAAGCCGACGACCCAGGCGCTCGCATCGCGCTCGAGGAGTTCGACGCCGCTGTCCTACTGCGCTCAGTCGCCGTCCGATTCGAGCAGATGGCTACCAGCCGAGGACGCATCATCGTTGTCAAGCCGGTTGCGGTGCAGCACGTCAAGGCGGACCCTCAGCGGCTGGAACAAGCGCTGCTCAATCTCGTCAGCAATGCGTTGCAACACGGAGCCGGCGAGGTCACGCTCAGCGCCCGAGAAGTCGCAGACTCAGTGGAGTTCCATGTTACCGACGAGGGAGACGGTTTCAGCCCAGAGATGCTTGAGCACGGTTTCGAACGGTTCGTCCACGCCAGTTCGACTGGTAGCAGCGGTCTGGGCTTGTCCATCGTTGCAGCCGTGGCTCGTGCACACGCCGGACTCGTGGGGGTGAACAACCGGCGAACCGGAGGGTCCGACGTGTGGATCCGGCTCCCGAGGTGGTGCGGTCCCCGACGTACGACATAAGCAACCCCCGTCAGCGCGCCGACGTACGCTGAGGCATGACGACCGCCGGGATGTCGGAGCTTCGACGCTGGTGCGCGGTAACCTTCGGTGTCGTGGTGCTGGTTTCGATACCGGTGGCTCTCCAAGCTCGGCCGGCGCATGAGGTGGGCTCGTCGGCCACGGAGCTGCTGGCGCAGGCTACTTCGTCGACCTCGGTCCCCTACAGCGGATATGTCGAGTCCCGCGGAACCCTGCAGCTGCCGATCTCCGACCAGTTCACTGACGTTGCCGATCTGCTCGGCGGCAAGACGACCATGCGCGTGTGGTGGCGCAGCGCCGACCTCTGGCGGGTGGACAGCCTCGACGTCACGGGCGAGACAGATCTCTACCACTCGCGTACGCAGACCACCTCCTGGGACTACGAGCACAACCGGGCCAGCCTGAGCAAGCATGTCGACGTCCGACTGCCGCAGAGCGCCGACCTGCTGCCGCCGGAGCTCGCCCGCCGCCTGCTCGAGGACGTGACGGCGGCTGAGGTGCGACCGATCGCGCCGACCCGCGTGGCCGGCGTGGACGCGCAGGGCCTGCGGCTCACGCCGAGCGCGCATCAGTCGTCGATCGACCACGTCGACCTGTGGCTGGAGCCCTCCACCGGGCTGCCCGTCAAGGTCGCTGTCTTCGGCGACGGGCAGACCACCGCCGCTGTCGAGACCGCGTTCGTCGACCTCGACCTGAGTGAACCGTCGCTGAGCCAGACGACGCTCACCCTTTCCCCTTCGGCCGAGCTCGAGCGCGACGACATCGTCGACATCGCCGCCGCCGCCAACCGGTACTCGCCCCTGGCGGCACCGCGGTCCCTCGCGGGGCTCGACCGGCGTCGTGATGGGCTCGGAGCGGTCGGCCTGTACGGCGAGGGTGCGACTCTCCTCGTGGCGATCCCCTTGTGGGACCACGCCGCGGTACCGCTGCGCGACCAGCTGCATTCCACCCCTGGTGCCGTCGAGACCCCAATCGGTACGAGGCTGGCCGCCAGCCCTCTCAACCTTGTGCTCACCACCCCGGAGTTCGAGAACGGCAGCTGGCTGCTCGCGGGCACCGTCACCCCTCAGGCCTTGCGACGTGCCGCAGCTCATATCGCCTCGCACCCGGTGCGGTTCCGGCGACAGTTCAGACAGCCATGATCAGGACCGAGAGCCTGACGAAGCGGTATGGCGCCATCCCCGCGGTCGATGCCATCGACCTCGACGTCCGTTCGGGCGACATCTACGGCTTCCTCGGCGCCAACGGCTCCGGCAAGACCACGACCGTACGGATGCTGCTCGGCCTGGTGCTCCCCACGTCGGGGTCGATCCAGCTGATCGGCCAGCCGATGCCTCGCGCAGCTCGCTCGGTGCTCCCCCGGGTGGGCGCGCTGGTCGAGGGCCCCGCGGCATACGGGCACCTCTCAGGACCCACGCACCTGCGGTTGGTCGACGCCATGGGACCGGGTGGTGAGAGACGGACGAGACGCCGCCGGGTGGGCGAAGCCCTCGAGCAGGTCGGTCTCAGCGCGGTGGGCGGCCGACCCGTCAAGGCGTACTCGTTGGGGATGCGACAGCGGTTGGGGTTGGCCGCGGCCCTGTTGCGAACCCCGGACCTGCTGGTGCTCGACGAGCCGACCAACGGCCTGGATCCGCAGGGCATCCGTGAGATCCGCGAGCTGCTGCTGAAGCTCCACGACGGCGGGACGACGATCTTTCTGTCCAGCCACCTGCTGGCCGAGGTCGAGCAGCTGTGCACCCGGGTGGGAGTGCTGGACCGAGGCCGGGTGGTGCTCGAGGACGACCTTGCGACCCTCCAGGCGCCGTCCGGGCGCACGGTCGTGCAGTCGCCGGACGCACGGCGGGCGCACGGCCTGCTGGACAGCCGGGCGGAGCTGTACGACGAGAAGACCCTCATCGTGGCGACCGATGACACAGCCACCCTCAACGCCGAGCTCGTGGCCGCCGGCGTCCGCGTCGAGGGCCTCGCGCCGGAACGGCACACTCTCGAGGAGATCGTGCTTGCGGCGACCGGACCTGACTCCACCAACCGAGCGGTGATCAGATGATTGCCGTCGAGCTGCGCAAGCTCGTGCTCAGCCCGCGCACCTGGGTGACGATTGTGCTTCTGGACGCGCTGCCCATGCTGGTGGCCGTGCTGCTCGCCGTTACCGACCTCGGGCCCCGGCCCGGCACAGGGCCTGCGTTTCTCTCGGCGGTGCTGTCGGACGGAAGTCTCTTCCCGCTGGCCGCGATCGCCATCGTGCTGCCACTGTTCCTCCCGGCTGCGGTCGCGGTGATCGCCGGTGACTCCATCGCCGGCGAGGCCCAGCAGGGCACGCTGCGCTACGTGCTCGTCCGCCCGGTCGGGCGCACCCGGCTGCTGGCCGCCAAGCTGTTTTCGGTCACGGCGTTCGTTCTCCTCGCCGTCGTGGTCGTGGCAGCCACCGCCTATGTGACCGGGTCGCTCCTGCTGGGCAACCAGCACATCGCCACCAGCGTCTCGGGTTCTGCACTCAGCTCGAGCCAGGTGGCGTGGCGCACGATGCTCGCGCTCGGCTATGCGGTCTTGTCGATGCTTGGCGTTGCGGCGATCGCGCTGTTTCTGTCGACCGTCAGCGACTCCCCTCTCGCCGCCGCAATGGGGGCCCTCGCCATCCTCATCGCCTCGACCTTGCTGCTGACGCTCGATGCCGCCCACGCTCTGCAGCCCTATCTGCCGACGCGTTACTGGCTGTCGTTCGTCGACCTGTTCCGAGACCCCATCCTGTGGCGCAACGTTGGGCGGGGCACGGCTCTGCAGCTCGTCTATGTCGCGGTCTTCCTCGGGGCGGCCTGGGCGAACTTCACCACCAAGGACATCACCAGCTGAGAGTGGCCCAGCACTGGGTGACGTGGTTCAGCGCGCAGGCGAGCAGTCCGCGCGGGTGGGCTCGGCAGCCGGCGTCGAGGCGAGCTCGAACTCCACGAGTGCAATCACGGCTGCCGTCGCCGGAAGGTCGCCGTGCGACACGTCGCCGGTTGCGCAGACGTCCTGAAGCACCACGTTGGTGGCGCCCTCGAGACGGGCTGAGTCTGGCGGTGTGACCACTTGGTCAGTGCTGCTCCAGATCGACACGAACGCCGGCCCGAGAGGTGTCTCGTCACCGGCGTTGAGGCGGCGTAGCAGGTCACTGTCGGGGGCGAGGTCGACGCAGGCCGCCGGGCACGTCTCCTGCGTGAGGTCGACGGCCAGGCCGGCGCTGCCGGTGCCGTGCTGCGGCGAGCCCAGGGTCACCACCCGACGGGCCAGGTTGCCGCCGTCGTAGCTCCTGACCCACAGCCGGGCGACCACCCCGCCAGCCGAGTAACCCACTACGTCCACCGACTGTCCGCCCAACGACTCCAATGCCCCCCGTGCCGCGGCGTCGAGCGCCTTCGCCTGGTCGTCGAGCGCGCCAGTGCCGTCACCAGGAAGGTCGACCAGCGTGACGTCGCGCCCGTCAGCTTCGAGAGCCCTTGCGAGAACTCCAAGCGATGTGAGCGAGCCGCCATACCCTGGCACGAGCAGCACCGGACCGGGCTTGTCCTGCGCGACCGGGTCAACGCCTCCAGACGTCTGATGCCGTATGACGACCAGCGCCACGGCCAGCACGACCGCCATCGCCGCGGAGGCCAACACCAGTACGAAGCGGCGACGCACCGGCGACAGGTTGTCGAGCATGACGCCCATCCTGCCCCGCTGTCTTGACGCCGTCGGTGCGCTGAGTCGTTGGGCTCGCCAACAGTCAGTAGAAGCCGAACCGGTCGAGCGGGCCGACCAGCTGCTGCTCCTCGTAGGCGAGGTGCGTCAGCAGGGAGTCCGAAAGCGCCTCGACGGCTGACTCCAGCACCGCCGAGCCGTCCGGCTCGCTCACGAACGTCACGAGCGCGCGGTCGACGCCTTCCAGTACGTCGTGGATGGTGCGGTGCTCGGCCTGGAGCCGGTCGATGACTGGCTCGAGCTGAGGGTTCGACCGGCGAAGATGCGGGAAGATCGAGCTGTCCTCGAGGCCGTGGTGTCCGGTCACCACCCGGCAGTAGGACTGGCAATAGACGCCGAGCGTCCAGTTGTTCTGGCGCATCGTCATCACGTTGAGGTCCGAGCGCGCGAGGCCGGGCGTACGAGCTCCCGCAACGACCTTCGCGACGAGCTCCTTGACCTGGTCCAGCTCCCGGCGCAGGTGGTCGTGCACGTCGACCAGGTGACGACCGGCCCCCGCATGAACCGCCGAACCATCGGAGTCGGGTGCCGACGTCATACGTCTCGTCCAGTCTTCGCAGCCTCAGGCAGGCCGAGCTGCTTGCAGACCGCGGACGCGGCCCTGCGACCCGATACCAGCGCCCCTTGGATCGACGCCGTGTCGCGGTGGTCCCCGGCGACGAACAGGTCGTCTCGTAGCCGGACCGGTTGCCGCAGTGCGAGCGGCGGCGGCATCGCGGGAAGCGCCTCGGCGATGGCGTACGTCGCCACGAGCTGCCACGTGGAGGTGTCCACGCCATAGATGCGGGCGAGGTGGGCCTCCACGAGCCGAACCGTCTCGGCGTCGTCGCGCGCCCCCAGCGTGGAGGACGAGACGAGCGCCCCCTCTGCGCTGTAGCCCGGCGCGACGTCGGACACCACTGCCGAGCTGGTCACCGGCCCGGTGTGGTCGCCGTCGAGGTGCAGCATCCGCCGGGAGGCCGGTGATGCGGGCGCGAGGTGGTAGAACGCGGTGGATCCACGCATCGCCGGCTGAGGAAGTCCGGTCAGTGCGGCTGCTGTGCTCGGGTCGGCTGCCACCACGACAGCCCGGCCGGTCCAGGCGCCACTGCTCGTGTGGACCTGCGGGCCTTCCACTTCGTGGACCCGCTCGCCGAGCCGCAGCGCGGTTGGCTCAAGGCGGCCCGCGAGCTGCTCCGGCATGGACTGCATGCCCCGCGCGGGAAGTGTCGGCGTACCACGCGCGAAGGTCCGCCACAGCATGTCGACGAACCTCCGAGACGACTCCTGCCGGTCCTCGGCCAGCACTCCTGCCATGAACGGCTCCACCATCGACCGCCGCAGCCTCCCGTCCACACCGGCCGCGTCGAGCGCCGCGCCGAAGGACATGTCCGGTCGGGCCTTGACGCGCCGCGCCGGGAGAACAGCGGTCCGTCCGACGTATGCCGCCAGCCGTGCCTTCTCGACCAATGAGCCGGTGTCTTTGCTGAGGGTGCCGAGGACGTCACGCGGCCGGCGGCGAGGATCGGCGAGCACGTGCCGCTTGCCTGCACAGGAGATGACGGCTCCGGCGTCGAAGGGCTGCAGGTCGAGAGCGGCCAGGTCCACCAGACCGCTGAACGCCGGGTAGGCGGGGTTGAGCTGCTGGAAGCCACGGTCGAGCAGCAAGCCGTCGACGGAGTCGGTGCGAACCCTCCCACCGACGGCGTCTGACGCCTCCAGCACGGTGACGTCGACGCCTCGGCGCGTCAGCTCGACAGCACAGGAAAGACCTGCCAGGCCTGCACCCACCACCACGACGTCACAGCTGTCCACGCGGTCTCCTCACAAGCCGATCCTGCCCGATCACGTCATGACGCAGCCGCGGGCAGCACACTCCGGGACTGTCCGCGGCCCCCGATACACTCTGCGCCGAGCGGTTGAGTGACCCTCTGATGCGTCCTCGCTACACGTGCGGGGACCTTACGCCGCAAGGAGTTTCAGTGGAGCGTCTTGCCCACTTCGTCATGCACCACCGCCGGATTGTCAGCGCGTTCTGGGTCGTCGTCTTCCTGCTGGGAATCGCGTCTGCCTCGAAGGCCGCCGACCGGTTGACCTTTGACTTCTCCCTGCCGGGGCAGCCCGGCTACGAGGCGGAACAGGAGCTGGAGGACACCTTCGGCGTGAGCTCCGACGACTTCGTCGCCGTCGTGACAGTGCCGCAGGGCTCGACGGTCACGCAGGAGGCCGATCAGATCGGCCAGGTGTTCGACGCCGTCGCCAAGGCGGCTCCCGAAGCAAGGATCGTCGACTTCCAGAGCACGGGCGACGACAGCTTCGTTCTCGACGACGGACAGTCGACCTTCGCACTCATCCAGGCACCCCTGAATGCGAGCTTCGGGCCGGGCGTCGAAGCCAAGATCGACCCGGTGCTCGCGAAGGTGTCCGAACAGGGCCAGCTCCAGGCGAGCCTGACGTCATACAACCTGCTGGCCGCAGGAGGCGACAGCGAGGGACCGAGCGTGCTGACCGAAACGTTGTTGGGCGCGACGGGGGCGCTGCTCGTGCTGATCTTCGTCTTCGCGTCGTTCCTCGCTCTGGTGCCTATGCTCATCGCTGCGGTCTCGATCCTCAGCACCTTCTTGTTGGTGCTCGGTCTGACCTACGTCACCGACGTCAGCTTCGTGGTGCAGTTCCTGATCTCGTTGATCGGACTCGGCGTCGCGATCGACTACTCGCTGCTGCTGGTGTCGCGATGGCGCGAGGAGCGGGCCCATGGACACGACAACGAGGAAGCGGTCGCTATAGCGATGCGCACCGCGGGACACGCGGTGCTCGCCTCGGGGGTCACGGTCGCGATCAGCCTGGTGGCGCTGCTGGTGGTGCCGGTGCCGTTCCTCCGCAGCATGGGGCTGGGTGGCATGCTCATCCCGCTGGTCAGCGTCGCGGTCGTGCTGACTCTGCTGCCCGCACTGCTGTCGAGCATCGGACCTCGAGTCGACTGGCCCCGGATCCGCCACGAGGGGACCGCATCACGGGGCTGGACCGCGTGGGCACGCACCATCGTGCAGCGCAGATGGATCGCCACGGCTGTGGCCTGCATCCTGCTGGCACTCTTGATCTTCCCCGTCTTCGCCTTGAAGATCGGGCAGTCGAACGTCGCCTCGCAGGCCAGCAGCGGTCCTCGTTACGAGACACTGCAGACCCTGCACGACGGTGGGGTCGGCAACGGCGTGCTTACGCCGATTGAGGTGCTGGTCGACGAAGGTCAAGGCGACGCGGCGGCGAAAGCGGCCGTCGGGGTCGACGGCATTCGAAGCGCTGTGGCCAGCGACACCAAGGACGGCGTCACCATCGTCGACGTCCTCCCCGAGGACGAGACCGTCGACAGCACCGGCACCGACGTTGTCAAGAACGTCACCTCCGCGGTAGAGGAACAGACCGACGGAGACGTCCGGGTGACCGGGCTCGGTGCGATAGTGCTCGACTACTTCAGCGCCGTCTACGACAACTTCCCGTACGTGCTGGCCATCATTGCGTTGGTCACGCTCGTGCTTCTCATGCGCACCTTCCGCTCGGTCCTGCTGCCGATCAAGGCGGTGATTCTCAACCTGCTGTCGCTCGCGGCCGTGTTCGGCGCAGTGACGTATTTCTGGCAGCAGGGACATGGGTCGGAGGCGGTGTTCAGCGTCACCGCCACCGGCGCCCTGACCTTTTGGTTGCCGGTGCTTATCTTTGCGTTTCTGTTCGGCTTGTCCATGGACTATGAAGTCTTCATCCTGGCCCGGATGCGTGAGGAGTACGACAACACCGGCTCGACCGTGACAGCAGTGGTCACCGGCCTGGGCCGCACCGGGCGGCTCGTCACCTCGGCGGCTCTCATCTTGTTCTTCGCCTTCGCTGCTCTTGCCTCGTCGCCGGGCACTGACATCAAGGTGATGGGCACCGCTCTGGGAGTGGGCATCCTGATCGACGCCACTGTCGTGCGGGCCCTGCTCGTACCAGCGCTGGTGAGCCTCTTCGGGAAGTGGAACTGGTGGATGCCCAACGGTCTGGCGCGCATCCTGCGGATCGAGCCCTCGCCGCTGGCCGAGGAGCGCGCTGTGCCGGTCGGCGGGAGCACGGTCATGGCCAGCGACCCCTCGGTGGCAGCCGGTGACGCCTGAGGGATCGTCTGAGATCGACCCCGCGACGGACAGCGTGTCCGGAGCTGACCCGACGTCGGAGGGCCTGGCGGACCGGTGGGGCATCCACGGCTCCTACACGGATGCTCTCGGTGTCCGGCGGCAGGTAGACCCCGGAACAGTGGCGCGACTTCGCCGCGTCATCGGGGAGCCACCGGCCGACCTCGAGTCGCGAGCGCCGATCGTGTCGCGCCCGGGATGCGACCTCGGCCTGGGCCGGGTACAGGTTCGTTGTGAGGACGGCCAGACCAGGGTCGTCGAAGGCCGGCTTCCGGTGGACTTCCCGCTCGGCTACCACGAGCTGACGGATGCCGGTCGCTCTCGACGCCTGATCGTCTCGCCGGGTCGGTGCTGGTTGCCCGCCGGCCACCGGGCATGGGGCTGGACGGTTCAGCTGTATGCCGCCCGGTCGCGTGGCAGCTGGGGCATTGGCGACCTCGAGTCGCTCCGGCTCCTTCGCGAGTGGTCGGAGCAGTTGGGGGCAGGGTTCCTCATGGTCAACCCGTTGCACGCAAGTGCGCCGACCAGCACCCAGGAGGCCAGCCCCTATCTGCCGGCGACAAGGCTTTTCCGCAACCCCCTCTACGTGAGCGTCGACAACGTCGAAGGTGCCGACCGGTTGCCAGCGTCCTATACCTCGCGCGCCCGGCACCTGAACGCAGCGGCCCTGATCGAACGCGGCGAGATCTGGACGCTAAAGCGCTCAGCGATGGAGGAGCTGTTCAGCGGCCGAGAAGCCGACGCGGGCTTTGGGATCTGGCGGGAGGAGCAGGGAGCGCCGCTCGAGGTTTTCGCCGTCTGGTGCGCGTTGGCAGAGGTTTATGGCGCCAGCTTCCGCGAGTGGCCAATCGAGTTGCAGTTTCCCGACTCTGCGGCAGTAGGGCAGTTCGTCGACGAGCATCCTGATCGCGTCAGTTTCCACGCCTGGCTTCAGTGGGTGCTCGAGCAGCAGCTGCGGGTCGCCCGAGGCCAGCTTCCGGTGCTGCAGGACCTCCCGATAGGGGTTGACGGCACGGGCGCCGACGCCTGGCTGTGGCAGGAGGAGCTGGCCGAGGGCGTGTCGATCGGCGCGCCGCCGGACGCGTTCAGTGCGACTGGCCAGGACTGGGGCTCACCACCGTTCATCCCCTGGCGGCTGCGGGCCGCGAACTACGAACCGTTCATCGCCTCCATCCGCGCGACGATGGCCGATGCGGGTGGCCTCAGGATCGACCACGTGATGGGTTTGTTCCGGCTCTGGTGGGTGCCGCCGGGTGAACAGCCGAGCGCTGGGGCATACGTGCGCTATCCGGCTGAGGACCTGCTCGACATCGTCGCTCTCGAGAGCTGTCGGGCCCGAGCGCTGGTCGTAGGAGAGGACCTTGGCACCGTCGAGCCGGGGGTACGTGAGTCGTTGGCCGACCACCAGATCCTCTCCTACCGGCTCCTCTGGTTCGAGGCTGACGACCCTGCGCGGTGGCCGGCTGCATCGATGGCCGCGGTCACCACCCACGACCTGCCGACCGTGGCGGGGCTGTGGTCGGGCGCCGACCTCGAGGACCAGCACCGCTACACCGCCACGCCGCTCGACCAGCTTCGGAGCCAGCGCGATGGCCTGCTCGCCCAGCTGTCGCCTGCAAACTCACCCGACGCCGCGCTCGGCGAAACTTCGACGGATGTGGAGGCCGTCGGGGCGGCGTACGAGCTGCTTGCGCGAGCCCCGTCCGTCTTGTTGTCGGCGACGCTTGACGACGCCTTGGCAGTGACGGCTCGTCCCAATCTGCCGGGCACCGTCGCCCGGCCGAACTGGAGTCTGCCGCTGCCGCCGCACGTCGAGGACACGGCAGGGACGGCCCTGGCGGAGCGGGTAGCCGCACGTCTAGACGCCGCGGTGCTGCCACAAGAACATGGCGCTGACTCCTGAGGGCCGCTCGCCCAATGAGTGGCTCTGTCAGCTCGTCGGCTGCGACGGGACAGGAGCCGAGGGAGCAGCGTCCGGCGTCGTGGGGTCGGGTTGTGCCGGGTCGGAGCCCACTGGGTCGGGAACGCCCTGGTCGAGTACGCCCGGATCGGGTGCCTCTGGGTCGGGATCGCCCGGGGCAAGTGTCCCCGGGTCGGGTGCCTCTGGGTCGGGGTCCGCTGAGGCGGGCACGGTGGCGTCGTAGTCGAGGCCGTTGATCATCACGAGCAGGCCCTTGGCGTTGAAGCCAGCCTCGACTCGTTGCCCGTCGAGCCCATCGAGCTCCTGCCTGACGGGCTCGGCAGTACCGTCGCCGTCGTAGTCATCTTGTGCGAAGGAGAGGTCGGCCGCACCGAGTGCGAGCGCTGAGTCACGCAGGCACCAGCCGAGTGGTTGATCGCACTCGCTGAGAATCCCTCGCAGGGTGGTGACGGGTGCTGGTTGTGGCGTCGGGTGAGGCACCGGTGTGGGCGTCGGCGTCGGGTGAGGCACCGGTGTGGGCTTCGGCGTCGGGTGCGGCACCGGTGTGGGCTTCGGCTTCGGACGAGGCACCGGTGG
>JBPCRX010000022.1:0-28856 GCA_050996395.1 Nocardioidaceae bacterium
CCTTTCGGGCGTAGACGTCGGCGCTCCATAGCACCAAGGCCAGCTTGGCGCACTCCGAGGATTGCACGAGGAAGGGCCCGCCGACCGAGGTCCCGTTCCGGTTGTCGTTGACCGAGACTCCCACGCCTGGCACATAGGTCGCCGCAACCAGCAGTGTGGAGATGAGCAGCGCCGGCCAGGCGGCGAAGCGAACCAGCCGGATCGGCAGCCGCGATGCGGCCCAGGCGGCGGGCAGCCCGACCGCCACCCACATTGCCTGCCGTTCGAAGATCGCGTAGGAGCTGCCCAGCTCGCGCAACGAGATCACGCTCGAGGCGCTCAGCACCATGAGCAGGCCCAACGCCAGCAACAGGCCGGTCACACCGAGAACGAGGTGGTACGACGTGAGCGGTTTGTCGAGCGTCTGCCGAAGAGACGCGACCACGCTGGGCGACTCGCGCCGAGAAGAGCCACTCTCGATCGCTGCCGCCATGAACACCCTTCCCAGTGTCGGCCGGTCCACGTTCCGGCGTCGTCAGTGACCCCCGACGCGGCGGACGGCGGCGGCGAACGCGTCACCCCGGGCGCTGTAGTCGGCGAACAGGTCCTGAGAAGCACATGCGGGCGCGAGCAGCACAATGTCACCAGGCACGGCCAGGGACACCGCCGCGTCCACGACGCGCTTCATCACCCCAGTGTCGGTGCCCGCCACCTCGATCACCGGCACATCAGGGGCGTGTCGCGCAAGTGCGCCGCCGATCGTGGCCCGGTCAGCGCCCATCAGGACCACGCCCCGCAGGCGGCTCTTGACGGCCAGCACCAGCTCGTCGAACTCGGCGCCCTTGGCGAGGCCACCGGCGATCCAGACGGCGGACTCGTA
The DNA here is from genome assembly GCA_050996395.1 of Nocardioidaceae bacterium. Classification (GTDB taxonomy): domain Bacteria; phylum Actinomycetota; class Actinomycetes; order Propionibacteriales; family Nocardioidaceae; genus JBPCRX01. Next base: position 860 of record JBPCRX010000022.1, read on the forward strand.
CGACAACAGGGACGCTGCCGCGGCATGGGGGTTGGTTGCCTTGGAGTCATCGACGAATACCGCCCCGTCGCTCTCACGCACCACCTGGATGCGGTGGGAGTCAAGCCGGAAGCTGCGCAGGCCGCGACGTACGGCGCCGACAGAGACTCCGTGCGCCCGGCCGAGCGCCGCTGCCGCGAGGGCGTTGGCCACGTTGTGCGGCGCCGACGATGAGAGGTCGGACAGCGACGCGAGCTCCGCGGCGTTGCGCTCACGGCCCTCGATGAAGGCGCGGTCGGCCAGCACGTCGTCGACGAGGCCCACCATCCCTACCGAGGGGACGCCTATGGTGAAGCCGATGGCACGACAGCCCTCGACCACGTCGGCCGCCTCGACAAGTTCACGGGTGGCCGGATCCTCGACGTTGTAGACGCAAGCGAGCTGGCAGTGCTCGTAGACCTTGCTCTTGGCCGCGCGGTAGCTGGCGTAGCCACCGTGCCAGGACAGGTGGTCCGGCGCGAGGTTGAGCACCGCGGCCGCCTGCGCCGAGACCGAGCTGGACCAGTGCAGCTGGTACGACGATAGCTCCACTGCGACGACGTCCAGCGGATCGGGGGACATCACCACCTCGCAGACCGGGAGGCCGACGTTGCCGGCCGCGACGGCAAGCAGACCCTCGGCCTGGAGGATGGACTCGAGCATCCGCACCGTCGTGGTCTTGCCGTTGGTGCCGGTGAGGCACAGCCAGGGGGTGTGGTGCTCCGGGTCGCGCAGGCGCCACGCGAGCTCGACATCGCCCCACACCGTCCGGCCCTGCTCCATGGCAGTGACGAGCACCGGCAACGTCGGCGGCGCCCCCGAAGAGGCGATGACAAGGTCGGCGACGTCGGGCAGAGCATCGGTGGAACCCTCGCCCTGCCGGACGTCGACACCCAGGATCTCCAGAAGCGTGGCGCGCTCCAGGCCACCGGCATCGGGCCGGTCGTCGAGCACTGTGACGTGCGCACCGAGGTGCTGCAGCGCGTCAGCCGCGGCGAAGCCTGACACGCCGAGGCCGCCTACCACCACCACGCGGAGCTGGTCCCAGGCAGAGTGGCGGTGCGCCGCATTGAGCCAGGAGACGTCTGGTCCGCCCGTCATACTCTCGCCACCCACTCGGCGTAGAAGATTCCGAGACCGGTTGCCACGCAGACCCCGCAGATGATCCAGAAGCGGATGACGATCGTCACCTCCGCCCAGCCGAGCAGCTCGAAGTTGTGCTGTAGCGGCGCCATCCGGAACACTCTCTTGCCCCCGGAAGCCTTGAAGTAGCCGACCTGCACGATGACCGACAAGGTGATCACCGCGAACAGCCCACCAAGCACGATGAGCAGCAGCTCCGTGCGGGTCATGACGGCCAGGCCGGCCATGGCACCGCCCAGCGACAAGGAGCCGGTGTCACCCATGATGATCATTGCCGGAGAGGCGTTCCACCACAGGAACCCGAAGCAGGCGCCGGTGAGGGCGGCCGCGACCACGGCGAGGTCCATCGGGTCGCGGATCTCGTTGTAGCACTGGGCCGTTCCCTGGGTGATGGCGCAGAACTGGTTGTTCTGCCAGATGCCGACCAAGGTGTAGGCGCCGAAGACCATCATCGACGCACCGATGGCGAGCCCGTCGAGGCCGTCGGTGAGGTTCACGCCGTTACTGGTCCCAGCGATCATGACGAGCACCCACAGCACCACGAGCACCACCGGCAGGTCCCAGTGGAAGACCCGGATGAAGGAGATCGCCTGCGAGGCAGGCGGGTTGCCGCGGCTGTCGGGAAACTGAAGCGACACGTAGGCGAAGGCGACCGCGACGAGCGTCTGGCCCGCGAACTTGGTCTTGCTGCGAAGACCGAGGCTGCGCTGCTTGGAGATCTTGATGTAGTCGTCGAGGAAGCCGACGGCGCCCAGACCGGCGAAGAGGAAGAGCAGCAGCACCGCCGACATCGACGGTGCCTCACCCAGCACCACGTGCGCTCCGGTGTAGCCGACGATGACGGCCACGATGATGACCAGCCCGCCCATGGTCGGCGTGCCACGCTTGGTGTGATGGGAGGTGGGACCGTCGTCGCGGATGGGCTGGCCGTAGCCCTGACGGACCAGGATGGAGATCGCCCACCGGGTGCCCAGCAGCGTGACGATGAGCGACAGCCCACCTGCCAGCAAGAGCGCCTTCATGCTTCGTCCTTCGCCACCGTGTCGTCGGGTACACCCGCCAGCAACGCTTCAGCCACGATCTCCAGGCCGGCTGCCCGCGATGCTTTCACAAGAACCACGTCACCGGAGCGAACAGTGGCGCGCAGGAGGGCCACGGCGGCGGCCGGGTCGGGCACGCACACCGACTCGCCCTTCCAGGCGTCCTCGAGGCCGGCCGCAAGGTGTATCGGCCGCGCCGCCGCACCGACCACCACGAGCTTGTCGACGCCGAGCCGCGCGGCCAGCCTCCCAATGGCGCCGTGCTCCGTAGAACTGATGTCGCCCAGCTCCCTCATCTCGCCAAGCACGGCGATCGTCCGCAGGACCCTGTCACGACGATGACCGATCTGCGCCAACGTCTCCAGCGCCGCACCCATGCTCGCAGGATTGGCGTTGTAGGCGTCGTTGACCACGGTCACCCCGCCGGCGCTGGTGTGCACCTCCATGCGCCAGCGGGAGCGGGTGCGTACCTCAGCCAGCCGCTCGGTGACCCGCTTGAACGGCATACCGACGGCCAGGGCGGCGCCGGCCGCTGCCGCCGCGTTGGGGGCCTGCTGCTCGCCCACCGAACGCAGCGTCAGCCGGTGGCTCGCTTCGCCCTGGGCCAGAGTAAGGGAGCACCGGCCGTCCTCGGTCAGGTGTACGCCGCTCCAGCGGATGCCCGCGTCAGCCGACTCCCCAAAAGTCAGCACCGGGGCGTCCGAGCGACGACGCATCACACGGACCAGCGGGTCGTCGAGGTTGAGCACCGCCACGCCGTCGGCGGGCAGCGCCTCGACGAGCTCCCCTTTGGCCTCGGCGATGTCAAGCTGGCTCCCGAACTCGCTCACATGAGCCGTACCGACGTTGAGGACCACGCCGACAACCGGCCGCACGATCGAACAGAGATAGGCGATCTCGCCTCGTGCCCTGGCTCCCATCTCGACGACCAGGAACCTCGTGGACCCGGTTGCGCGCAGTGCGGTCAGCGGAACCCCGATCTCGTTGTTGAGGTTGCCGACCGTCGAAACCGTCTCGTCGACGGACTCGAGCAGCTGGGCCAGCATGTCCTTGGTGCCGGTCTTGCCCTGGGAGCCCGTGATGGCGATGACAGTGAGGTCAGGGAGCCCTTCGAGCACGTGGCGGGCAAGTTTGCCAAGCGCCTCGACGGGGTTCGCCACGACCACCGCGGCTCCGCCGGTGCGCCGCGTGGTGAGCACCGCCGCCGCGCCCGCGGACACCGCCGCAGCGGCGAAGTCGTGCCCGTCGACGCGCTCGCCTGGGACAGCCACGAACAATCCACCCGGCACCGGGGCCCGGGAGTCCACGAACGGGTGCCCGTCGACGAGGTGGTGCGCCGCGGCACCGACCACCTCTCCCCCGACCGCCGCCGCGATCTGGCCCAGCGTCATCGCCTTCATGGCCACGGCTCCCGCCGCTGCGCGAGCTCGGCGAGCAGGCTTCGGACCATCTCCCGGTCGTCGAACGGGTGGACCGTCCCGGCGACCTCCTGACCCGTCTCATGCCCCTTACCGGCTATGAGCACAGTGTCTCCAGGGCGGGCGAGCTGCAGCGCCCGACGGATGGCCTCGCGGCGGTTGCCGATCTCGAGCAGCTCAGAACCTTCGACGTCGCGAGCGCCGCTGCGGACTGCCGCCCGGATGGTGGCGGCGTCCTCGGTCCGCGGGTTGTCATCGGTGACCACAACCACGTCGGCCAGCTCAGCGGCGATCCCGCCCATGACAGGCCGCTTGCCCTGGTCGCGGTCTCCCCCGGCTCCCAGCACCACGAGCAGGCGTCCGGTTGCCGACTCCCGCAACGCACGCAAGGCGGCCGCAAGCGCGTCCGGCTTGTGGGCGTAGTCGACCACGACGCGAAAGGAACGACCATCGTCGATGCGCTCCATCCGACCGGGCACCGCCGCTACGGAGGAGACGCCTGCCACCGCCGCATCGACGGCGGCACCGACCTCGGCCACCGCGGCGATCGCTCCCAGCGCATTGTCGACGTTGAACCGTCCGGGAAGCTGTGTCGATGCCCCGAGCTCGAGACCCCGAGGACCCCGAAGCGTGAACGTGGAAGCGCCCGGAGACATCCGCACGTCGTGCGCCGTCCAGTCAGCGGGCCCCGAGGTCGAGGAAAACGTGCGGGTCGCGACCCCGGGCGCCTCGACGAGCGGGGTGAGCGCCGGGTCGTCGAGGTTCACCAGGGCGCGGCGGGCTCGCCGCGGGGTGAACAGCTCGGCCTTGGCCGCGAAGTAGTCCTCCACGTCCGCATGGAAGTCGAGGTGGTCACGGCCGAAGTTGGTGAAGACCGCGAGGTCGAAGACAACCCCGTCGACGCGTCCCATGACGAGGGCGTGGCTCGACACCTCCATCGCACACAACTCGACGCCTTGCTCGCGCATGACCGCGAACAGCGCGTGCAGGTCCGGTGCCTCAGGCGTGGTCAAGGAGCTCACCACCGCGCGGCCATCGACGACGGTGCCCATCGTTCCGATGACGGCGGCACGGCGACCCGCGGCTTGAGCCGCCGCGGCCATCAGCTGGCAGGTGGTGGTCTTGCCCTGCGTTCCGGTGACGCCGATCAGGGTGAACGACTCGGCAGGGTGGCCGTAGACCAGAGCAGCGAGCCGGCCAAGCCGGGCCCGCGGCGTGTCGGTGACGAGCACCGGGACCGACGTCGCGGTCAACAAGGCCAGGCCCTCGGCGTCTGTCACCACGGCTACGGCGCCTGCCTCGACGGCGGCCGCGGCGAAGTGCGCGCCGTGGGTGCGTGCTCCGGGCAGGGCCGCATACACGTCTCCAGGTCTGACGGAGCCAGAGCTCAACGCGACGCCGCTGACCACTGCCTCTGTCGTCGTCGGCGGCGCGGCTCCGAGCTCGGCGGCGACCGCTGCGAGCGGTACCGGGACGACGAGGAGCGGGCGGGCCGGCACAGGCGATGCTGCTGCGGGTACCACGAGCCGAGGCTATCCAGCGCTCACCAGTACACTGGCAACGCAGGGGCTTCTTCGCCCGTCGGTGGCACACCGAACTTCTGCAGTGCGGCAACCATCAGGTCCTTGAACACCGGGCCGGCGGTGCCTCCACCCGACGCTCCGTCCTTGGGCCGGTTGACGACGACGTACACGACGAAGCGGGGTGCGTCGGCGGGCGCGAACCCCCCGAACGACACCACGGTGTCCCGGTAGCAGCCGCAGCTCTCGGCGACCGCCTGCGCGGTCCCGGTCTTGCCGGCAACCCGGTAGCCGGGGATGTTCTCGTCCGGGGCCAGACCGTCCTTGCCCAGCACCGCCTCCATCATCCGGGCCACCGCGTGTGCCGCGCGAGCCGAGACCACCCGGTGGCGGTCGGGGACGTCGGTTGGCGTGGTGTCGCCGGCGCTGTCCACGTACCCGCTGATGAGCGAGGGCTCGACGTAGACGCCGGCGTTGGCGATGGCCGCGAGCGCAGCGGTCATCTGGACGGCGGTGACGCTCAGGCCCTGCCCGAAGGCGATGTTGTCCCTCGTCACCTGGAGCCAGTCCTGCGAAGCTGGGAGGTCGCCGCCGCTCTCCTGGCCGAGCCCGGTGTGGGTGGGGGTCCCGAGGCCGAACTTCGTGAGGTAGCCCCGCAGCCGATCCGGCTGCATCTCTCGGGCGGCCTTTGCGGTGGCGATGTTGGAGGACTGGGCGACGGCTCCTGTCGCGGTTAGCCTGAGCCAGCCGTGCCCGTCGTTCCAGTCGTGGATGACGGCGTCGCTGCTGGGCAGCGTCGGTGGCACGTTGATGTGGGTACGCGGTGTCACCTTGTGGGCGTCGATGAGAGCGGCGAAGGTCAGGGGCTTCTCCACGCTGCCCGGCTCGTACGGGTCCTGGAGCGACGGCGCCCCCAGCGCGTCCGGTGCCGACTGCCATTGGTTGGGGTCGAACGTGGGGTAGTCGGCAAGCGCCAGGATCTGGCCGGTCTTCACGTCCATAATCACGGCGGAGCCAGAGGTCGCATGAACTCCAGCCACCGCCTCGGCAAGCCGCTGCTGGGCGAGGAACTGCAGGTCCTGGTCGATCGTCAGAGTCAAGCCGGTGCCCTCTTGCGGCGCCGTCACGGTCTTGTCCGCCAGAGGCAGCTGCAGCCCGTCGGCAGAGACCTCGAACGTCGCCGATCCGTCGGTTCCGGCCAATGTCGAGTCGAAGACGCTCTCCAGGCCTTCGAGACCGGTGTCGTCTGTACCGACGAAGCCCAGCACGTTGGCGGCCACGTCGCCGGCCGGATAGATGCGGGTGGTGTCGTCGTCGGTGTAGACGCCAGAGATGCCGGCGGCCGTCAGCCGCGACACGAGGTGGGAGGCGAGCGCCGGTTCGAGGTGGCGGGCGATCTCGACGTAGCGGGTGTCCTTCTTGCGCAACAGATCGACGGTGGCGATGTAGTCCACACCGATCCGCGCGTGCAGCACGGTGGCGATCCGGGTGGCGTCGCGCGCGGTATAGGTGGGGTCCGCAGTGAGCTTCGCGGAGTCGACACTCTGCGCCAGCGCCACCCCGTTCCGGTCGTAGATGGAGGCCCGCGGCGCGTCGATTGCGACCGTCTGAGCCCCTCGCTCGACCGCCATTGCGGCGTAGTCGTTCTCGTCGATGCCCTGCAGTTGCACGAGCCTCGCGCCGAACATCGACACCACGAACGCCACCACGCCGAGCGCGCTCCACAGCCGGCAAGGTCCTCCCGTCAACCTCAGCCCGCGGGACCGACGCACTCGGGACGGACGGGGTCGGGCAGCGCGAGAAGGACGGACCGTTGCCCCTCGCGGGACCGGTCGGGTCGTCGCCGCAGGGCGTCGGACGGTCGCGGGCCGCTTCGCTGCCGGTCGCTTGGAGGCGCGCTGAGGCAGCTCTTTCACCGCTGCGCTCCCCGCTGGTCGCTGTGCTGGTGCTGCTTGACATCGCGCCTGGACTCCCTGGGCTCCGGGACCACGAACAGGCCGTGCAAGCTCTCGAGCTCACCGCCCACCAGGACCGGGTGTTTGCCCCGCGTGGTGGCGCCGATCCCCGCAGGCAGCTTCACGACGGGACGGTCGGAGACGTCTCCCGCCTGCGGCGAACCCACGATCTTGCCTGTCACGAGGGAGAGGAAGGCCGGGTTGTCGTTGCGCACCATGCCCAGGCGCAGAGCCGCCTGCGCCACCCGCTGAGGTTGCTGGAGCGCTGCGACCTGCATCTGGAGGTTCTGCTGCCGCACACCTAAGGCAGCGGACCGGGCGCGCAGGTCCGAGGCGGCGTACGCCCCCCGCTGCATGGTGGTGTTGAGGATCAGCAGACCGATCAGCCCGCCTGCCAGCAGCCCCACCAGCAGCACGACGAAAGGGACCCGAGGTGTCCCGGCAGAGGGCCTCGGCACGATGGTGAGCCTCGGCCGAGGCATCCCTTGCGTCGGAAGCCAGGCTTTCGCCCTGGCCTGGTCGATGAATGCGCTCACGCGGCCTCCCTCACTCGTTCCGCAGCCCTGAGCCGTACCGATGCCGCGCGCGGGTTGCCCCTGACCTCGTCCGCATCGGCCCGCTCGGCGCCTCGTGTCAGCAGACGGAGCTCTGGTTCGTGTCCGGCCAGGAGGACAGGTAGGTCGAGGGGCACGTTCGACGTCGCCTTGGCGCCGAGTGTGCGCTTGGCGATCTTGTCCTCGAGGGAGTGGTACGACATCACGACGACGCGACCGCCGACAGCCAGCGCGTCGATCGCACGAGGAAGCGCACGTTCGAGCGCCATCAGCTCGCCGTTGACCTCGATCCGAAGGGCTTGGAAGGTTCGCTTTGCCGGATGGCCTCCGGTACGCCGCGCCGGGGCGGGTATCGCATCGCGGATGAGCGCCACCAGGCGGCCACTCGTCTCAAAGGGTTGAGCGTCGCGCTCGCGGACCACCGACTCGGCGATCCGGCGAGCGAACCTCTCCTCGCCGTAGCGCGAGAGGACCTGAGACAGGGCGGTCACTGAATAGGTGTTGAGCACTTCGGCAGCGGTCGGGCCACTGGACCGGTCCATCCGCATGTCGAGCGGTGCGTCGTGGGCGTAGGCGAAACCTCTGCCGGTCTCGTCCAGCTGCATCGAGGACACGCCCAGGTCGAACAACACCCCCTGTATGCGCGACAGACCCAGCCGTTGCAGCACCTCGGTCATCTCGTCGAACACGGCGTGGACCAACGTGGTGCGCTCGGCGACCCCGGCGAGTCGTTCCTGTGCGGCAACCAGGGCGGCGGCGTCGCGGTCCACTCCCACCACCCGGGCGAGAGGACAGTGCTGGAGGATCGCCTCGGTGTGTCCTCCCAGTCCCAGGGTCGCGTCGACCAGGACGGAGTCGGTCTGCTGCAACGCCGGGGCCACCAGGGCCACGACCCGTTCGAGTAGCACGGGGACGTGGGGCGGTGACGGCATGGGCAGATCAGCCCGCGAGCTTCGACAGAAAGGTCAGAGCCAGGGCCACGACCAGCGACGCGGCGACGGACGTGCAACACACGGCGACACCGTCTCGCACCTCCTCGCGGACACGTCGCAGCGGACGGTCCTCGTCTTGAGCAAGTGCTTCCCGACTCGTCATCTTCGACCCTTCGCGTTTTCGTCGACCGGCTGGAAACTCTTTCGCGGAGCGGGTGGCCGGTTGCTGGTACGGGCATGGCCGGCTTTCGGCCGGTGACCGGTGCGCCGTCCGGCCCAGGTCCCCGCCCGGCCCTCGTGCCGTCTGGCACCGGGGAAGGTGCGCCAGAAGACAGGGGCGGCCGGAGGCCTCGACGGACGGACATCGGCAGGCACCGGGTCGGCTCAGACCGGATGCGTGCTCGGCAGCACCTCCTCGGACCACATGGAGAAGGCCTCTTCCTCGGTGGCGCTGTAGCTGCCCCACGCTTCTGAGTCCCAGATCTCTACATGGCGACCGGCGCCGATCACGATGCAGTCGCGTCGAAGTCCTGCGTAGTCGCGCAGCACCTGCGGCAGTGTGATGCGTCCCTGCTTGTCCGCTGACTCAGCAGAAGCGCCGGCGTACAGCATGCGCATGAAGTCGCGAGCACGCTTGTTGGTGAGGGGGGCCTGGTGCAGCTGGTCGGTGAAGCTGCGGAACTCAGCGCTCGGCCACACATAGAGGGAGCGGTCCTGCCCTCGGGTCACCACAAGCCCCTCCGACAGCTGGTCCCGGAACTTGGCCGGGAGAAAGATCCGGCCCTTGTCGTCGAGTCGAGGAGTGTGCGTCCCAAGGAACACGCGATCTCCCCTCTCCGCTCCATTTCACTCCACTTTACTCCACAATCCACCACCGTCAATACTTTCTGCTCCATCTGCGCGTCGCTCTTGCAGGTGAACTCGAGAACGGCAGGTGCTGCGGAACGGCCGCGCCGTCCTTGGCCTCCGAAGCTCGTATGCCGTCGTGTGCGAAACGCACGCCTCAGCAGGCCCCCAGCGCTCGTATGCCGTCATGCGCTGCGAAACCACACACACCTCGACGACGAGGGTCGTTCAGACGAAGTCCGATCTGGATGACGGGCGTGCCCGACGCTCTCGCCGCATCGGGTAGCGTCGGAGGCGCCTGAGGCGGCTGTTCGAAATCGTTATAGGGGCGACATCGTCCAGGGCTTCGGCCTTTGCCAGGATCGAGGCGTTCACGGCTCAGATCGTGTCTTCCTGTGACGAGCCACCAGCTGAGGAGTCAGATGAGCAGCTTCGACACCCTCACCGCGGTCACCGACCGCGTGGTCTCCAACATCGAACGCGTCATCGAGGGAAAGACCGACGTCGTGCACACCGCGGTCACGGTGCTGCTTGCCGAAGGACACCTGTTGATCGAGGACGTCCCCGGCGTCGGCAAGACCATGCTCGCCAAGACACTTGCTCGTTCCATCGACGGAACCGTGAAACGAGTGCAGTTCACCCCTGACCTACTGCCCTCGGATATCACCGGAGTGTCGATCTACAACCGGGAGACCCGCGACTTCGAGTTCCGTCCCGGCGGGGTGTTCGCCAACATCGTGGTCGGTGACGAGATCAACCGTGCCTCGCCGAAGACCCAGTCAGCGCTGCTGGAGTGTATGGAGGAGCGCCAGGTCACCGTCGACGGTTCGACCTACGAGCTGTCGGCGCCCTTCATGGTGATCGCAACGCAGAACCCGATCGAGATGGAGGGAACGTACCCGCTGCCCGAGGCCCAGCGCGACCGCTTCATGGCGCGGGTCTCGATGGGCTACCCGGTGCCGCGCTCGGAGCTGGCCATGCTCGACAGCCACTCCGCGGCCAACCCACTCGACGACTTGGAACCAGTGACCGACGCCGCCGAGATCGCCAAGCTCGTCGAGACAGTCCGGACCGTCCACGTCTCTGGCCAGGTGAAGCAGTACGCCGTCGACATCACGTCGGCGACCCGACGCTCGGCGGACCTTCGGCTAGGGGCGTCTCCGCGAGCCAGCCTGCACCTGGTGCGGGCTGCGCGGGCGCACGCCGCACTGCAGGGTCGCGAGTACGTGATACCCGACGACCTGCAGCTGCTGGCGGTGCCCGTGCTCTCCCATCGGTTGATCCTCGGGCTCGAGGCTCAGATGGCCGGCCGCGGTGCTGAGCAGGTCGTCACGGCGCTGCTTCGTAACCTCGCCATCCCTGAGCCCGTCATCCACGGCATGCGCTCCTAGGAGGCGGGCATGCGCGAGGTGCTGGCAAACCTGACCACCCGCGGCAGGGCATTCCTGTCGGCGGGGATCACGAGCTCCATCTGCGCAGTTGTCCTTGGGCAGCGAGACCTGCTGCGCGTGGGCCTGTTCCTGGTGGCGCTGCCCGTGATCACGGCATGGATCGCGCACAGGTCGCGTTACCTGCTCTCCTGCAGCCGCGAGATCACGCCATCGCGCACGGAGGTCGGCCAACCAGCGGTGGTGACGCTGAACCTGGAGAACCCGGGACGCATACCGACCGGGCTGTTGCTGCTCGAGGACCGGGTTCCCTACGTACTGGGCAGTCGCCCGCGCTTCGTCGTGGACCAGCTCCGGCCTCGATGGAGCCGTTCGATGGAGTACGCCGTTCGCTCGGAGCTGCGAGGCAGGTATCGCATCGGCCCGCTCTCGGTGCGGCTGAGCGACCCCTTCGGCTTCGTGGAGCTCACCAGGTCGTTCACGAGCATGAGCTCGCTGGTCGTGACGCCTGCCGTCGTACCTCTTCCTGCGGTTCGGCTGTCGGGTGACTGGATGGGCAGCGGCGACAACCGCCCTCGCGCGTTCTCCACGGCAGGCACCGAGGACGTGATGGTGCGTGAGTACCGCATGGGTGACGACCTACGTCGCATCCACTGGCGCTCGACTGCTCGCACCGATGAGCTGATGGTGCGGCGGGAGGAGCAACCGCACCAGAGCCGCGCCACGCTGCTGCTGGACACTCGCGCCAGCGCCCACCGAGGGACGGGGGCGGCGGCGTCCTTTGAGTTCGCGGTTTCTGCTGCGGCGTCCATCGGCGCCCACCTGGCGACCGAGAACTTCCTCGTTCGCCTGATCAGTGACCAGAGCCAGGGCGCTGACGCGGAGTGGCACGAGCGTGGCATCAGTGGTCCCGCGGAGCTCAGGCTCCTGCTGGAGGCGCTGTCGGTGGTCGACACCGGGCCGCATCAAGAGCTGGCCGCGGGTCTCGAGGAGCATCCCGGAGGGCTGGTGATCGCCGTGCTCGGCTCCATCTCACCCACAGACGCCGCCGCATTGTCCCGGCTGAGAGCCACGGGCGCTCGGGCGATGGCCATCCTGCTCGACGTAGCCGCCTGGTCGCGCACCGGTAGCGAGACCACGGCGAGGTCCTCCGTCGACGACCAGTCAGCCCTGCTGCAGGGCCACGGCTGGTCGGTGGTGGTGGCCCGACCGCACGACCGGCTGCCTTCTTTGTGGCAGGAGTTCGCAAGCGGCTCCGCGCGCCACAGCTTCGCCCCGGCTGGCATCGACGCGCTCACGGGGCCGGCGGCATGAGCTCGATCGTGAGCGCGAGCCACCGACTCGCCTGGTGGGGCTGGCTCGCCACTGTTCTCACCTCACTCAGCTTCGTCCCCGCGTTGAGCGGTAAGGGCTACCTTTTGACCGGCGCCCTGGTTGCGGGTGCCGTGGTTCTCACCGGGGCCGCGGCGCGTGCACTGCGAACCCCACGGCTCGTGGTTCCGTTCCTACAGCTCCTGGTGCTGCTGGAGCTCATGGTTCTCGGCTTCGGTGATCGTCTCGCCTACGGGGTGCTTCCGACCACGGGCACGGCCCACAGACTGGTCGCGGTCGTGAGCGCGGGGATCGACACGGCTCAGAGGTTCGCCGCCCCCGCACCGAGCAGCAAGGGCCTCCTCATCATGCTGACCTTCGGCATCGGCGTCGTGGCCGTGCTCGTCGACCTGCTTGCAGTCGGCCTGGCACGCGTTCCCCTCGCCGGTCTGCCGCTGCTGGCCCTTTACACCGTGCCGGTCGCAGCGCTGCCGAGTGGCGTGCCCGCCTATGCCTTCGTTCCCGGTGCTGCCGCCTTCGTGGCGATGCTCATGGCCGACGAACGCGACCGACTGGCACATTGGGGTCGGCTCGTCACCCGACGCACCACCTCCGACGTCGCACTGGCCGACACCTCCGGCCTGCATGCCACCGGGCGTCGCGTCTCCGTGATGGCCTTGTGCGCGGCAGTCGTGCTTCCCGTCTTCGTCCCCGCCTTCTCCTCGGCCCTGCTCGACTCGGGTCGATCATCAAGCGGAGGTGACGGTCCCGGCGGCAATGTCAGCTTCCAGGATCCGATGGTGAGCCTCGCGCGCAGCCTGAAACGAAACCGCGAGCTGGACCTCCTCGACGTGCAGTCCGAGCTCTCTCCTGAGTATCTGCGACTCGTCGTGCTCGACACCCCTGGACCCAACGGCTGGACCACTCCGGCCGTCGACCTCGACACGACCGTGGCGCTCGACGCGTCGCTTCCGGGTCCTACCGGGCTTGGAACGCAGATCCAAGAGCGATCGGGTTCCATGACGTTGGGTCTCACCGACGACTTCCCGACCGACAGTGCCTGGCTGCCGGTGCCATATGACGTGTCAAGCCTCGACGCGGGCAGCGACTTCGTCTATGTGCCCGAAGACCAGACGGTCGCCGTCACCAACTCCTCCGCGATCGCCGACACCGGCTCGTACGACGTCTCGTACTCCGAGGTCGACATCAGCCCCGATCTGCTCGCTGCGGCCGGACTCCCGCCCGACGGCATCGCCGCCGCCTACGGCGTCGTCCCGGCGGACGTTCCGGAAGTCGTCGCAGAGACCGCGCGAGCGGTGACATCGACGGCGGACACCCCCTACGAGCAGGCGGTGGCGCTGCAGAACTTCTTTCGTGTGGACGGTGACTTCATCTACGACCTCGACGCGGGCTACGGCTACGGCTACGAGGCCATGTCGGAGTTCCTCCAAAAGCGTCACGGTTTCTGCCAGCATTTCTCCGCCACCATGGCGATGATGGCGAGGACCCTCGGCATTCCATCTCGACTTGTCGTGGGCTTCCTCAAGCCCACCAGAACCGAGAGGGGCCACGCCATCTTCACGTCGCACGACGTGCATTCATGGCCAGAGCTGTACTTCGAGGGAGTCGGCTGGGTGCGCTTCGAACCGACGCCAGGCGTCGGCGCGCCACTCCTGAGCTATGCAGGTTCCGGCCAGAAATCTAACCTGAACGGCGCGGCCTCCGGAAAGGACCCCGAAGCCGCACCCGTGGACAAACCTGTTCCTCACGACGCGTCGAACCCAGCCGCCGAACGTAGCGGCTCGTCCGGCGGGAGTACCGGCCTACGCCCCGCCCTGCCTCCCACCGGATGGCTCATCGCCTTCGGCCTCCTGATCCTGGCCCTCCTTCCGCCCCTGCTTCGGGCTCTGCTGCGTCGGAGGCGTCTGAGCAGCCCGCAGGACCTGGCTGCGGCCGCCGAAGCTGCTTGGACGGAGTTGCGGGACCGCGTACAGGATTTGAGACTGCCCTGGAGCGGCTCGATGACGCCACGAGCCCGCGAGAACGCCTTGGCTCCTCTCCTGCATGGGCACCAGGACGGTCTGGAGGCTCTGCACCGGCTGGCGCTGGGGGTTGAGCGGGCACGCTACGCGACGTCGCTGCCAACCGGTTCGGACCCGGTGAGTGACGTGAAGGGCGTCCTGGCGGCGGTCTCACGATCCACCGACCGAGGGCGCCGGGCACTCGCCTTCTGGCTTCCTGCGTCCTTGCTGCCCGACCTCCGCAGCGGCTGGGAGGCGACCACATCACGGTTGTGGTGGCGACGCACGGAGCAAGGACCGGTCCAGTAGCGGTTCAGTAGTCGTCGCGGCGGCGACGCCAGCGGTCTTCCATCCGGTTCATGAATCCCGACTGTCGTGACGCGGACGCCCCACCGGGGCGTGACAGAGGCGTCACGTTGTCGGGAAGCTCTGGCTCGCGCAGCCATCGCCAGCTGGCCAGCGCGACATACGCTGAGCCAAGCATGAGCAGGAAGCCCGCCACCCCGATCACTGTCATCGCGAGCAGGGCGCCCGTCATCAGCACGGCGATGCCGGCGAGAAAGCCCAAGACGGCCAGGATCATCAACCGTTTGTGCCGCGTACGTGCAGATGCGCCGCGCAGGGCGGACGCGAACTTCGGGTCCTCCGCGGCGAGCGCTTGCTCCATCTGTTCCAGCAGACGCTGCTCTTCTTCTGAGAGCGGCACCGAATCCTCCAGCCGAGAGGGAAGTGGTCGTCGAGCGTCAGTCTAGGCGGGCCTCTGCGTGGAGGAAACCCGCGTCTGCAAATCTGACGACAACGTGATCTGACCGCAACCGGCGGTTGCTCGACACTTTCGTGCAGACTCAGCGACTCAGGCTCCGGATCTGCCCTAAACTCATCCTGGTCCTCCGGGCGGAGTGCCGGGCAGCAACATTCGAGCAGCGCACATTCGTGCGCACAAAGGAACACAGTGAAGAAGTACTGGGCGACCACCTGTGCCGCCGCAATCGTGCTGAGCCTCGGGACGGCGACGGCAGGGGGGTCGGCGGCCGCTGCCAGCCAGCCGTCCGGTGTCGTGCAGGCGTCGGCCGGGCCTGCGCGTGGCTTCCACCTGACCGACAAGTTCGCCCGTGAGTTCACCCGGTACGGCGACGTCGACAGCTCGACGTACAGCATCGACCACGTGCGCGAGCTGCAGTATCGCCTCAGGTGGGTGCACACCTTCCACACCTCCCCCTCTGGCAGCTTCGGCCCGATCACGCGCCGGGCCGTCAAGAGCTACCAGCGCAAGGAAGGGCTGCAGGTGACCGGCGTCGCCGGCCACCTCACCTGGCAACACCTGATCCACGACACCATCCGGCGCCGCGGCGCCGTGCCGCACACCTGCAAGACGACCGGCTGGCACGCCTGCTACGACCGATCGGCTCACCAGGTGACGCTGTGGCACAGCGGTCGGCTGCACAACAGCTGGTTGGTGCGTGGCGGTGAGTACGGCACCCCGACGAGAGTGGGCAACACCCAGGTCTACAGCCGCGACATCGACCACGTGTCGCACCTGCCTGGCGCCGCCGGCAGTCCGATGCCCTACGCCCAGTTCTTCGACGGCGGCCAGGCCTATCACGGCTCGGCCTACATGATCGACCCATTCTCCGGGCATAGCCACGGCTGCATCAACATGTACATCGAGGACGCCCGCCAGCTGTGGAAGCTGACGTCGGACAAGCGCCTCTACGTGTCCGTGTACGGCGCCTGGGACTGACCGACGAGGGCGGCCGGCCGCACGGCCGCACGCCCGAACCGGTTGACCGCACGGTCGACGGCCCTCTCCGCGTCCTCCCACCCGTGGACTCGCTCCCCGAGTCGGAGCTGGCGAGGGGTGGTCGCAGCATCGGTCAGGTTCTCGACCCGCACCCCTACCAGGCGGAGCCGGGCACGTTGGAGTCCGAGGCCGGCGAACAGGTCGACTGCGGTTGCGTAGATCTCCGGTGTCACCGAAGTGGCGTCCCGCAACGTGCGTGACCGGGTGAGAGTGGTGAAGTCGGAGAACCGCACCTTGACCGTGATCGTGCGTCCGCAGACGCCTGCGGCGCGCATCCGCGCCGCCACCTTGGTGGACAGTCCGAGGAGCTCGCGCCGCACCACTTCCGGGTCGTCGATGTCACGACCAAAGGTCTTGTCGGCTCCCATGCTGTGCTCAGGCTCCCCAGGTCCGTGCCGAGCCGTGACGGTGCGGTCGTCACTGCCCCAGGCGAGATGGTGCAGGCGGGCTCCCAGCACCCGGCCCATCGCTCGCTGGAGCACCTCCGAAGGGGTGTGTGCGAGGTCACCCACCGTGCGCAGACCCAGCCGGTGGAGCTGAGCAGCTGTCTTGTCCCCCACTCCCCAGAGCTCCTCGACACCCAACGGGTGCAAGAAGGCGGTCACCTCGTCTCGGGCCACGACGACCTGTCCGTCGGGTTTGGCACGCCGAGAGGCAAGCTTGGCGACCTGAGCCGACGGGGCCACTCCCACCGAGCACGTGATGCGCTGCTCGTCGGCGATCCGGGCTCTCAGGTACTCACCCACCACCGCCGGGGAGCCGAACCTGCGGCTGGTGCCTCGTACGTCGAGGAACGCCTCGTCCATCGACAGCGGCTCGACCTGGGAGGTGACGGTGCGGAAGACCTCCATGACCGCTGCGGACACCAGGCTCACCTGGGTGAAGTCCGGCGCGAGGACGACCCCGTGGGGGCACAGCCGTCGGGCCCGGGTCATCGACATGGCCGAGTGCACCCCGAAGGCCCGGGCGGCATACGTCGCCGAGAGCACCACGCCCCGGCTCCCTCCTCCGACGATAACCGGCAGGCCGTGCAGGTCAGGGCGGTCGCGGATGGCGACAGCGGCGTAGAAGGCGTCCATGTCGACGTGGATCAGCGTGCAGCCGGTGTCGTCGGCACTCACGGCCGCAGCCCGACGAGGTCAGTCCTGGGTGACCTTGGTTGCCAGCAGGTGCAGCTGGGTGGCGGCTCCCATGTAGTCCGGGTGGGTGGCTCCGGCGGCCTCCAGCGCGGAGAGCTCGGCGGCGGCTCCGGGGTCTGAGTCGACGACCGCGCTGCTGATGTGGTCAACGAAGATCCGCACCGCATGGATCGTGGCGAGAGTGAACCCGGTCGCGGCCACCAGCGAGCACAGCTCGTCCTGGCTGAAGCGGCGTACGACGGCATCAGACCGTCCGTCCGCCCCAGCCGGGTCGTGCAGCAGCGCCCGCGCCTCGGCGAGATGGCCCGCCAGGGCACGGCTGAACACCGCCCCCGACCGCTGTGCGGCCAGAACCGACAACGACCCACCCGTGAGGAGGGCTGCCGCAGCAGCGGCGAGAGCCTGGTCCGGTTTGTCCACCACTTCCAGCACACCATGGCAGAGGACGAGGTCGGCACTGGCAGGCTCGACCACGTCGAGCAGGGTGTCGGCGTCGCCGAGCACTCCTTGCACGGCGGAGGAGATCCCGGCGTCATCGGCACGACGCTCGAGCGACGCCAGGGCGTCGGGACTCGGGTCGACCACGAGCACCTGATGGCCCAGCTCGGCGATGCGAACCGCCAGACCGCCGGTGCCGCCACCGAGGTCGACGACCCGCAGCGACCGCGACTCCTCGACGGCAACGCGACGGGCCCGCAGGACCGACTCCAGCGCCTCCCACACCACAGCAGCTCGGATGGCGCTGCGCCGACGCTCCACACGACCTCCTCCAGCGCTTGAGGGACAACCCTAGGCCATGGCGCTTCGCCGCGAGGGGCTCTAGGAGCTGGAGGCAACGGCCGACGAAACGGGTCATCCGGCGCTTCCAGGGCTTCGGTGCCACAGCCGTCGCGGCACCGACTTGGCGTCCTCGCCGGCAGGGCGGATGTCGGAGTAGGGCGACTGCTTGAACCCGCTTGCGTGCACGAGCACCCGGCGACGACCCATCCCTCCTGCGGTCGGAGAACTCTCGTCGTCACTCGGCCCCACCGGGGTTGGTCCCGCGTCGTATGCCGGAGGCTTGACCATGACCGGCCTCGACGACTTGCTCGCCGCCGCGCCGTGAAGTGCCTGCTCCCCCTGAGCCTCGAGGGACTCCTCGACGAAGCCGGCCGGCACGACCGCCATGAAGTCACGTACGGCGTCGAGCCCGTCGCGCTCCCAGAGCGCCTGCAAGGCTCCCAGCTCCCAGCACCCGGTGGCTCGAAGTGAGACTCCTCTCGGGCCGGTACGACGCAGCTCCCCTCGGACCACCAGCAGCCAGGAGTGGAACAAGGTGGCGGCATAGGGACCTTGCGCATCCTCGAAGAAGGTGGCGTCGACCGGGCCGGTGCCGTCGTCGAGGGTGAGGAACACGACGCGCCGACCCGACCTGATCGGCGGAGTCTGGGTGGCGACCTTGACCCCCGCCACCAGCAGCTCGGACCGGCTCCGACGGTGCAGCAGGTCCCGCGAGCAGGTGACGCGCAGCTGGTCCAGCAGCGGCGCGTAGAAGTCGACCACGTGGCGGCTGACGTCGAGACCAAGGATCTCGAGCTCGGCCCGTACCCGCTCGGTGCTGGTCATCTCCGGCAGACCTGACGGCTCCGTCAGCGCCGGTGTGTCGTCGAGGTCGAGCGTGAGCTGGACGGCCGTCACCGCCTCGACCGGCCGGGCCGCCTGGGACTGAGCGAGAGCCAGGTGTCGTGGGTCGGTGCTCGACCCGCTTCGGCCGGGAGCAGCCCGACGCGATGACGCCGCCCGGACGGCGCGGTCGGTGGCCCGGCTCCACCGGTCGAGCTCGGCGACCTGGAGCAGGAGATCCCGCCGGGTGACCGACCCACGGCGACGTACCGGTACCGGTGACCCGATGGCATAGATCGAGTCGAGCCCACCGGCAAGCACGAGACGCTCGCTGGTCGGTCGTGTCGGCCGGGCCCGTTGCCACAAGTCGCTGAGGGAGGAGAAGGGCCGGGCCGCGACGATACGCGCCACCTCGGCGTCGCTGATCCCCTTCACGTCCGTCAGCGACAACCGGATGCCATACCCGACGGCGGTCTGCAGGCGCCGATCTGCTGCCTGGCTCGACGGAGCAGCACGCTGCTCGTCGAGCCGTTCGACGCGGTAGACGTCGTCGGAGGCGTTGACGTCGAGACCGAGTACCTCGATCCCGAGCTGGCGGGCGTCGTCGAGGATGAGCCGCTTCGGATACATGCCCGGGTCGTGCGTGAGCACGCCGGCGAGGAAGGCCGCCGGGTGGTGCGCCTTGAGCCATGCCGACTGGTAGGTGGGCAGCGCGAAGGCAGCAGCATGGGCCTTGCAGAACCCGAACGACGCGAACGCCTCGAGCACCTCCCAGCACCGCCACGCAAGAGGTGTCGGGTAGCCGCGAGCGAGTACTCGCGGGAAGAACCAGGTCTTGACCTCCTGCTTGCCCTCACGGTCTCCCAGTGCCCGGCGCGCCTCGTCGGCCTCGGCTCGCGTGCACCCGGTGAGGACAGCGATGATCTCGATCACCTGCTCGTGGAAGACCACCACCCCACAGGTCTGGGCGAGGGCTTCCTCGAGGTCCGGATGCAGGTAGTACGGGGATGACCAACCCTGCCGGGCTCGCAGGAACGGGGTCACCATGTCGCTCTTGACCGGGCCGGGCCGAAACAGCGAGATGTCGATGATGATGTCCTCGAACGTCTCCGGGGCGAACTTGCCGACGAGCTCACGTTGCCCCGGCGACTCGATCTGGAAGCACCCCAACGTCCGGGCGCTCTGGATCAGGGCGAAGGTGGAGGGGTCGTCGCGTGGCGCCTGCGACTCGTCGTCGATGTCGATCTCGATGCCGTCGACCCGCTGGACCTCGTCGGTTGCGTGGGCCATCGCCGACTGCATGCGGATGCCGAGCACGTCCAGCTTGAGCAGCCCGAGGTCCTCGACGTCGTCCTTGTCGAACTGGCTCATGGGAAACCCGAGGTAGCTCGCCTCGACCGGGGTGCGGTCGAGCAGGGTGGCGTCGGACAACAGCACTCCGCACGGATGCACCGCGATGTGACGGGGCAGACCGTCGAGACGCTCGACCAGGCCGAACAGCACGTCGAGGCGCTCCTCGCCGAGCCCGGAGGCCCGCAGCTCGGGTAGCTCGCGCAACGCGACCCGGGCATCCCTGGCCCGGATATGGGGGAACGCCTTGGCGATGGAGTCCACCTCGCCCGGCGGCATACCGAGCGCTGCCCCAACATCGCGGATCGCGTGCCTGACGCGGTAGGTGTCCCTCATCGAGACGCACGCGCACCGGGTGCCCGTATAGCGGTCGAGAATGCGTTCGTACACCTCGGTACGACGAGCCGACTCGACGTCGATGTCGATGTCGGGCAACGCCTGGCGCAGCGGCGACAAGAACCGCTCCATGAGCAGGCCGTAGCGGACGGGGTCGACACCGGAGATGCCGAGCAGGTAGTTGACGATGCTGCCGGCTCCCGACCCCCGTGCAGCCACCCGGACACCCATCTCGCGGATGAGGTCGACCACGTCGGCGACGGTCAGGAAGTACGACGCATAGCCGAGCTGGCCGACGATGTCGAGCTCGTCGGAGAGCCGAGCCCGGACGCAGTCCTCCTGGTCGCTCCGGTAGAGCCGGCTGACCTGCGCCTCACAGCGGTGCCGCAGCACCGCCACCCCGGCAGCACGCCGGTCACGACCGAGGTCACCGCCTCCGGCCAGCCTCTCCGGAGCGGTGATCTCGAGCTCCGGGAAGTGCACCTCACCGAGGCCGAGGTCACTCCGCGGGTCGACGGCACAGCGATCGGCCACGGCTCGGGTCCGGGCCATCAGCTGGTCTGCCTCGCGATGCCCGAACCCCCCGAGCCGGCAGATCTCGTCGGCGATATCAGCCATCTGCTTGCCGGTCTTCAAGAAGCCCTCGGCGTTGGGGCGGTCGAGGTGTCGGGGGTCGAGCGGCACGAGCCGGCGAACGGAGTCCAAGATGTCGACCGTCGGCGCGTCGAGATGGTCGGCGTAGCGCACCGCGTTGGTCAGCACCGCACCATGACCCGCGGCCGCAGCGATCCCAGCCATCCGGGCGGCGTGCGAGCTGGAGCCGGGACCATGGCCGGCAGCTCGGTGCGACATCACCTCGACCACGACGTTGGCGGGGTCGGTGATGCCGCGCCAACTGCGGAGCACCTCACGAGCCAGGTCGTCTCGTCGCAGCGTTGCTGCCCAGCCGAGCTCGGAGGTCGGCCCGAGCAGCACGACCAGGTCGTGGTCCGAGGTGAGATCTCGCACGTGGTCGGCGATGAGCTCCCGCGACGTCACCGGGGTGCCGCGCTCTCCTTGCAAATGGGTGGCCGAGACGAGCCGGCACAGCGCCGCCCAGCCCGCCTTGCTGCCGGCGAGGAGGGTCACCCGGGGAAGGCTTCCAACCGGGTCACGGTGCGCTCCACCCCGCGCCGGCGAGGTACGAGCAGGGGTGGTCCGAGACCGAGCCGTCGGGGAGCCCGACGGCAGGAGCCCTGACGGCTCGAGGGCGAGATCCACGCCGAGAACCGGCCTGACGCCAGCGCTCATGCAGGCTTTGGCGAAACGGACGGCGCCGTAGACCCCGTCACGATCGGTCAGGGCCAGGGTGTCCATCTCCGCCTCGACGGCGCGTTGCACCAGCTGGGAGGGATGGGATGCGCCGTACTTCAGCGAGTAGCCGGACGCGACGTGGAGGTGGACGAAGGGATCCATGGATGTCTCACTCAGTCCATGCAGCGGACCAGGCGCCACTGCCCGTGCCCGGTGTCGAACGCGAGGTCGAAGATTCCCGCTCCTCGCAGTGTGCGGCCGCGCTGGGCCTCGACCCGCCAGAGCTCCTGCTCGCCGAGAAGGTCCAGGCGAGCCTGCGCGACCACCGGCTCGTCGCTCCTGCGATGATCACCCCCGCTGAGGTGGTCACCCCCGTTGAAAAGCGTGGCCACGCCAGGCAGCTCCCACCACGCGTCGGTCTCCACCCAGTACCTGATCACCGCACGCACTGACCACAGCGCCCTGCGCCAAACGAAGTGAGCAGGTGCCTCCTGCCCCCGGACAAGGCCCAGCCGCACCTCGATCGGGTCGTCATAGCGGCGCATGCACGTCACCTCTCGGGGCGATGAAGATCGCCCGGTGAGGACGGGGGTCGAGGCCATCCCCACCGTGACGACCTGGGTGGAGCAGTCAGGAGAAGCCGCGAAACAACTCCTGATCATCAGTTCGAACATGTGTTCGAACAAACTCCAGTAAACCTCCCCGCCCCTTCACCGTCAACCCCTGCCTCCCACCCTGTCTCACCTCGCCAGCCTCGCCCACCCGGGTCCGTGCCGGCGGCCAGGTGTTCATACGCCGACACCGGCATAGACAAGACCAGTGCGTTTCGCGTCATGCGCTGGCAAACGCGCCCTCCTTCGCAATCCAGGTGACCTAAGGTCACCCCCATGGCGTCCCCACCCTCGTCCCAGGCGGGTTCGAGCATCGACAACGTCCAGCGCCGGCTGAAGTCGCTCGGCGCCGCCGGCCGGGTCGTGGTGCTTGCGGACTCTGCACGGACCGCCCAGCAGGCCGCCGATGGCCTTGAGTGTGAGGTAGGTGCCATCGCCAACTCACTGGTCTTCGACGCCGGCGGCCACCCGGTACTGATCCTCACCTCCGGTGCGCATCGGGTCGACACCGAGAGCACCGCCGCCGCGATCGGCGTCTCGACACTCGACAGGGCAGCTCCGGAGTTCGTCCGGCAGCACACTGGTCAAGTGATCGGCGGCGTCTCACCGGTCGGCCATCCTCGGCCCCTGCCGACCTACCTCGACCGTGCGCTGTCGGCTCATCCGGTGATCTGGGCGGCGGCAGGGCATCCGCACGCCGTCTTCGACACGACGTATGCCGAGCTGATGCACCTGACCGGCGCACGCGAGATCGACGTCACCTGACCGATGTCCCTCACGCCATGAGCCCCACGCCATGCTCCGGCTGGGTGCGCCGGAACACCGCATGTCTGTCACCATGAACCCGTGACGAAGACCCACCACCGTCGCACAGGCTGTGAGCATGGGGGACGTGGATGGACGACGAGAGCGACTGGGTCAAGCAGGTCCTGGTCGGCGTCGGTGTCCTGCTCGTCGTCGCCGCCGGGATAGGTGGCCTGATCGGGCTCGTCGGCATCAAGGCCGCTGACTTCGCCGGAATCACCTCCGAACCCACTCACGCGCGCGAGACCATGGTGCTCGGCCCAGGCGGACCGAGTACCCGCCCGAGCCCGAGCCCGAGTCCGAGCCCGACACGCCACTCCCCACGGACCAGCGCCCCTGCTACGACATCCCACCCACCCGAGCGGAGCATCACGTTGAAGGCAGCGCCCACGTCGGCGGCGACGTACGAGCGGGTCACCTTGAGCGGCACCTGTCCGGCCGCGGCCTGCAGCACCCTGCAGGTGCAGCGCAAGGAAGGCAACGTCTGGGTGGACTTCCCGACGCAGGCGAGCGGGACGGACGGAAACTTCTCGACCTACATCCAGACCGGGCACACCGGAGACAACCTGTTCCGGGTGCAGGAGACATCCACCGGCAAGGTCTCCCCACCGGTCACAGTCACCATCGGCTGAGCCGGTCCGGCGGTCTAGAATCAGCCCGTGACAGGTCTGCTGCCTCTGGTGCTGACGTCGGGCTGGGCGAGCGGCATCAATGCCTACGGCGTGATCGTCGTGATGGGTCTGCTCGGCCGCTTCGCCGGCGTCGGCTCGGTGCCGCAAGCCCTGGAGCGGCCCGAGGTTCTGTTGCTTGCCGGCGCGATGTTCACTGTCGAGTTCGTCGCCGACAAAATCCCGTACGTCGACTCTGTGTGGGACGCGGTGTCGACCGTGGTCCGGCCCACCCTGGGGGCGCTCGTCGGGTACCTCATCGCCGGCGATGCCGGGTCCGTTGACGCCAACCAGGCTCTGTACACCGTTCTGGGTGGTGGGTCAGCACTGGCCTCCCACGGAGTCAAGTCCGGACTCCGGCTCGCCGTCAACGCCTCTCCGGAGCCGGTGACCAACGTGGTGGTCTCTTTGGGTGAGGACGCCGCTGTCGCCTCGGTGGTGAGCCTCGCCCTTTACCACCCGTGGCTGGCGCTCGGAGTCGCCTCCACGCTCTTCTTCATCGGTGTGCTCCTGGTCGTACTGCTCTTCCGCCTCGTCCGCCGTGGGTGGAACCGTCGGGTCGAGCGACGAAGGACCCTGGTTGCCTGAGCGCGACCGCGCCGACCGGGCCGACCAGCCGTCGCCTGACCTCAGCGCGTGGGAACGCCATCTGTGCGCGCCCCTCACCGGTCGCAAGGTCATCGCCGCCTTCGAGGTGCTAGGCGCCATGACCAGGCTGGTAACGCAGCTGCGTCGCTGGGGCGCACAGCGGCCACTCTTCGTGGCCGACGGCGTCGGCACCGGTCCATTGCCTGTCGGGGCCGATGCCGAGATCGTGCTGCTCGACACCTCCGACCACACATCCCTCACGGATCAGGTCCGTGCACGGCTGCATCCAGAGGCTCGGCTGACCGCATCGGTCACCGAGGCGGTCGAGCGCTATGACCCCCAAGGCCAAGCGATCTGGTGGCTGAGTCCTGTTCCACCCAACAGCCCACTGCTCGGGCGGCCAGTGCTCGGCGGCCGACCACCGCACCAGGTTGCCCTCGAGGACAAGCTGGCGGTGGACGGACTGCTCGACGCTATCGACGAGCCGCGTCCACCGAGCGTGGTCGCCTCGGCGTCGTACGAGTCCCTGATGGTCGCCACCGACCTAATCCGGCGCAGAAGTGGAGCCGACGACGTGGTCTGGGCGGGCGACAGCCGCGACGGCCTCAACGGTGGGTCGGACTACGTCCGTTGGATTCGCAGTGGCGAGCAGGCGCGGGCTGGCGCCGTCTTCTTCGCGACCCGCTGCGACCGAGTCCGGGTGACCCCCTTCCTCGACGGAGTGCCCTGCAGCATCCACGGCATCGTGTTGGGCGACGGCGTGGTGGTGCTGCGCCCGGTGGAGCTCGCCATCCTCCGCGACCTGGAGGAGGGGCGGTTCCTCTACAGCGGCATGGGTACGACGTGGGACCCGCCGGGGGCAGACCGGGTCGCCATGCGCGACCTGGCCCGGCGGATGGGAGATCTGCTGCGTGAGAGGTATGGCTACCGTGGCGGGTTCGGACTCGACGGCGTCCTGACGATGGACGGGTTCCGCGTCACCGAGATCAACCCTCGCTTCAGCGGTGGGCTCACCCGGCTGGCCCGGGCCGCGCCGGACGTCCAGCTGGAGCTGGTGCAGGTCAACGCCCTGATCGACCGTGACGTGCAGTGCACCGCCGGGGACCTCGAGGCCAGAGCACTCGAGCTGTTGGACGCAGCGCCCTTCATGGAGGCCATGGGAGTGTCGACCCACGCCACAGCACGTGAGACAGCCGAGCTCGCCGTGACCGTGAGCGGCGCTCGGGTTGAGCCCGCTCGGACGGGTCAGCAGTCAGACGGAACGGTGGTTCACGGTCCTTCGTCGATGGGCTCCTTCGTGCGGCTGACGCTCGATGCCGGCGTAGCGCGTCCCGGGGACCGCAGCACGACGCTTGCCGTCAAGCTGCTGGCCTTC
The DNA here is from genome assembly GCA_050996395.1 of Nocardioidaceae bacterium. Lineage (GTDB taxonomy): Bacteria > Actinomycetota > Actinomycetes > Propionibacteriales > Nocardioidaceae > JBPCRX01. The sequence continues at coordinate 26,573 of JBPCRX010000022.1, forward strand.
AGCGACCGCAGATGGGGCACCCGCTTCGGCGACGTGTCCGCCCCCCTGGACGTACGCGCTTGAGCGCCGTTGTCGCGACCACATCGGCCGACTATCGTAAGACCGACCAGACGGGTTGGGTGCGATGCATGAGCTGTCGATCGCCGAAAGTGTCGTTCAAGCCGTGCGGGCACGCACCGGCGACGAACCAGTGGCCGTGGTTCGGCTCAGGGTCGGCCGGCTGGCTGGAGTGGTGCCGGACGCTCTTCGCTTCTGTTTCGACCTCGCAGTGGCAGGCACACCTCTCGAGGGATCGGAGCTGGTGATCGACGAGCCCCAAGGCGCCGCCCGATGTCGCACGTGCGAGGAGCACTTCGCCTTGGAGGAGGATCTCATCTTGTTGTGCCCCTGCGGCAGTGCGGATGTCCAGGTGATGGCTGGAAGCGAGCTCGACGTGGTATCGGTGGACATGAGGTGACGACGACATGTGCATGACCTGCGGGTGCGCTGCAGACGAGATCCGAATCACTGCGCTGAACGTCGACGGCTCGGTTGGCCCGCACACCGCGCCCGACGAGCACGAACACCGTCATGGCCACGGTCACGAACACGGGCACGGGCACCACGACCATGACCATGACCAGCACGGCGCTCCCGGCGAGCTGGCCGCCGGCTACGTCGAGCAGCGCGGCCACACCCTCGAGATCGAGCAAGCGGTGCTGGCCAAGAACGACGATCTGGCGCAGGCCAATCGTCGCTGGCTGCTGCAACGTCGGGTGTCCGCCGTCAACCTGATGAGCTCTCCTGGTGCGGGCAAGACCAGCCTGCTCGAGCGCACGGTCGTCGAGATCGGTGACCGCGACATCAGCGTCATCGAGGGCGACCAGGAGACGACGTTCGATGCTCAGCGCATCCAGCGCGCCGGCGCCCGAGCGGTTCAGGTCAACACCGGCGCCGGCTGCCATCTTGACGCGAGCATGACGGGTTCTGCCCTGCGCCAGCTCGACCCACCGGAGGACGGTCTGGTGTTTATCGAGAACGTGGGCAACCTCGTCTGCCCGGCGCTGTTCGACCTGGGAGAGCACAAGAAGGTGGTCGTCATCTCCGTCACCGAGGGCGACGACAAGCCGCTCAAGTACCCGCACATGTTCGCCGCAGCTGACCTCGTCGTCGTCAACAAGACCGACCTGCTGCCCTACGTCGACTTCGACCTGGCCCGGCTCGAGCGGGACGCCCACAGGCTCAACGCCGGTGTCGAGGTCATGGCCTTGTCGGTGCGGGACGGGCACAACCTGACCAGCTGGTACGAGTGGCTCCGAGCCTCTCTTACAGCGTCGTCGACGGACCCCGATGATGCGGCCGAAATCCTTGCCGCACGAAGCTTAGGCAATTGACGTCTGAAGATCCTTGACACCTTCTCGGACGACGGGCTAAATGGGAGCACGGTGCGCAAGTGGGCCGAAAACCTCGGCTCCAGCAGATACTGAGGCAGTCACAACTGTGCTCGGAACGGTGCTGACAGATGCTCACAGCAGAAGCCATCAAAGCCGAGGAAACCCTGATCCATGTGCTGTGGATCAACGCCGGCCTGAGCTGTGACGGCGACTCGGTCGCCCTCACAGCGGCCACCCAGCCCAGCGTCGAGGAGATCGCACTCGGTGCACTCCCCGGTCTGCCCCAGATCGCGATGCACTGGCCGCTGATCGACTTCTAGTGCGGTCCGAACGGTGGAGCCGACGATTTCTTGGAGTGGTTCTTCAAGGCCGATCGCGGGGAGCTCGAACCGTTCGTGCTGGTGGTTGAGGGGTCCATCCCGAACGAGCAGCTCCACGAAGAAGGCTACTGGTGCGGCTTCGGCAACAACCCCGACACCGGGCAGCCGATGACGACGAGCGAGTGGCTGGACCGGCTGACGCCGAAAGCGACAGCAGTGGTCGCGGTCGGGACGTGCGCCACCTACGGCGGCATCCATGCGATGGCCGGCAACCCGACCGGAGCGATGGGTGTCCCCGACTACCTCGGCTGGGATTGGAAGTCCAAGGCCGACATCCCGATCGTCTGCGTCCCCGGCTGCCCGATCCAGCCCGACAACCTCTCGGAGACCCTGACCTACCTGCTCTACATGGCGACCGGCCAGGCGCCGATGATCCCTCTCGACGAGGCCCTGCGGCCCACCTGGCTGTTCGGCCAGACCGTCCACGAGGGCTGCGACCGCGCCGGCTACTACGAGCAGGGAGACTTCGCCACCGAGTACGGCTCCCCCAAGTGCATCGTCAAGCTCGGCTGCTGGGGCCCTGTCGTCAAG
>JBPCRX010000084.1:0-5060 GCA_050996395.1 Nocardioidaceae bacterium
CCCGACTGCCGCGCCGGACCGCCGGTCGGGTCGACTGGTCCAACACGTCATGGGTCGACAGCCGTGAACGACGACGCAAGCGCAAGGCTGACCGTGAGCGGCACGCGCACAACCAGCAGGTCGTCGCTCGACACCTGGAGAAGCAGCGGTGAGCAGCGGCTACAAGGTGGCTGACACTTCCCGTATGGGCCGCTATCAGCGCGGACCCCAGAGGCGTGCTCTCTCCGCAGAGGTGATGAAGCGGATCACCGACCAGCGATGGACAGAGGACTTCGACAACACCCGCGCAATCTCCGTGCAGAACGGCAGCACCGCCTGCGCCTACGTCTGGGAGTGCGACGAGTGCGGCAAGACGGTCAGAGGACCGTCCATCGGCAACCACCAGCAGTCCTCCGGCCACGAAGGCCGGACTCTCATCGACGTCGGATACCTAGAAAGCGAGTCAGCATGACGACAGCCATCGCCCAAGACGCACCCCCGGTGGTGCAGACCATCCTCGAGCAGATGCCGGAGGCGGCCGCCCTTGTCACCCTGGTCCGAGCCTGCGACGGAGCAGCCGACCCTGTGACCGAGGTCGGCCCGATCGCGAACCATCTGCTCGGCAGGACCGCAGCCGAGCGGCCGGATTATCACGATCACCCGAGCGGAGTGCCGGAGTGGCCTGACGCGCTGACCCGCCACGCCTGCAGCATGGGGTGGGACGAGCCGATCCGGCCGCACCATGACGGACTGAACCCACCGTCCGAGCTGCTGCATGTCGTGCCGGGACTCGGCGAGTGCGCCGTGTCGCGGCCACCGCGTCAGGACCCCGGCACCGCTGCCGCAGTCGAGGCCGCGATCCTTTCCGGCGACCCTGACGAGGCGATGCCGGTGCTGGACGGTCGGGTGGCGTGCCTGATGCGGCTGGCCGACCGGGCACGCGCTGCGAGCGGGGGCAAGCTGGACCCCGAGACGGTCGAGGCGGTCCAGACGTTGGCAGCGTGCCTGCTCGGTTCCACCCGCTGGAACGTCATCCACGGCTGGGAGACCGGTCACGAATGGCCAGTGCCGTGGCGGTTCGGAGCCGCGGCGGTGAGAGCCCACATCTTCTTGTGCCAAGACGAGATCGGCCGCATCGTCACCCGCCGCATGGTCGGCGGACCAGTGCGTTGAGGCGGTGGACGACGGCCGTCGCGGATGAGGCCCCGGTATGCGAGCCCTGATTGCAAACATTGATCGCGCAAGTCGCAGGGTCACGTTGGACGCCGGAGTCGCCCTCCCGGCCAGACTGATCGGCGAAACGTGGATCTTGCACGTCAGCCACCACGGGCACTGCGACGAAGTCGCAGCCGAGCACGCTCAGGCTCTGCGCAGCCTTGGCTGGCGGGTCAGCGTCGTCGGGACCAGCGAGGACCACGCGACACCGTTGCTCGGCAGCATCGCCACCAGCAGAACCGACACGACCGAGCCGACCGTGCTGACCGTGCTGGCGGCAGACGGCGTCTGCAAAGGAAGGCGACGGCGAGTGCGATGTCTGGAGCCTGGCTGCACCATGGTGTCGAGCCCGTCCGGTCTCGGAGTGCACCAACGGAGATGGGATCACGTCGGCCGGGAGGACGTCGGGTCTTCAGCCGAATCGCCAGACGTGGCTGGCACCGATGCATAGACTCCGTGGCGGCACCAAGCGAAGGAGGCACCGTGGGACTCTTGAGTAAGAAGACGCCTGAAGAAGTCGCGGACAAGCAGGCTAAGAAGGAGCAGCGTCGGCAGGAACTGGCGCAGAAGTTCTTCATGAGCAGCCCCGCCGGGCAAGCACGATCCGCCTACGACCGAGGCGACCTCGTCTTTCAGTACGACCAAGACGTCATCAACCAGAAGGCCATCATCGCGGCCATGATGGGCAGCACTACCACCAAGAGAGTGCACGACTCTGTGACCATCCTCAACTCGGTGTGTCACGAAGGGTGGGAACTCGTCAACGGGTCCTTTGTCTTTGTGGAAGAGGGTCAGGAGTCACGAGACAAGTTCATGTCATCCGGGCAGAACGTCGCCATCAAGGGGCGCGTCGTGGGGTACTACCTTTTCAAGCGGTCCGAGGCGAACCTCAACCTTGCTCGCCGCGTCGAAGCAGAGCAGGACGCTTTCACCGACGCCGCACAAGCTGTAGAAGCGGAGTAGGGGCGCACACGGCACCATTGATGTCGGGTTCAAGAACTGACGGCCTGCTAGAGGTCACCAGTGATCATCTGGCGCGAGAACGCCCCGCCACCAATGGGTTACCACGGTGGCGGGGCGCTCGGCCCTGGAGGCGCCGCTGGTCGATCACCTCTAGGACCGCGCAGATGGTCGCGACATCACCCATCGATGCCAGTTCGCAGGTAACCGTCGGCGTGGACAACCATGAACACGACCATCTCGAACGCCAGGTCGGTCGTGTCAGCTTCGAGCATGCTGTTCAGGCCGGCTGAGTACCCGTGGCGTGGAGTCGCCGCACTTGAGGTAATTGCGCAGATACTGGCCGCTGTCTTCGATGATGCCCTCGTCGTTGTTGCAGGGTGCCCAGACAATCGACTCGATGCGGTCGCCGTGCTCGATGAGCCATTCGCCAACGTCGGACTTGAAGTCCTCCGCTAGCATCTCGATTGCTCGACGCTGTCCTTGCGTCAGCTCTTGCAGTTCGAACATTTTCGCTTCCCCTTTTCACTCGACTCCGTACTGACGGATGCAGTGAAACACGCACCCCCGGTTTACGTTCCAGATCGAAAATTGATATGTTCCCAAGCCTGAGCCCCAGATGTGACCTAGATCACAACAGCTTGTTATCGTTACTGGCGCCGAGCCCGGGTACGGCAGCTCGTTCTGCGGCGCCGTGGCCAACCCCTAGGGTCGCCACTCGGTGAAACCGGGATCCTCGCGTGCGTGACCCGGCGACCGTTGCGTTTCGTTTCCAAGTAACTCCCGGCTTACGGGGTCTAGCGTTCCTGACGGGCCGACACGGCGGCCGAGATCCGGTCGGCTCCGGCTCTCGGGTCCTCGTGCTCCCAAACGCGCAGGACTGTCCATCCGGAGCCCTCGAGTCGGGCGTCCGTGTCGCGGTCCCGCGCGACATTGGCGGCGAGTTTGTCCTGCCACCACTCGGCGTTGCTCTTGGGTGCCGTCGCATGGTCCGGACACCCGTGCCAAAAGCAGCCGTCCACAAAGACGACGACGCGAGCGCCCACGAACGTCAGATCGGCACGGCGCCGGACTCCCGCAAGATCGAGCGGACGATCCACGCGGTAGCGGAGTCCGCGAGCGTGCAGCAGCCTGCGGATCGCGACCTCGGGGGATGTTCCGGCTCGCTTCTGGCGCTGCATTCGGCGAAGAGCCTCGGGCGACGAGGCCTTCGGAACGGCCGGACGTCTAGATCCGCGCGAAGGCGGAGTCATACTCATTCGCCATCCGCGTGATCATGGACTCGTAGTTGAAGATGTCGCCGGGCGTTGGCGCCGGAGGCTCGGTGTGGACCTTGACCGGCGACAAGTCGTTCCGCGCGTCCAGCATCACGACGCCCAGGCCGTCGTATCCCGTCGCGGATGTGCTGGTGCGTCGGGGCAACTTTCTGACGGTGGCCATTGCCTTTTCGCCGTCCTTCGGCTGCTTGTGCACGCTGACAACCGTACGCATTGCGGGGTCGTACTGCGGATTGCGCTTCGAACTGATGAATTCGGTCGTCGCGTTGATCGTGACGAGGCCGATCGCCAAGGCGTTGTTCGAGGAGGAGTGGACGGTCTGATGGCTCGAGTTCAACTCGTCGTAGAACCGCGGCTGCGACTTTGAGTGGGCCGTCATGCACGCCTTGGCCTCAAGAGCGACGAGAACCGCGCCGACCGGCGACTCAATGACCTTTGGAAGTGCGTCGAGAGTACGTCGTTGCTGCGGACTGAGATCCACGGCCCACTCGTCGGCGAGGTCCGCGAACGAGCGCCGCTGACGACGCTTAACCCGACCCGACATGTCTTCCTGGCCGGGACGCAAGACGACGAGGTCGAGAGCCTTCGGGCGGTCGTTCACAAAGTCGTACATCGGGTGGTGGACGCCGAATGCAACCTTGCCGGTCTCGATGTGGCTCCGTAGCAGGCCGCTGGTTTGGATGAGGTCGAACAGAACCGCCCAGCACGACACCTTGGAGTGGCGGTCACTCTGCGAGTGGTACTGCCACAGCGCCTTCGAGGGACCCGTCGGATGAGGGATGCTCATCGATCGAGCCATGATGTCGGGAGCGTCCACAAACGCGACCCTATTGGATCGACCAATGATCTTCCGGTCAAGCGATGAACTCTACGTGGCGTTTCACGGCCAGTAGGAAGTCCTCGTCGAAGCGCAATTTTGCTCTTGCGGTTCGCGACAGGAAGCCCGCCGCTGCTCGATGTGACAAGGGCGTCAGCCCCTCGGGGTCCAGCATGTCCGCGAGGTGTTGGTAGGGCTGTTGCTCGGGCCACAAGGACACGCGGGAGCGCCAGCGCCAGCCGTCTCCGCCCCATGCCGCTGTAGGCCACCTGTCGTTTTCGGAGAGGCGGGTCGCCTCGTCCGAGTCGTAGTCACCTGGCACGGCCAAACGCCGACCGAGCCACTCGGCGACGCCCGTTGTGACGGCGTTCCCGATCAACTTCCAACGCAGTCCCTTGCGCCCGTGGGCCAGAGCTGCTTCGGTCCAGCCCCGCTCGAAGCCCTGCATGGCCTCGGCGTCCTCGATGGAGGGCGTAACAAGTTGCCTACCGACCTCAGCGTCCCTAATCCATATCGCAGGAGGCGACGCGATGCCGATGCTCGACCCGCCCTTGAGAGTGGGCACGGCGTCGGGCGCCCAGCCGAGTCCGCGCAAGCCCTCGGTCCAGTAGAAGCCGGTCATCCCGGGGTTGTAGTACTCAGGGCCAGGATCCCCAGCGTCGTCCGCCAAGAGCACGGTACGAGGATCCTCGGTCTTGCTGGCGACAAGCAAGACGCGCTGCCTGCGCTGGGGGACACCCGAGAACCGGGAGTCAACCAGGCGATAAGCCCAGCGGAACTCGCGCCGCTCGAGTTCGTCGACCAGATAGTGC
>JBPCRX010000044.1:0-24230 GCA_050996395.1 Nocardioidaceae bacterium
GCTCGTACATGAGCGCAGCAGCAACAGCAACGATGCGCTCCTTGGTCCCCCTCCCCTGGAGCGTGATCGGTTCTGACATCAAGCTGGACTCCCTATTGCCTCATCCTCGTTGGCGGACGCACATCAGGGTCCGTTGCCATCTGGCGTGTCGAGCTCCTCGAATGCTACGGCGCGGGACCCGCCTCGAGGAGCAGGGGTTGACGCTAGGTGATGATCGCCCAGTCAGAACTTGTGGCGTGCCAGCCGCAGCCGGCTCCGGTCGTCTCCTCCGTCCAGAGCACCCAGCGCAGGCACCATCTCAGTCGTGACCAGACCGTGCTCCTGGGTGAGTTCGTCAACGATGTCGAAGCATTGGCTGATGTGGCCCGGTGTGTCGACGATGATCGTCGTCACAGGAACGCGCCGACCGATCTGGAACAACGAGTCACCGTGGGGTTCATGGTCGCCATGGAATCCCCACACGCCGCGCAGAGCCGTCGCCCCGCGCGCCACCGACGACGCTCTCAAACGTCGGATCAGGGCTCGATGTACTGGCTCGCCTTCGTGGAGATGAGACTCAGAGGTGTAGACCATCATCTTCTGCCAGAGGTTCAGGCCGTGCTCATCGACGGCCGGCAAGGCGTGAGGGCGCTCCAGCAGCACACCATCACGTTTGCACACGCGGACACGTTCCACGGTCATCAACGGCCGCTTGAGCAGACCGCCAAGCTCTGGCAACACCGCCGCAATGCGGTCGCCCGCCGCCACGGCGATGACCATGGTCGGAACCCCTACATTGCGATCGAAGAAGTGGGCTCGCTGTCGATGGCCACCCAACGTGCCATCAACTCCCAGCAGGACCGAAGCGCCCGCCACACCGCGGCGGCGCAGCAGGTCGCACACAGCCACATACGCGGGAACGCGGTAGACCCGTTCCTGCCGCCCAACGTATACGGTCAGCTTGGTGGCCTCGTTCAGCTCCTCCGAAAGCACCACATGCCCAAGGTCGTCCTGCAGGACTCGTGCTCTCTCGAGGGTGAGCAGGCCACGACGTTGGTCCGCCATCATGCGGGTGAGGAGTCGCTCGATGCGGTCCCGGGCATCGATGCCGATTGCCGCCACAGGTGGGTCCTCAGACATCGTCAAGGACTGGTCAGTGCGCAGGTGATGCCGCGATCCAAATCCTGCTATTCCTCGTAACAGGATGCTGGTTCTGAGTTCGTGCTCATCGAACAGATCGAACATCTCATCGGCGTAGAAACGGCCGCGCAGGCGTTGTCGCTCCCCGAAGTAAGCGGTGAGCTTCAGGCACTCGTCGTTCACAGCTGCCCTCCGATGGTCTGGCCGAGAGCCGCGGCGGCCACTCCCAGCATGACGCTGACGAACAGGTTGAATACGGCAACGGTCAACTGGCGTTCCTCGCCAAGCCGCTGCGTCTCGAAGACCCAGGTAGAGAACGTCGTATAGGACCCGATGGCAGCCGTTCCCACCAGCAACGCCGTGTTTGGCCCGAGTGCGAGCCGTCCGAACAGGTTGAGGGCGAGAGATCCCGTGACATTGACTGTCAGCGTTCCCAACGGCAGTGCCCGATTCGAGCGACGCGCCACGAACCGGTCAACCAAGAACCGCAAGACCGACCCGCTGCCACCAATGAGAGGTACGGCCAGCCACACAAGCACCGTCATAGACGTACCCAGACCCTGCGAACCACGCCCGTAGCGACATGAACTGCCAGCAGCCCGGCGACAATGCTGGCGGTTGTGTACGTGGCCGCCAGGAGATAGGCCCGCGCATCCAGCATCGAGACGATCTCGACCTGCATGGTGGAAAAAGTGGTGAGGCCGCCGCAAAGACCAGTGCCGAGAAGTGGACGGCGATAGCTGGACAGCGGAAGCCGTTCCTGCAGGCGGGTAGCGAAGTACCCCAGCAGAAGCGCACCTCCGACGTTGACCCCGAAGGTTGCCCATGGCCACTGCGTCGGCTCCGAACCGAATGCGCTCGAAAGGGCTGCTCGCACCCCGGCACCGATTGCACCACCCACGAAGATGGCGACCAGCTCCCTACGGTCAACACCGGGCACACCGACTCCTACTCACTGAGCATCACCGGCGCGGGAGAAGCGGAACCCGGGCCGTGCGCGGAACACGCGAACGGGGCATGCAGACTCCGTGTTCTCGCGCCAAGGCGCCAGTCACGGCGACGAGGGCAATCAGCCTAGCGAGCAGCCTGTCCTTGACGGTCACCACTCCACCGCTCTAGCGTCAAGCCCGGCGATGGATCCCGCCGAGTCGTGCGACTGAACTGCCCTGTGGCTGATGGTTCCTCTTCCTAGAAGGGACGAGGGAATGTCGGACCCGGGGCGGTGACTGTGCCGGATGGACAGGACAAGACCGGTCTCGCAGACGGCACCGACCGTCACCCACGCTGGGTGACTCCCGGAGTCGTCTCGGTCGGTGCCGCATCATTGGGGTCCGACGCCGGTCACGAGATGACGACGAGCCTGCTGCCGACGTTTCTCACATCGGTCCTGGGCGCCGGGCCAGCTGCGCTCGGCGCGATCGAAGGCGTGTCAGATGCCTTGGTCGGACTGGCGAAGCTCGCCGGAGGACCGCTCAGCAACGACCCACTGCGCCGAGCGCGGCTCGCGTCCGGTGGCTACCTCGCCACGGCGTTCGCGACCGCCGCCATCGGCCTCGCGACGGCCGTGTGGCAGGTCGCGATACTGCGGGCGTTGGCGTGGATGTCTCGCGGCCTGCGGTCCCCGGCCCGTGACACCTTGTTGATGTCCTTGGTGCCGCGTACGGCGTTCGGACGAGCCAGCGGTGTCGAACGTGCCGGAGACAACGCCGGAGCTGTTGTGGGGCCATTGCTCGCCTCGGCACTTGTCGGCGTCCTGGGCGTTCGTCACGTGATGCTGCTCGCCTTCATTCCCGGCGTGCTCGCCGCAGTGGCGATCACCGTTGCCGCGCGAGAAGCACGCCGCACGGTGAGCATGAGCGCCGGTCGACGCGCGTTGTCCTTCAATGTGCGTGAGCTGCGCGCTGCGGGGCTGAGTCGGGTACTGGCGCCTGCTGCCCTGTTCGAGCTCGGCAACGTCGCAACTACACTGCTGATCCTGCGTGCCACGGACCTGCTGCACACCGGCGATCGTTCGTTGACGGCCGCCACCAGCGTGGCCATTCTGCTCTACGCTGCACACAACGCGACTGCGACGATCGCGAGTCTCCTTGCCGGCCAGCTCAGCGACCGTGGCAATCCGCGTCGCGTCCTTGCCGTCGGGGCCGCTGTGTACGTCTGCGCCTACGGGATTTTCGCGGTCAACCAGAGCCTGTGGCCCATTCTCGCCCTGGGGTTCGTGTTGGCTGGTGCCGGCATCGGCTTTGCCGAGACTGCGGAGACCACCCTCGTCGCCCTCGCCTTGCCCGACCGCCTGCGCGGCAATGGGTACGGTGTGCTGGGTCTGGTTCAATCCCTCGGAGATCTTGGCGCATCCGTGGTTGCCGGGATCTTGTGGACCGCCACGACTCCGACGATTGCGTTTGTCTACGTCGCTTGTTGGATGGCGGCGTCGGTCACGGCCGCGTTGCTGCTTCGGCAACCACCCCGGGTCGCTGAAGACCTAAGGTGAGACGTCAGGCCCCTCAACGAGCGAATACCTGTGCATACAGGTCACGTCCGTAGCTGGTCGACTCCGGGAGCCCTTCAACGATCTTGAACGTACGCCGCCCGTCCGCTAGCCGCTGCGCTCGCAGGAACAAGTCGCTTTCGCAGCCCTGCCGTGCCAGCCCGTTCGACAGTTCGAACATGTGCGTGACGTAGCACACTCTGGTCCCGGACTCCTGAAGGGCGCGCACGATAGTGCGGGCGATGTCGGAGCCCTCTCGCTCGTTGGTGCATGCGAACGACTCGTTGCACAAGAGCATTGCAGGCGTCTCGAGAGCGTCGACGATGTCGGACATGCGCTGCAGCTCCTCGTCGAGTTTCCCGCGGTGCATACCGCTGTCCTCTTCCCGGCGGAAGTGTGTGAACACGGTCTTGCTCACGCTGGAGGTGAAGCTGCGCGCGGCGACGAAGAGTCCCGCTTGCATCATCACCTGAGCCAGCCCGACGGCGCGGAGGAAGGTGGACTTACCACCCTGGTTGGCACCGGTGACCATGACCAGGGACTTGTCATCGGCAACCAGGTCGTTGCCGACCAGCGGAGTCGGCACCCGTAGCCCCAGAGACACATCACGGAGATCGCTGGCCTGCAGGGCGCTGTCGCCGAGGGGCCGCGGACCCGGAAAGCAGACCGGGAGCGCCGACTGGTCAAGACGCTCATACAGGTTCAACGCCCCTACGTAGAAGGCAAGTTCGCCGCGCAGCACGTTGAAGAAGTCCAGGACGTGGTCGGCGGACTGAGCAGCGGAGTCGGCGACCTGGCTCAACCCGCGGTCCTTGATGCCCGAGAGCGTACGTGCACCGTTCTCGTCGCGCTCGGGAATTCGATAGGTGAAGACGCCCGGTTGGCGCCCGAACCGGAGCAGGTCGCGCCACGTGCGACGCACGCTGGCCGGTTTGTGCAAGACATAGTTCGTCCCCTGGCACTCGTCGTCCAACTCAGCAGTCATGAAGACGCCGTTTGGGAGCTCCAGACCCCGGAGGTGGTCCTTGACGGTAGCCACGTAGACGTCGTCGAGGTCGTGGTCGACCTGAGCGAACAGCGACCTGAGCGCCTCTGACTCGAAGCGACCAGCGGTGGTGGCGCCGTACCGACGCAGCTCCTCGAGGTGGTCCGTGAGGTCGGTCAGCAAGGAGATCGACCTGGACAGCACGCTGCTGGGGGAGTCCCCGAACAGTCTCATGCGAAGCCTGCGCTTGCTGTCGGTGGCGTGTGCGACGAGGTCGTACAGGGCACGAATCTCCTTCGGGTACCGTAAGCAGTCGCTCACAACATGCTGCCGATACGTGATCTGGTCGACGTCCGTCAGCCTGATCAGCAAGGCGTTGGCGGCGATCTCGTAGAGGTACGGGTCGTTCGACGCCATCGCGTCGACGACGGTCTCGATGTCCAGGTCGCGGACCAGATCTGGATGAGTCTCGAACGGTTTGGCGGACCAGTCGAGATCCTCGTCGGCGTAGAGAAGATGAGCCTTCATGCTTGCAGCCTGCTCATGAGTGTGTCGTAGCCAAGCCCGTGACGGGCAGCCACCGCCTGGGCGTGGGCCAGCCCATCCGCGGGTCTTCGGACGATCTTGAACGTCCGATGATCCGTGTCGTTCGGGTCGACCTCGGCCACCAGACTCGCCGTGCTCGGGGAGAGGACCGACAGCTCGTCCATGAAGGTGACGAAGACGCACAACGTTCCGCGCCGCAGGATGTCGTTGAGGATCTTGGTGGACAAGAACGTCGCGTCGTCGAGCGCGGTCGAGGTGAAGATCTCGTTCACCACCAGCACGGTGCGGTCCTTGGAGATCTCCAGCATCTCGTGGATCCGGACCAGGTCGTCGTGAAGGTGTCCGCGCATGTCTGCCACGTTCTCACCCTGCTCGAACAGCGACTGCACGGTATCGGGCAGCGTCAACGCTGCCTGAGAGCCGGGTACGGGCACACCGAGGCTGGCTAAGTAGTGGAGCTGCCCGAACATCCGGGCGAACGTCGTCTTGCCGCCCTGGTTCGGACCGGTCACCACCAGAACCCGTTCCCACGCTTCCGCGTGGATGTCGTTGGTGACCACGGACGCGTCGGCCGCGCGCTGGGACGCCAGCGCGAGGTCGTACGCGTCGCTGACAGCGATCGCATCCGGTTCTGCCGACAACGTTGGACAGCAGAACGTCAGGCCTGACTGGGTGACCCGAGCCATCAGGTCCACGTAGGCGAGATAGAACTGGATCTCGCGGTCGAGGCGTCTGACGCCGGGATCAACGAAGTCGAGATGACGACGTGCGAATGCCGCAAGGGCTTCGAAGGCGTCGGGGTGCAGTTGGGCAACGAAGTCAGCGATGGTCGCTTCGACATGGTCCATCTCACCGTAGCCGTGCAGCTTCGACAGATAGCTCCTCGCCGGGCCTTGACGGAACCGCTCGAACGTCCTGGCCACATCGCGGCTGTAGTCCTCTGTGTTCTCGTCTACGGCGCTGACCTGCACGGTGTCGCCATAGACCCGGATCCGGTACTGAAGCCCAGCCATGAAGTGACGGGTCTCGTCGGCATCCCGTGACAGCCGGACGAATGCCGCCGAATCGACGTAGCCGGACAGGTGGTGAAGGACGGAGCGAAGGCCCTCGGAGTCGAGAGAGTCTTCGCCGAGCCGGTCACGAAGCCTGCTGACGGCGTCGACGTAGGTTGTCGCTGCGGTGAGGAACGTCCGCTGCTGCTGGACCGGGTAGTAGTGCTTGCGCCCGCGGGCCAGTTGGTCGCGCATCGCCTGCATACGTCGGCCGAACTCGGTGACGTAAGCGGCGGTCTCGGGGTGCTCCAAGTCGCGGAAGATCGCCTGGCGGTACGTCACGGACTCGACCGTGGTCAGCGGCCGACGGAAGTACTCGTCGAGCTTGTACTGCTCACGACCCTGCACCAACGTCGCTTCCACGTGATCGAGCTTGAGGTCGGTGAAGCAGTCCAGCGGCTGCACGGGGCCGGGCATCCCCATCGCGTCGACGTCTCTGCCGGAGAACAGGAGGCTGGGCAGCTGTGTAGCGGACGCATGCTCGGGGGGGACCGTGGGGCGTTGGAACACGACGACTCCTTCCGTGCTCGGAAGCACTTCAGGGACCGTCAGCGGCCATCCGCCGCAAGCGTCGGCGAGCCCCATCGCCGAAACCCAGCATAGCCCGCCAACGTGACCAGCGCCGAGCCGGTGCTTGACCGCAGAGGGTGCGATTGGTTGACTGGCGCTACTGGCGATGGTGCCCGCCCGGACTCGCGTCCGAACCGCGACCTGCTGATGGCTCCTCCGACGAAGGAGCCATCAGTGTGTTCTCACAACGTGCATGAACCGCGGCCTGACGAACACGGCCAGCCCTGCCCGGCGGCGGCGGCCGTACCCGGCGCCCGGCGGCAGCCATGACGGCTACCCTGCCGTTGTCGGTGATTCAGCTGATGCAAGTGCTGACGGTTGCCGTCGGGGCACCGGGGGTCACCGGCGTGATCGCCAAGGTCGAGGCTCGACTCCAGGGCAGGCGTGGACCCCGGGTGCTTCAGCCATACTTCGACCTCGGCAAGTTCTTCGGAAAGGAGTCGTTGGCGCCGGAAGGAGCCGGACCCTTCTTCCTCGGTGCGCCGTTGGTGGCGCTGGCCTGTTACCTGACGGTGCCGATGTTGATCCCAGTGTTGACGAGCTATGCGCTCCCGCTGGGATTCATGGGGGACATCCTGGGGGCTGGATTCATCCTGGCGTTCGCCAGCTTTGTCATCGCCGTGGCTGCTGCGGAGACCGGAGACGCCTACGCCCAGCTGGGCTCGAGTCGGGCGAAAACGTTCGCTGCCATCACGGAGCCGGTGGTGCTCCTTGTCGTGTTCACTGTGGCGTTGGTGACCACCACCGATCTGCCGTATGTGCTGGGCGAGACTGTGCGCAGCGGGCCGGAACAGATCGTCCGACCGGCGCACCTGCTGGCGTCTGCGGCCCTGTTCATGGTGATCCTCTTTGAGACCGGGCGGATCCCAGTGGAGACCCATACCGGCACGATCGAGCTGGGCATGATCGAGGAGGCGCGCTCGTTCGAGCACTCGGGTGCGCAGATGGCCCTGCTGCGGTGGGGATCGGCCGTCAAGCAGCTGGTGCTGTTCACGATCTTCCTCAACGTCTTTGTCGCGCCGTGGGGGATGGCCGCCACGGCGCGACTCGACCAGGTGGCGCTCGCCGCTGTTGTGCTGCTGGCGAAGGCCTGTGCGTTGGGTTGCGTGATCGCGGTGATCGACGACTCGTTCGCCAAGCTCCGTCTGTTCAAGATCACCGAGTTCGTCTCGGCAGCCTTTCTGCTCGCTGTGCTGGCGGTGTTCACCCTGTATCTGGGTGGTGGGTGATGAGCGACGGGCACGTTCTGGTGTCCCTGGCATCGGCTGGGGCGGGCGTCCCCTCGGTGTTCGACGGCGTGTCCAACACGGTGGCAATCGTGGTGCTGCTGCTGGAGTTTCTCATGCTGCGAGCGGCGCTGCTGCGTGCGCAGGTTCGCTTGTACGCCCTGCAGTCTCTGGCTGTCAGCGTCCTCGCCGCGGTTGTTGCCGGTGGCCGTGGTGTGCCCGAGCTGTATGCGTTGGCCGCGGTGTCGTTCGCCTTGAAGGCTGTGATCGTCCCGGCGGTGATCCTGCGACTGATGCGCAGCGCTTCGGCCGAGATCGCCGGCAGCGGGGCACTGGGCGTCGCCAACGAAGTCATGCTTGCGATCGTGGTTGCTGCGCTCGGGTTCTTCGTGGTCGGAGCGCTCGACATCCACTCCGAGGTCCTTCCGAGCACGGCCCTGAGCTTGTCCTTTGCGGTGGTCCTTGTCGCGTTCGTCCTGATGATCTTGCGTCGTGACGTGGTCAGCCAGGCTGTGGGGTTCTTCTCGCTGGAGAATGGCGTCTCGCTGGCAAGCCTGGTCGTGGCGGCGGGGCTGCCGCTCATCCTCGAGGTCGCGTTCTTGTTCGACCTGCTGGTCGCTGTGGTGGTGTTCGGTGTCCTGATGCGGCTGCATCACGGGCGGACACGATCGCTGTCGACTGAGACGCTGACACGGTTGCGGGGGTGAGCATGATGACGGTTCTCCTTGTGCTGCTGGTGTCGGTGCCACTGGTTTCGGTTCTTGGCTGCCTGGTGCTGCCGCGGCGAGTCCTCTCCGGCACCACCGTCATCGCCGGCACGGCATCATTGGTGCTCTGCCTCGCTCTGGTTCCGACGGCGGCGAGTCACCCGATCGGTGCCGGACTATTGCGCGTCGACGCATTGTCGGTGGTCTTCTTGCTGCCCACCGCTTTTCTGTACGTCGCGACGGCCGTGTACTCGGTGGGATACCTGGCTGAGGAGTCCGCCGTGGCAGCGGCGGCCGGCGGCGAGGAGGAGCGGGACTTCCACCGGTACAGCCGCCGTTTCTACGTGGGGTTGAATCTCTTCGCGTGGTCGATGCTGTGTGCACCAGCCGTGAGCGGACTCGCCCTCTTGTGGATCGCGATCGAGATCACGACCGTGGTGTCGGCGCTCCTGGTGGCGATCGACGACACGGAAGGCGCCACCGAGGCCGCCTGGAAGTACGTCCTGATCGCGTCCAGCGGCCTCGGCATCGGCCTGCTCGCAACGATCGTCATGTACTACGCCGGTGCGCAACGGCTCGGGCAGTCCTACGACCTGGCGTTCCACCCGCTGCTGCGCCACGCGGCCGAACTGCCGCAGACGCCGGTCCGACTTGCGTTCGTCCTGGCGGTCGTCGGGTTCGGCACCAAGGTGGGATTGTTCCCGGTGCACACGTGGCTGCCCGACGCTCATGCCGAGGCGCCGACACCTGTCTCGGCCCTGCTGTCCGGCTCGTTGTTGGCCGTCAGCTTCTACGCGATCCTGCGCTACTTCCAGATCGCACGCGTGACCCTGGGGCCGTCCTTCCCCCAACAGGTGTTGCTGGTCTTCGGTGTCGCTTCGCTGCTGCTCGCTGCGCTCTACCTGGTCGAGCAGAGCGACGTGAAGCGCATGTTGGCGTACTCATCGGTCGAACACATGGGGATCTTGGCGATCGGTGTCAGCTTCGGGTCGCCGATAGCGCTGGCCGGCGTGCTGCTGCATGTACTCGCGCATGGGGCAGCCAAGGGCAACGCTTTCATGGGCGCAGGCGTCCTGGTGCGCAAGTACGGCGTCAAGGAGCTGAGCCGCATGCGGGGCGCGATTGACCTGCTGCCTTGGTCCGGGCCGCTGTTCCTGATCAGCATCTTCGCCCTCAGCGCGATGCCGCCGTTTGGGTTGTTCCGCAGTGAGTTCCAGATAGTGGCCGGCGGCTTCGCGCACGATCGGGACGTCGCAGCCGGGCTGCTGATCGCCTTGGTCACGCTGGCCTTCTTCGGGCTGACGAGCAATGTCACTCAGCCCCTGTTCGTGCCCGTCTCGCAGGCGCCGCGGGCACGCTCTGGCGCCATCCGGAGAGGGGATGCGGAAGCTCCAGCGCCTGACCCAGGCGATGCTGATCGTCGTACTCCGAGCTCGGCAGTGTCAACGGCCGTTCGAGGCAGCCATGAGGTGGCACGCGGAGAGCCCAGTGCGTGGATGGTCGTCCCCGTGGTCGCGGGAACGCTCGTCCTGCTGGTCCTCGGCGTCCATCCACCGGAGCAGCTTCTTGACCTGCTGACCGCGGCCGCACGCGAGCTCGGTGGCGGCCTGTCATGACGCACGAACGGGACACTCGCGCTCCGGAGCTCCCACCGGTGGAGCCTGATCCGTGGGGACGCATTGTCGGGAGGATCGAGACAGGGAGCCGATTCGCCGGGCTGTACGGCACCGACCGGGACGGGTCCTGCGAGATCGGGATCCTGCTCGCCGGCTCTGGTGACATCGAGCGCCACACGGTGCTGGTGACCCCCGCTCCGAACGGTCGTCTCGAATATCCGTCGTTGTCAGCCTCGGTACCTGCGGCATTCTGGTACGAGCGGGCCATGCACGACCTTTCAGGGGTCACGCCGGTCGGGCATCCTCGACTCGACCCCCTGCTGCTTCCGCTCGACGACGGGGTCGAGCGACCGCACCCCGGCCGGGTGAACCAGCCCGGATCGGTGGCCCCGGCGGAGCCACGTGGCCCCGTCGATCTCGCCGGCCAGGGCATGTTCACGTTGCCCTTCGGACCGGTGCGCTCAGGAGTGCACGAGTCGATCGAGTTCTTGATCGAGACTCCCGGTGAGGACATCCCGTACCTCAACATCCGGCCGCACTACAAGCATCGGGGGACAGCCAAGCACTTCGAGGGACGCACCCTGGCCGAAGGCGTACTGGTAGCGGAGAGAGTCGAGGGCATCAGCTCGATCGCCCATGCGCTGGCCTACTGTCAGGCCGCTGAGCGAATCCTCGGGTGTGACGTGCCCCTGTACGCCCGCCTCACCAGGGTGGTGTACGCCGAGCTCGAGAGGATCTCCAACCATCTCGACGCCACGATGCGGATGTGCGACGCTGCCGGCCTGGCCGTGGCCACAGCGAGGTTCGGCTGGCACAAGGAGACGGCCATGAGGCTTGTCTCGAGCCTGTGTGGCAGCCGTTTCGGCCGCAACGTGGTGACGGTGGGGGGTGTCAACGTGCCACCCCTCGACGTCGAGCGGGTGGCGTCGCAGGTGCGGACGCTCCATGACGGAATCCGCTCTGACCTCACGGCCCTGGACGGCACCGCGTCGTTCTTGGACCGGCTGCGGATGACTGGGCCGCTGACCGCCGAGCGGGCGCGTGAGTTCGGTGCGCTCGGACCTATCGGGCGTGCATCAGGGTTCGACGTCGACAATCGCCGGGACCTGCCGTACGCGGCGTACGCGGACATCAAGTCACCAGAGCCGCCGGAGCTCGATGCAGGTGATGCGCTGGCACGGGCTCGGGTGCGCTGGCACGAGATCAGCACGTCGGTCTATCTCCTGCTGGACGCTCTCGCAGCCATGGCGGACGAGCCGGTGCATCCGTTGACAGAGTCGGAGCCGATGGCCACGGCACAGGGCTTCGCCACAGGTTGGACCGAGTCCGCGCAGGGCGAGGTGGTCTACGCGCTCGAGGTCGAGAGTGGGAGGATCCGGCGCTGCCTCGCGCGGTCACCGTCCTTTCACAACCTCCTGCTCTTCCATCACGTGTTCGCCGGTGACATCTTCACCGACTTCCCGTTCATCGAGGCCAGTTTCGGGCTCGGATACGCCGGGGTAGCCATGTAGCGAGCGGCCAAGACGTTCGATGTTCACGAGGACCTGAGTGGTGCTGAGAGGAGGAGACATCATGGTGTGGCCATGGGCGCTGCGGGGATTACGAAACGGAATCGTGACGACGCGATGGCCGCGTCGACCCGACCAATACTTCGAGTCGTTCACCGGTTCAGTCCGCATCGACCGGTCCCCCGAAAGGGCACCGCAACGGGCCGCCATCTCCGAGCAAGCTGTGCTGGACCGCATCTGCCCGACTGGGGCTCTCAGTGAGATGCGCAACGCCGGCCACAGTGACGTGGAGCTGGACAGGGGACGTTGCATACTCTGCGGCGCGTGTGTCGCTGCGCTGCCCGAGGTCTGTTCGTGGGCCCCCGGCGCAGGCACCGCCAGGCTCACCCGCGGAGGGCTGGTCGACACCCCACGGGAGGACACCGACGACGACATCCGCGAGGTCCGGGACAGACTGGCCGAGCGCGTCCGACGACTCCGTCGCTCCCTTCACATCCGGCACATCGATTGCGGCTCGGACGGCAGCGACGAGTGGGAGGTCCAGGCGCTGCTGAACCCTGTCTACGACATCCACCGGCTCGGCGTCTTCTTCACTGCGAGTCCTCGGCATGCCGACATCCTGTTGGTCACGGGAAACGGCACCGCAGGCATGATGGCGCCGCTACGTCGTACCCGCGAAGCCATGCCTGATCCGGTCGTGGTGATCGCTGCCGGCACCGACGCCATCACCGGCGGTCTCTATCGAGGTGGGTACACCGGCGGAGTGGGAGTCGCGCAGGTCATCGACGTCGATATCTGGGTTCCGGGGTCACCGCCCAGCCCGTTCAGCCTGCTTCATGCGATCCTTCTCGCAGTCGGTGGGATCCCGCCTGATCGGACTCTTGCCCCATGATCCTCGCTGCTCTCGCCCTGTTCCTGGCTGCGGCCGCCACGGCTGCTTTACCGGCTCGTCTGGAGCCACTTCGTGGCCTCGCGGGCTGGGGGTTGAATGCGGCCGCCGCCGCGGTCTGTGTGGTCATCGGCGGCATGGCCCTGCGGGGCCACGACACGACACTGTCACTGGGAGAACTGGGCGGTCTCGGCAGCGCAAGACTGGACGCCGACCGGCTCTCGGGCCTGTTCTTGGTGACGGCGTTTGTGGCAGGCTTTCCAGCATTGCTCTCCGGCGCCGCCGGATCCCTCGCGCGCAACGCGACACGTCCGCGATTGCCGGCCGTGATCGCCTTGACACTCGCCGCTGTGCTCGTCGTTCTGACCGCAGACCATCTCTTCGTGCTGCTCGCCGGCTGGGAGCTGTTGACGATCGCTTTCTACCTACTCACGGGGTATGACCGTCGACAGGCTCGTCGCGCCGAGGCGTCGGTTGCAGCGATCGTCTTCGGCAAGTTCAGCGGCTCGGCCTTGCTGGCCGGTGGCCTGCTGCTCGCCGTACGTGCAGACAGCTTTCGTCTCGATTCCTTTGCCGCGGTCCCCGGAGGGGGTGCCCCCGATGTCGCGTACGCTCTCCTCTTGCTCGGCTTCGGGGTGAAGGTCGGCGTCGTACCCGTCCAGGTGTGGCTTCCGCCCTCGTACGCCGCGGCACCCGGACCAGCACGGGCCGTGATGGCCGGAGTGGCTGTGAACGTTGGCTTCTACGGCATGTGGCGTACCCTGCAGCTGCTCGGCCCTCCCCCGGTCTGGCTCGCGGTCACCGTGCTGATCGTGGCGGGCGTCACCGCTGTGCTGGGGATCACCCACGCCGCGGTGCACCCAGACCTGGCGGGGCTCGTGGCTTGGTCCAGTGTGGAGAATGCCGGTTTGATCACGACGGGCTTCGGTGTCGCACTGGTGGGATCGGCAGCTCACGAGCCCAGGCTCGTCGCGGCTGGGATGTTGGCGGCCACGATGCAAGTGGTCGCCCACGCATTCGGGAAGACATTGCTGTTCACAGCGACCTCATCCATCGAGCAGAGCACGGGAACGACGAGCCTGGACCAGCTGCGCGGCATCACGCGCACGCTCCCCTGGTCCGGGACAGCCCTGGTCATCGGGTCCCTCACCTTGGCCGGGCTTCCCTTGACCGCGGGCTTTGCGTCCGAATGGCTCACGCTCGAGTCGCTCATGCAGCAGTTTCGAGTGGACAGCCTGCCCATGCAGCTGGCTTCTGCCGTGGCTGGCGCGCTCATCGCACTCACGGTCGGTGTCGCCGGTCTCACGTTCGTGCGGCTGACCGCGTTGACGGCGTTCTCAACTCCTCGCATTCGTCTGGACGGCGAGGCGGCCAGGGAGCGGTGGCCACACCGGCTGGGGCTGGCCCTGCTGTGCGCCGGATGCCTGGGCCTGGCCATGCTGGCTCCACTGGAGGTCCGGGTGATCGCTGCCGGCCTGCGTCCGGTCGTCGGGTCTACCGCCGAGGACGCCGTCACCGACCACTGGGTCATTCAGCCGGTCTACGCCGGTTTCTCTGCGCTCTCACCATCGTGGCTGTGGATCGTGCTGCCGGCGATGACCGGCGCGGTCGCATTGACCGCGTGGGTGTTCTCCGGTGGTCGGGTGTGGCGGGTTCGCCGTGTTCCCGCCTGGAGCTCCGCGTCACCCGGGGTCGACCGTGGCATGGGTTACACGTCCTTCGGTTACGCGCATGCCATGCGCAAGATGCTCGCGACCGTGCTCCTTACCAGAAGCCAGCTGAACGACGTGGAGACGCAGGACGTCAGGACTGCGACGTTGCTGGCCGTCGGGAGGACGCCGAACGAGGAGGAGATGTCGCCATCCGATGCCGACGCGCCGCAGTACCGCATCGATGTCGTCGAGGTCGTCGAGCACTATCTCTACCGACCGCTCGAGCTGGCGCTGCTCGGCGCCGTCCGGACGGCGAAGCGGTTGCAGTCCGGTCGCCTGGACGCCTACATGGCCTACATGCTGATCGCCCTGGTCGCGATGCTTGCTGTCGTCACCGCGATGTCCTGAACGTGATGGCGGCTCGGTGAGCGTTGCCGCCGGGATGCCAGCATCGGCTGCGCGCTCCCCGACCCGGTCGAGCAGCGGCCTGGGCGCCTGGACCGCTTCGACGAGCACGGCCGGAGCAGGCCGGCCTGCACTGCGCAGCGGTGTGAGCTCACCGAGCGGGTGGTCGCTGCTGCTGACTTGTCGGCAAGGGCGATCCGCGTGTTGTCGGCACTGCTGACGCCGCTCCGCACGGTGATCTCGACGAGGCCGTCATCGAACTCCGCGGAGATCTGGCTCTGGTCGGTGCCGTCGGGCAGGTTGATGGTGCGCCGGAACTCTCCGTAGAAGCGCTCGCGGATGTAGAACTCGACGTCTCGGTCGTCGTCGATCTCCGTTCGGCGCGTCCCAGACACTGCGAGGACGCCGTGTGCGAACCGGAAGTCGATGTCCTCGGGATCCACGCCGGCCAGCTCGACCCGGATGACCAGGTCCTCACGCCGGGCGAAGATGTCCGTGACCGGCACCCAGGCGGACGCGTGGGTGCGCTCGGCGTCCTGCAGGCCGGGCTCGGGTCCCCCGCGGCGACCGAGCGCGCGCAGCCGGCTCATCTCGCTGAAGAAGTCTGTGACGCCAACGAACGGGTTGCGGCGGGAGTCGGGCATGGGGTCTCCTGGGGGGACGGGTAGGGCGTCAGTTGTCCGAGCCGAGGGGTTCCATCAGCCCGGCGTCACGAAGGAACGAGATGGCGACTTCCGCGTCGTCCTGACCGCCGGTAACAGCGGCGTTCATGGCCACGATGGCGTCGTCGGTCAGCTCGCGGTTGACCGCGTTGACCACCGCGAGAAACGTGTCAGCGTCGATGCGGTCGAACTTGTCCTCGCCCACGACCATGACGACGTTCTGGGACCCGAAGAGCAGCTTCGGATCCTCGAGCAGCAGGTAGTCGCCGGTCTCGAGCTGCGGGTGGTGAAGGCGTCGACGGCGTCCGCGTCACCGTTGTCGAGGGCGGTGTACTGCGCCCCTAGCGCGAACGGCGCGAACGTGGCGTTGGTGAGCCCGTAAACCTGCTGCAACCCTTCGAGCCCGAGATAGAGCGTCTCGAACTCCGGCCGCGCACCTAGGACGAACCCGTCGAGCCTCGATGTGGGGGACGTGTTCGGTCGCCGGCGGTCGGTTGGCGACAACTTGCGCCGCGGGCACGCCTGGTGGCCATCACAATGTGACGACCTCAGCATCGTGCCCGGTCGAGACGCGTACTCTTGACCGGCTGTTCGGTGTTGTGTGACTGTCTTGTTTCGTGAGCAGCAAGCCGCTTTCGGCGTCGTACGACGCGGTCGTCGTCGGGGGTGGCACCATCGGCGCGTGGTGCGCGTGGTTCCTCAAGCGCTCTGGTCTTTCCCGCGTGCTGCTCGTTGAAGCGGCCACCCTCGGCAAGGGCGCCAGCTCGCGCGCCGCAGGGATGGTGCGGGCCCAGGGCGGCACGGAGACCGCCGTGCGGCTCGGCCTCTTCAGCCGGGACTTCTACGCCCAGCAGCAGGACCTGCTGGGCATCGACTCGGGCTTCGTCGCCCAGGGGTACTTCATGCCGTGCTTCGCCCCTGACGAGGTCGAACAGGCCGGGCAGCGGATCGCCATGCAGCAGCGGCTCGAGCTCGACGTGCAGTGGGTCGGTCCCGATCACTTCGACGAGCTCAACCCGGCGATGGCGCCCGGCCAGACGCTCGGCGCCTCCTTCGCTCCCGGTGACGGGTACATCGACCCGGCCCGCAACGTCCTCGCATACACCACGGCCCTGTCCCGGGCCGGGGTCGACGTCGTCGAGCGGACTGCTTTCACCGGGCTCACAACGCGCTCCGGGCGAGTCGTGGGAGCTCGTACGACGGCGGGAGACGTGGCAACCGACAGGCTCGTCCTGACTGGTGGACCGACGCTCGCCGCAGTAGCCCGCTTGCTAGGAGCGAGAGTCCCGGTTGGCGGGGTCCGGCATCAGGTCGTGGTGACCGCTCCGCATCCCGCCCTGGCGCCGGAGCGGCTGCCGATGGTCTTCGACGTGGCGTCGGGCATCTACTGGCGGCCGGAGGAAGGTGGTCTGCTCTGGGGGATGAGCAACCCTGAGGAGCTGCCCGGCGAGGCGACCGACTTCGACTGGGCCTACTACGAGCGGATGCGTCGCCGTATGGCGCGGCTGCTTCCCGTGACGGCAGACCTACCGATCCGGAAGGCCTGGGCGGCCACCATCGACTTCACCCCGGACCACCTGCCGATCCTCGGCCCGGCGATCGGCCGGGAAGGTCCGATCGCCGGTTCGGTGATAGCCAGCGCCGGCGGCCACGGCATGATGTGGGGTCCCGGCGTCTCGAGAGCCGCCGCAGACCTGGCGCTCCACGGCAGCAGCGACGTCCTCGACACATCGGAGCTGGGGATGGACCGCTTCGACGAGCACGGCCGGAGCAGGCTGGCCGCCGATCCCATCGCGCTGCCCTTCCCCGAGCTGTCCACCGCACCGTCGCCCTGACCAGCAGCAGAAGGCGCACGAGGACGGGACGCCTCGGAGCTCTCGGCGCGAGCGCAGTCCGCAAAGACCGCGGGCCACTCGCCTCGGATGAAGTCGAAGTTGCTGGTCACCGCTCACCCCGCGACGTATGGCGCCCCTTGGTGCTGGCGTAGTCGGCCACGGCCTTGCGGCTGCTGCGCCAGATCCCGTCGGATCCCTGTACGGCGTCCAGCCGCCCACGAGCGGCGGCCTGGCGCAGCGCCGCGACGGAGAAGGCCTGGTCGGCAAGAGCGGCTAGCGGCACCAGCCGCGCCGGCCCGGCAACCCCCGGGACGATGAACCGGTTCAGGTTGTCGTACATGGCCCGGGCCAGAATCTCACCCAACGGGCCGTGGTCTCCGCCGTCGCTCTTCTGCATCGCGGCCAGGTAGCTCGACCGCTGGGTCTTGAGCACGATCACGGGCGGGTAGCCGAGGCGCACCAAGATGAGGTTCAGGACCAATTGGCCAGTCCGGCCGTTGCCGTCGATGAACGGGTGCACCACCTCGAATCCGTCGTGGATCGCGGCGAGCAGCTCGGGTAGCGGCGTGGACGTGGTCTGTTTTCGAGCCAGCACGTCCGACTTGGCGTTCACGGCGTCGACCCAGTCCCGCATCATCGCCGGCACCAGCGGCCACGCGGGTGGCTTCATGCCGCCGTCGAACGCGGCGATCTCGTGCTCGCGGAACCTCCCCGGTCCCTCGCGCTCGGTAGCCTCGGGATGCGGCGCGACCTGCCACACGGGAGTCATGGCGACTTCGTGGATCTGGCTGATCTGGGTGAACGACACCAGGGTCCCGTCGTGCCAGTCGCCGGGCGTGAGCGCCTGGGCGTGACCCAGTTTGCGGCGTCGGCGTAGCCCTTGACCTCCATGTACTCCTTGAGCGGCTTGGCGCCGACGGCGCGTCCCGTGTCGAGGAGCGCTTCGACCTCGCGGAGCACCAATGTGTTGCCTTCGAGCGCCGTCGAGTGGTGCGCCTCGAGATGCCACATGTCCGCCCAGATGAACTCAGACTCCTTCGGCGACGGCAGTCCACCCAGGCGTCCGTCCAGCTCGGCGAGAGCGGCATCGAGGCGCGCGTAGACGGTCGCGCGAGACGGTCGACCGCGAGCCATGGCACCCCATACTCTTGTTGATAAGCCGATCGAGCAGCGAATGGATCTTATCAAGATGGGTGCGGACATAGGGGATGCGCAGCAGACAGTCGTCAGACCGTGGTTCCGCCGGCTGGGTATGCGGGTCCGCGCGCTCTCGATCGAACCTGTACGTCGTGGCTAGATTGGCTTCCGTGACCGAGTTCTCTGTGACAGAGGCGCGGGCTCGTCTGGCCGACGTCGTCGACGAGGCACGCGTCGGGCTGACCCTGTGTTCCTGACCCGCCGGGGTCGACGGCTCGCCGCGGTCATCGATGCTGGCGACTTGCAAGCGGCTCGGTCGAGGTGGCGCAGGACTTCGCCGACATTCGTGCCGCCCAAGAGGCTCGCGACGAACTGGCCGCGGGGAGGGCGTCCTCGCTGGGCCCTGACTGGCACGTCACCAAAGAGGGATTGAGGTGATTGCGAGACTTGAGAACGCGTCGAAACGGTTTGTGGTAGGTGATGAGGTCATCGTTGCGGTCGATGACGTGTCTCTCGAGGTTGCCGCGGGTGAGTTCGTCTGCCTCTACGGCGCGAGCGGGTCCGGCAAGACGACGATGCTGAACATCTTGGCCGGGATCGACACCGCTGACTCAGGGGAAGTGTTGGTGGCCGGGCAGTCGCTCTCGGGTAGTTCCGAGGGGGGCCGTGCGGACGCCAGGCTGCGTCACATCGGGGTGGTGTTCCAGTCCAACAACCTGCTGCCGGAGTTCACCGCGCGGGAGAATGTGGCGCTGCCGCTGATGGTGCGTGGCTTTTCGCGGGCCGAGGCCGACGCCGCGGCTGACGTGGCTCTGGCGTCGGTCGGTGTCCCGGAACTGGCCGATCGTCTCCCCGGGCGCATGTCGGGCGGGCAACGGCAGCGGGTCGGGATCGCCCGTGCGCTGGCGGGTCAGCAAGAGGTGCTGCTCGCGGACGAGCCAACCGGGAATCTGGACTCGGTCAACTCGCGGCAACTGTTCGGCTTGATGCGGGATTTGTGCGACGATCTCGGCACCGCCGTCGTGCTGGCTACCCACGACCCATTGGCGCGCGAGTTCGCCGACTCGGTCTATGACATGGTCGACGGGGTTGTCGCGGCGCGATGAGCAGGCCACCGGCCAAGGCTCTGCTGTTCCTGACCGGCCGCTGGCTGCGCTCACCAGCAGCGCGTCGGTCGTCGGTCATCTTGGTGGTGAGCTTCGCGGTCCTTGCGTTGGTGTTCGTCTGTGTGAGTGCCTTCACGTTGAGCGCCGACCAAGAGGCTGACAAGGATTTCGGGGCCTACCAGCAGATGACGTCGAGCAGCGTGTACGTCGGCGACCTGAATCCGGGTTTCCTGCGGCGGGCAGGCCTCGTGCTGAGCTCGGTTGTTTCCGGGTCACACCTGCTCATCGAGACCGACCAGTTGCGGCCGGACTCATTCGTCAAGACCTACGTCCAGGCACCGTTAACCTTGCCCCGCTTTGTCGAAGACCCGGGCCTGCGCGAGGCGTTCCCTGGCCGGTACTCCCTGGACCAGGGTTCGTGGCCAGGATCGCCGTTCGACGTGCTCGTGTCTCGTCACTTGCTGGACGCGCTGCCGGACAGGACGCGGTTCACGGTGTTGTCGGGCCGAGTCACCCTGCATGTGGTCGGCGTCGTGACCGATGCCTATGCCAAGCACGACGACCTGATCGTGGCCGGTCCGGACACCTGGGAGTCGATCCCGCGTCCGGCAGCCGGGCACGCATACCAGCCGGTCGAGGCCGAGGTCATGGTCTTCTTCGGCTCGAGTGCCTCTTTAACCGATGTTGCGCGGGTCATGGTCGGTGTCCTACCACCGCTGCCGAAGGCCGCCGGCAACCTTTCCGACTATCTCAAGTCCAACTACTCCACCCGTTCGCAGGTCGAGGCGGTTCCCGTCGCAACGTTTGGATCTGGTCAACTGGTCGTCTCGTACCTGCCGCTGCTGCTGGTGGTGCTGATGGTCTCCGCGCTCGTGGTCGGCCAGACTCGTGGTGGTCACCGGGCGAACGCCGACCGGCTGGTCGCCATCGGGCTCCGCAGAGGCCAGGTCGTGCTCACCCAGGTGTTGACCCTGGCGGTCGTTGCCGCCGGGTCGATCGCGGCCGGTCTCGGCCTGGGCTGGCTCCTCGCTCTTGGCTTGCGGGGGAGTGTTCTGCCCCACTACGCAGACCAGCCGCTGTCCCCGGTTCCCGGCCTCGACAGGACATCGGTCGCCATCGCGGCCTCGTCGTTGCTGCTCATCACAGCGGGCGCGCTCTGGCCAGCGCAGAGCACCGTCGCGGCTCGATGGTTGGTCGTCTCGCGATACCTAGCAGGGGTTCGGATCGGTTTGCTCCGGCGGGTCTCGATCGTCCTGCTGATCGTGGTCGCGCTGAGAGTGGGCGGCAGCATCACCTCGGTCGTCACCTCGTACCTCGTCGTGGCAGCAGTGCTGCTCGCCGCGCCGGACCTGCTCAGGGCCGTCGTGTCGACCCTGCCCAAGAGAAACCCGCGCACCTTCGTGATCGGCCGCCTGATGCGGGCAGATCTGGCCAGGCAGGCGGCCGCGGTGGCCGTCGTCGGCTGCTGCCTTGCCCTGCCCATCTGCGCGGGCACCCAGCTGGCCAGCAAGAAGGCCAGCGACGCCTCGTACACCTACAGCCGCATCCCGGCCCACCAAATCTGGATACGGAGCGACAACGGAATCGGAGACCTGCCAGGCGTCGCGCGAGCCGTGTCCAAAGTCCAGGATGTGGGTCGGCCCGTCGTGCTGCGCGAGCTGACAACTCCAGGTTCGAGGGGCCAGATTTCATCCGAAGCGTTCTTCCTGAGGGCGCCGACCTCGGGGAACTCCAACAGCACCGTGATGGTCATCGACTCTGCGGACCAAGCCCGGCAGATCATCGGTGATCAGCTACCAGCGAATGCAGAGACAGTACTCAACCGCGGAGGTGTCCTGGACTTCACGAGCGCCATCGGCGATCAGAAGCTCGTCGTCTACTCCGGCAACGGTAACCGCCAGCTGGTCACCCCGGTGCTCCCGACGCTGAAGGTATCGCTCGACCAGCAGCTCAGCGCGAACTTCGGTGGGGCGGTGCTGCTGAGCACAGCCAGGAAGCTGAACCTCCCAATCAGCGACCCGAGGATCTACATCTACCCGGATGCCACGCCACAGGTCATCGGCAAGGCCGTGCACGCCGCCGTCAACGCCGGCTACGACAGCGAGTTCGTCCAGTACTTCGTGCCGCCACCGCCGCCCGAGCTTCCCACGAACGCCTACGTGTACCTCGCCGGACTCGTGCTCGGCGGCTTCACCGTCCTGCTGCTGGTCATCAGGGCGCAAGCACGACGACTCCGGACCTACAGCTCGCGCCTGGTGGCCATCGGTCTCGGCCCGCGATGGACACGCTCCGTGCTACTCATCCAAGCCGCCGTCATCGTCGGCGTCGGCCTGCTCGTCGGTGTCTCAGCCGGCGTCCTCGGTGTCGTCATCACGTGCGACAGGTACGCAGCCTTCAGCGTCCCGGTCCTCCCCATCACCCTCGCCTGCGCGGTCACCATCATCGCCGCCGGGCTCGCCACGGCACTTGCAGTCCGGGCACTCACCGCCACCGAGCATCCCCAGGTCAACTAATGCTCTGTTGGTGAAATAGATTGTGGACTAATGATGGTCCATGTCTGGGGCTCGTGCAGCGGCGGCTTTGGTGAGGGCCACTAATCAGCGGGTGGAGTCGGAGGAGATGGCGGGGATCGGTCGTCGTAACGGGGTGTCCGCGAACACGGTCCCTTCTTGGCGTGTCGGGTTCGTCGAGCGGTAGCATCTGGGCATGCCACCCCGGGGTCGTGAGCCCTCGGGGGCTAGTGCGCCATCAGGGACTCGAACCCCGAACCCGCTGATTAAGAGATGCGAGCGCAGAATCGGTGCTCGTCGCCTTGCGTCCCTGGAGTCGGTGATTGCGCTCGAATCTGTAGCCTAGGTCCGTCCTGTGTCGCCTCTCGTCGCCCCGCTTGGCTACATTCTTGGCTACATTGTCGCTGCGGTCGACGCTAACCCACCGCGCGGTTGCCCTGCCCGTTCCCGTGCTCTTGTCCACAGAGAACTGCTTAGGGAACGGCAGGTGCGGCGACGTCGACCGCGTCACGCGCTGGGCGGGAGCCAGCCCGATCGGAACATCCGACTCACGACATCGCGGTCGAGTCTGGTGCGGCCATGCGGCCCGATGGGCGATCCACCTATGAGAAGATGATCAACATCGCTCGGGGCGGGACGCCGCCTTGAGATCGTCTCCGCAAGCCGTTGGTGTTGCGGGACGTGCCGGAATCGTTGACCGGTCCGGTCATCGTGGGGCGCTGACCGATGAGAGTCATGTCTAGGCCCGGAGACCCAGGATGGGTGTGGCGATAACATGCGAGATGGTGAGTGAGCCGTTCGGTGGCATGCCGACCCGTTGGGATCCCGACCCGGGACCGTCGAGCAGTGTCGTTGTCATCCTGCCGGGTTCGGGCTACTCCCCGGCTCATCCATTGCTTGAGTTCGGGCGTCAGTCATTACTGCAGCACGGTTGGACGGTACAACAAGTCTGGTGGGACCAGCCGCGTGACATGGAGAACCAGCAGGACACGGCGGAGTGGGTGTGCCAGCAGGCCGATGCCGCGCTGGACACCGAATCGGAAGCCGACCGGTTGCTTGTTCTCGCCAAGTCGCTCGGCACTCTCGCTTCCCCGGTTGTGGCAGAGCGTGGCCTCGACGCAATCTGGATGACGCCGCTCTTTTCGATGAGCGACAGCATTGAAGCGATCCGACCAATGCTGTCGCGGGCGCGCGCCAACTGCTCGTCGGTGGACTGTGCGATCCGCAATGGGACTCGAACCGCGCCAACGAGCTGGCGACGAAGGAGGTCGGCATTGAAGTAGTCGAGTTCACTGATGCGACCCACTTCATGCACGCCCCCGGCGACGCACTGGGCTCTGTTGAGATCCAGTTGGAGGTCAGTCGGGCGGTCGATAGGTTCCTGGCCGAGGTCACCCGGTAGAGCCAACCGACCGGCCGAGCGGCCACGCTCCCGGCTCACAAGGCGATCGGTCTGCGGCACGATGTCGACCATGGATCTGAACCACGGGGAAGAGCACCTCGCCGGCAGCAACGTAGGCACGGCGGTTGTGCGGGTAGGCGACACCGTCCGTCGCCCTAGCGGACCCTGGTCTCTTTCAGTCGACGCGCTGCTTAACCACCTCAACGCAGTGGGCTACGACGGCGCTCCTCGCACCCTCGGCTTCGACGAGCTGGGTCGCCACGTCCTCGAGTACATCGAGGGGGACGTCCTCATGCCGTTCGAGCCCGGTGACCACCTTGCAGCAGCCCACCGGGTCGGGGTACTGATCCGGGACTTCCACGACGCATCCGAGGGGTTCACGCCGCCCGCGGAGGCCCGATGGAACGTCGTCATCACTCCCGATGCGGAGGACCTGGTGGTCCATCACGATCTGGCTCCGTGGAACCTGGTGCTGGGTGGCGAGCGATGGGTCTTCATCGACTGGGACAACGCCGGACCGGGTTCGCGCCTGTGGGACCTGGCCTATGCAGCGCACGGCTTCATACCGCTAACGCCTGACACCGATGCCACCTCGGCAGTCCAGCGGCTGGCGGCACTGGCCGACGGTTACCGCCTCGACCAGAACGGGCGTAGCAACCTCGCCGAGATGCTCGTTCCTCGCATCATGAGCATGTACGACCTGCTCCGTGAAGGGCACGATTCAGGTACGCAGCCTTGGGCAGGGTTGTGGGCGGAAGGACACGGCCGCGTCTGGCTTGCCAACGCCGAGTACGCCGAACGGCATCTCGAGGTTCTCC
>JBPCRX010000132.1:0-2606 GCA_050996395.1 Nocardioidaceae bacterium
GACCTGGTCTGCGACGAACATGTCTTCGCGGTGCTGGATCGGTCCACCTGTTCGAAGTTCGCCGGCCGGCGTTGCATGACCGATTTCGCCGAACGGCTCTATCACTGGAACATGGACCCCCTGCACCTGGTGCTGGACGAGGCCGACACCTTCGCCCCGCAACGCACCGACCCCGGTGGACAGCGCCTGCTCGGCGCGATCGAGGACCTGGTGCGACGCGCCGCCGCTGGCGTCAGTATTGCCGCACCGGCCAGCACCGCCGAACTCCTCGAGCAATGGCGCACCGTGCTCAAGGCCCGCCCGCACCATGCTCGACCTGCTCATCGACGCCCACCCCGACGCACTGACCCCCGACGAGCTCGCCCAACGCGCCGGCTACGAGATCAGCGGCGGCACCTTCAACACCTACCTGTCCACCCTGCGCCGCAACGGCCTGGCCGAGGTCACCGGAGACACCGTCCGCGCCGACGACGTTCTATTCCTCGCCGCAACCCCAGGCTGACGGCCCACAGCTGCTCTCCCGACCGCTGCCAGCGCATTGGGGCTCATAGCAGCACCGTTACCAGCACCCCTACCCCCACGGCAGCCTCCGCCGAGGTGATTGTGGGCGACGAGCGATCGATAGACGACGACTGACGACACTGACGATGAGACGGCACCTCACTGGCCCCGCAGCCTCCGACCAACTTCCTCTGGATAATCAGCTCGCAGCTTCTCAAGCGCCATCCTGACCACGTCTGCGATGCTCGCGGCGTAGCCCTCGGCCTGAGCTGACTGAACCTCACCGGCCACCCACTCGTACACGCCGACCGGCAGATACGTAGTCAGCTTGTGGCGAGACTGCCGAACTAGTGGTGGCGGAACGATGGCAGGGTGACGGCGTAGCGGCGTCGCTTCCGCTGGCGCTTTGTCGTTGGCTTGCTCGGGGGCTTCCTCTACCACAGGAGGGCTCTTTGCCGAACTCGCGACCTGCGGCGGAGATAGGATCCCAGCAAGGGGGTCGTACTCGGTCCCCAGACCCGGCCGGGTCACGCCGCTACCTCCACCCGGGTGATGAGTTCCGCGGCAAGCGCTCGGTAATCTTCCGCCCCGCTGGACCCGGATGCGTACTGCGTGATGGCTAGGTGTCTGGACGGTGCCTCCGCCACCCGGATGCTGTCGCGGATTCGGGTGGTCAACAACATCTCCCCCAGCCGGTCGCCCAAGGTGTCGACTACGTCACGCGCCAGGCGTGTCCGATCAACTCGCACCGGCAAAATCATCGCCGGCCCCAAGTCAGTGTTGAGTGTTCCCTCACGCACCTGCTGAAGCGTCTGTAGTAAGGAAACGAGGCCGTCGAGCGCCATGACTCGAGCTTCTACAGGAACGAGCACTTCCCGAGCGGCAACCAGCGCTGAAACTGCGACCAGCCCAAGGGTCGGCGGGCAGTCGAGCAGAACTACATCCCACCGGTCCTCTGGCAGCTCGTCGACAGCACGACGCAGCAGAGATTCCGGGCCGGTCCACTGGCCTGACACCGCACGCTCCACCCCGGTCAGAAAACGGGAGCCGGGGATCAGGTCCATCCCTTCAACTGGGGTCGCGACCACTTGCTCAACGAGCTCGGGTGCCTCTCCCCCCGTCAACACGTCAAATAGCCCGCGCGTATCCAGCGGCCCAGCCAACCACCGCGTCGCACTCAACTGCGGATCTAGGTCGACAACGAGAACTCGACGTTCCAGCTCCGCGAGTGCAGCCCCTCCATTTATCACCGACGTCGTCTTCGCGACGCCGCCTTTCTGATTGGTCACTGCGATTACGCGCACGATTTCGCCTCTCCCTGATGGCATGGTGACGTCATAGTGCAGGCGCATCACCCCGACGGCGGAGAGGCGCGCCGCCGTCGAAGTGATAACGATGGCGCAGCAAGGCGATGGTGCTGCGATGGCGCAGCAAGGCGATGGCAGAGTGATGACCCGAGGCAGGCTTTATATAGTCGACGACAGCTGTAGCGCCTGGACGGGGAGGTTGGATGTGTTGGCGAGCTCATGGTCGTCGGTGCGTAGTGGGGCGCCCACTGTTCGGCGATCGCGACGTACACGGCGTCGGAGAAGTCTATGTTGGCGCGTCGGCGCGAGGCAACGCTGAAGAGAGGCCGGACCTGAGCGATCCGTAGCGGCCACGCCAGAAATTGATCGACCGTGGTGGTCATGTCTGCTTCGGTGAGGACTCGGTTGAGGTCACAATGGCGCAGAACGGCTGCCGCACTCGATGATGAAGAAGATCTCCGACACTCACGGGATAGCGTTTGTGGGTAGCAGACAGCGCAGTGCCCGTCACCGGACGGTGTCAGGGACCAATTTGAGACACCGGCTGAGGCGTCGACGACGACCGGGGTCACGCCTCGTTGGCGGTGCGGGCCTCGGCGAGGGTTTCAGCGGCGATGAGGCCCGGCCTGCCTGGCGCCTGTTCAGCCCGGTGTTGAAGGACTCGGCGGTCACCGGGTCCTCGGGATGACCAGGACGACGGCGGGAGCAGAGAGTTTCGCTGCTGGGCGTGCCGTGGCTCGCATTTACGAGAGATCTCAGCGCGAAGCGCGCTCCATGACCGGCCAGCAAACCGGACAC
>JBPCRX010000126.1:0-32032 GCA_050996395.1 Nocardioidaceae bacterium
TCGCTTGGGTTGCTGCCACCCCCTTCACACTGCGCCATCCCCGGGTGGTGCAGCGTGTGGGGTATGCGCTGATCGGCCCGGTGCAGCGCTTGTTCGAGCATGTGGACTCCACCCCCGGCGAGTACACCGAGAAGGACATCTCCCCCTACTTCTGGCACAACGGGGTGTACCCCGACTCGGAGGAGTACAAGGAACTGTTCGAGGGCAACTTCGCGGACTACCGCCTGCGGATTCACGGCCTGGTCGACAACCCAGTGGAACTCGATCTGGTACAGCTGCGGGCCCTGCCACACCATGAGCAGATCACCCAGCATTTCTGCATTCAGGGGTGGTCGGGGATCGCCAAATGGGGCGGCGTTTCGATGCAGACCCTGATGGATCTGGTGAAGCCGCAGCCAGCGGCGAAGTGGGTAGTCTTCTACTCCCTCGGCGAGGGCTCCGACCAGGGCATCTACTACGACGTGCACCCCATCGAGCAGATGAGCTACCGCTTGACGATGCTGGCCTACGACATGAATGCTGAGCCGTTGTCCTTCGGGCACGGAGCCCCGCTACGGCTGCGCAACGAGGTCCAGCTCGGCTTCAAGCAGGTCAAGTGGATCAAGGGCGTGGAGTTCGTTGCGCATTTCTCGGAGATCGGCGGTGGCTATGGTGGCTATAACCAGGACCACGAGTTCTTCGGCTATCGACAATCCCTTTAGTCGTCGGGTCTGAGAAGCGAACCAGGAAAGGCTCGAATGGAGAACCTGTCGTTAACCGCGTTGGCACGTGAACACCTCACTCTCGCGCAGAACGCGTCGAGTGGTCGAAGCTCCCACACCGTTTACGGCGGACATGAGCATGTGCTGCGCCAAACCCTCATCGCACTGGCTGCTGGTCAGATGCTCAATGAGCACGAGAATCCGGGGGAGGCAACCGTTCACGTCCTGGAGGGGCGCGTCCAGCTGGGTGCTGGCGACGCGACCTGGGACGGCTTAACCGGAGACCTGCTGATCATTCCTGACTCTCGGCATACGCTCAAGGCGCTCGAGGCTGCCGCGGTGCTGCTCACAGTGGCCAAGATCCGCTGACGACCCCTCAGCCCGTGACTCGGTCCAGATAGGTCGCCTGGATCACCACACCCAAACCACCCTCAATGGACGGGCCGATTCGGAACTTCTGCCACGATTGTCACCCCTCAAACATGGGAAGTCGTTGCTCTGCGAGCACAGCCTCAGCTGTTGCAGTTTCGAGCGAGGGCGTGTTTGCGATCAGCTGGCGGGTGTATGGCTGCTGCGGGTCGGCGAGCACCTGGGCGGTCTCGCCGTACTCCACGATGCTCCCCTCGGAAAGCACCACCACCTTCTGGGCAATCGAGCGCACCAGCGGCAGGTTGTGGGTGACGAAGACCATGGACAGGCCGAGGTCACGTTGCAGCTGGCCCAGCAGCTCGACGATGGCCGCTTGGACGCTGACGTCGAGCGCGGAGGTCACCTCGTCGCACACCAGGATCGACGGTGAGGAGATCAACGCACGAGCGATCGCGACGCGCTGACGCTCTCCCCCGGAGAGCTGGTCGGGATAGCGCCGGGCGTAGCTCGCTGACAGCGACACCTGTTCCAGCATCTGCGCCACCCGGTCGTCGGCGTCTCGACCTTTGGCGAGACCGAAGACGGCCAGGGGCTGTGCGACTGTCTCGCCGATCGTCTTGCGCGGATTCAGCGAGCCGTACGGGTTCTGGAAGATGTACTGGATCTGGCGACGCGACTCAGTGCCGCGCGACCTCGCCGCCGTCTGCAGCTCCGTGTCACCGAGCCGGATGCTGCCGGTCCAGTCTCGGTGCAGCCCGGCTATCGAGCGGGCCGTGGTGGTCTTGCCGGACCCGGACTCCCCCACGATCGCCAGGCACTCGCGGTGCTCGAGCTGCAGGCTGATGGAGTGCAGCACCTCGATCTTGCCGTAGCGGGCCACGACGTTCTCGAGCGTCAGGACGGCGGAGTCGGCGTCGCCTTGCGCGACGTCGAGCGGGTTGCCCGGCTTCACCTGCTTCTGCGTCACCACCTCCAGTGCCCGGATGCAACGGGCGCTGTGCACCGGCCCGACCGGGATCAGCGGCGGGACCTCCACGTCGCACTCCGGGATGCGCATCGTGCACCGCGGCGCGAAGGCGCATCCGGGGGGAGGCCGAACCGGCGACGGTGCATGCCCGGGGATGCCGAGCAGGCTGCGACCGCCGGTGAGTCGCGGGATCGCGCCGACCAGCCGGCGCGTGTACGGGTGGGCCGAGGACTCGAACAGCTCCTCTGCGAGGCCCAGCTCGACGACCCGCCCGGCGTACATCACGGCCACCCGACGGGCCAGGGCCGCGACGACGGCTAGGTCGTGACTGACGTACAGCGCTGCAACCTGATGCGCGGCCGCGAGCTCGCGCACTGTGGCGAGCACGGTTGCCTGCGTCGTGACGTCGAGGCCGGTGGTCGGCTCGTCGAGCACGATGAGACGGGGGCGGTTCGCGAACGCCATCGCGAGGCCGACCCGCTGCTGCTGACCGCCGGAGAGCTCGTGCGGGTAGCGGCGCAGGTACTTCGGATCGTCCGACAGGGCGACCTCGCGCATCATCTCGGCGATGCGTTCGTCGTGGTTGCCGCGACCCGAGCTGTGCGCCTCCAGGACCTCGCGAAGCTGGACGTCGATCCGCAGCGCCGGGTTGAGCGACGACGCCGGGTCCTGCGGAACGTACGACACCAGGGAGCCGCGGAGGCGGCGAAGCTCATCCTCCCCGAGGCTGAGGATGTCCTCGTCGCCGAGCATGACCGTGCCGCCCATGATCCGCAGCCCCCGTCGGGCATGCCCGAGGAGCGCAAGTCCCACCGTTGTCTTGCCGGAGCCGGACTCCCCGACGACGCCGAGAACCTCGCCGGGGGCGATCTCGAACGACACGTCCATGACGACGGGAACGCGCCCGGACGTCGTACCGATCTGCAGGTCCTGGACCCTGACCGCAGCCGGACCACCGGGAGGGACTGTCGGCTCCTGGACGCTCATTCGTCATCCCGTTCGCGGTCGATGCCGGCCGCGGTGCGGGCGATGCCGTCGCCGAAGAGGCCGGTGCCCATGGTGAGCAGTGCGATGGCGATGATGGGTGTCAAAGCGCCCCACGGCTGAGTCGACAGCGAGATCTGGTTCTGCTGGATCATCGTCCCCCAGTTTGCGCCGTTCGGATCCGGCGACAGGCCGAGGAACGCCAATGCGGCGATGACCCCGATGGAGTAGGTCAGCCGCAGGCTCGCCTCGACCATCATCGGCCCCAGGATGTTCGGGAGCAGCTCGCCGCTGAGAATCCGCACCCGCGACAGCCCCATCGACTCCGTCGCCGCCACGAAGTCGCGCTCGACCACCGGCTGCGCCGCTCCACGGGCCACCCGGGCGACCCGTGGAGCCGTGGTGAGCGCGATCGCCCCGATGATCACCCAGGCATTCGCGCCCACGAGGCTGACCGCCACCAGCGCGAGCATGATCTGCGGGAAGGCCATGATCACGTCCATGCCCCGCATGAGGATGTCGTCGAGAGCGTTGCGGGCGTACGCCGCCACGAGCCCGATCGCGACACCGAAGAGGAGGCCGATCGCTGTCGAGACGATCGCCATGACGAGGATGCCGCGACCGCCGTACAGGAAGCGGCTCAGCACGTCCTGGCCGAGGTAGTCGGTGCCGAGGATCCCCGCATCACCTCCCGGTGGGGAGTTCGGGATAGCCACGAACTCGTCAGCCGCGTGCGGAGCGAGGTAAGGCCCGACAATCGCGATGACCACGAGGATCAGCACGAAGAGAGCACCGATCCTCGTCCGCCACAGGCGCATTGCGCGGGCCACGAGGGTCGTGGAACGACCCGGCGGCGTGGGCGTCCGCACGCCCTCGGCGAGCGCCGGTGCCTCTTCGGTCTGGCTCACAGCCGGGTCCTCAGACGCGGGGTCACGAGAATCGTGGCGACGTCGGCCAGCAGGTTCAGCAAGACGTAGACACCGGCGATGAGCATCGCGAGGGCCTGGACCACCGGAAGGTCGTGGTTGACCACGGCGTCCTGCAGCGCGCTGCCGATCCCCGAGTAGTTGAAGACGTACTCGATCACGACGACACCCCCGGCAA
Source organism: Nocardioidaceae bacterium (assembly GCA_050996395.1). Lineage (GTDB taxonomy): Bacteria > Actinomycetota > Actinomycetes > Propionibacteriales > Nocardioidaceae > JBPCRX01. Next base: position 4,126 of record JBPCRX010000126.1, read on the forward strand.
GGTAGGCGAGGTTGATGGCGATCACCTGGAAGACGGGACCGATCGCGTTGGGGAGCGCGTGCCGGACCAGGACCGTGCGCTCGGGCAGCCCCTTGAGGCGCGCCATCTCGACGTAGTCGCTCTCCAGGACCTCCACCATCGATGCGCGCATGATGCGCGCGACGTACGGCGCGACCGCGATGACCAAGGTGGCCGTGGGAAGGATGAGCTCGCTGGGCACCTGCCACGGGCGTTGTCCCGGCGCGATCGGGCTGATTGCGGGCAGCACGTGCAGGACCGTCGTGGCGAACAGGATCACCAGCAGCACCGCGACCACGAACTCCGGCAGCGCCGCCAGCACCAGCATGAGGTTCGAGCTCACGTTGTCGAACGTCTTCTCGCGTCGCAGCGCCGCCCACGAGCCGATCGCGATCGACAACGGGATGGAGATCACCGCTGCGCACAGGACGAGCACCGACGAGTTCACCAGCCGTGAACCGAGAAGCTGGCTGACCGGCTGCTGCGCCGCCAGCGAGTTGCCGAGGTCGCCGTGGAGCAGGCCGCTGGCCCAGGCGAGGTACTGCCCGAAAACGGACTGGTCGAGGTTCAGCTCGCTGCGCAACGCCGCCAGACGTGCCGGCGTGGCATCACGGCCCAAAATGGCGCGCGCCGGGTCACCCAAGGCCTGGGTCGCGACGAACACCAGGACTGAGACCAGGAAGAGCACGATCACGCCCAGCAGCAGCCGGCGGATGATGAAAGCTGCGATGCCTCCGTGTCGCAACCAGGTCATCTGCAGGTCCGCGTGTCAGCCGAACCAGATGGTGCGGTACCCGTGCCCAAAGGTGGCCAGGTTGAGCGTGCCCTTGCTCGGACGAAGCCCCTGGACCTTCGGCGAGTAGCCGTCGATCAGGCTGCCGAAGAACGGAATGATGTAGCCGCCGTTCTCGTACTCCAGCTTCTGCATCTCGTGCTCCAGCTCGATCCGCTTGGAGGTGTCGGTCGCCGCCAGCGCCTGTTGGTAGAGCGACCCGAAGTTCGAGCCCGTGCCGGACTTCGGCGGCCAGTGCGTCTCGTTGTACGGCGACGTGGGCAACGAGCCCTGCTGCACCTGGTTGAGATAGCCTCTCGTGCCCCAGAAGTCGACAGAGAACGCGAGCTTCAGGTAGGAGTCGCCGTAGTAGTTGGGGTCGTTCTTGACGTTGACCGTGACACCGGCAGCCTTCGCCTGCGTGGCGAACACGGTCGCGAGCGGCACCATCCCGGATGCGCCGTTGGTGGTGTGCAGGTCGACGGTGAGGCCTTCCATGCCGGCGGACTTGAGCAGCGACTTGGCCTGCTCGATGTCCTGGGTGCGCTGCGGCAGCTCGGAGTTGTAGCCCTCGTCGAACGGCGCGTAGAGATCGTTGGCGACGAAGCCATAGCCGGAGGCGATCTGGTCGATCATGGCCTGCCTGTCAACGATCAGCCGCATCGCCTGCCGGACGCGGTTGTCGTTGAACGGCGGCATGTCGATGGCCATGCACAGTGGCTCCCAGCCGCCGGTCTTGGAGATCAGGGCATTCAGCTGGTGTGACTGGAGCACCTGGACCTGCGACGCCGGCAGGTCGGTCATCGCGTCGATCTGACCCCCGAGCAGGGCGTTGACCTGGGCAGTCGAGTCGGCGAAGTCGATGATCGTCACGGTGTCGAAATACGGCTGGCCGGTGCGCCAGTAGTTCGGGTTGCGCATGCTCACGCTTTGCTGGCCCGGGGTGAAGCTCTTGAGCTTGTAGGGTCCCGTGCCGATCTGAGGTGCGGGATAGGCCTCGTAACCCACCGGGACGATGCCGAACGTGTAGCTCGCGAGCGTCTGGGGGATGGTCGAGTCGGCCGTCTTGAGCGGCAGCCTGACGGTGTAGTCGTCCATCTTCTTGAGGCCGGCCACGTCCATGGATGCGGTGGCAGCGAACCCGGTCCGGCCGTTCTTCTCGGTGCCGATCCGCTGCAGCGAGTAGATGACATCGTCGGCCTTCATTGTCTTGCCGTTCTGGAACTCGATGCCCTTGCGCAAGTGGATGGTGTACTGCATCGGAGTGTCCGCTGTGACGTTCTCCGCGAGCCCGTCGTTGGTGAGCTGGAAGTCGTCGTCGAACGTCAAGAGCGTCTCGAACGCACTCACGAGGCGTGCCTGGTCCGGCTTGGTGGTGATGTTCTGCCCATCGAAGAGGTCCTTCGACCCGCCACCAGTGACACCGAGACGGAAGTTGCCGCCTCGCTTCGGCTTACCCGCCGGGGACGTCGGGCTCGTCGACGTCGTCGTGCCGCCGCCGCAGGCGGCCAGGCCGCTGCTCATGGCGGCCACGCCCGCCGCTCCGACGAGGAACTGACGCCGCGTCAGGTTGGCGCCGATGCCGGGGCGCTCGAAGGCGCTCCGACCGACGGTGGCGCGGTCCTTGTCACCGCTGCGATCTGCTGGTGTACCCGATTCCGTCATGCAGTGGCCCCTCAGCCTCGATCACTCGCTGCGCCGACCGGGGGAGCGGTGTCACCCGAGTGCTCTGCCTCATTCACATCGTGAGACGAACGCTCACGTGTTTTGGTCTCGCTGTCAACAGTTCAGCGCCGCAGATATCAGAACGTCACCACCTCCGTCGCCTCTGCCGAGTGTGTCACCACCGCCTCACTTTGTCCGGGATATCGAGGTAACCGCGGGTGTCGGCGGATGCGGCAACGGAGGGTCGAGCAGGTCCTGGGCTCGCAGCCAACGGATGAACGCCGACGCCTCGCCGCTGAGCCGGCTGGCGTCGTCCCGGCGGAGCAGGTAGTGGTTCTGGCGCATGGGCACCGCCGCATCGTGTGCGACGAAGACCTCCCCGGCATGTACGGCGCGGCGGGCGAACCGTTCCGGCACGATTGCCCAGTAGTCACTGCTCGCGACGATCTCCACTGCTGCGATCGAGGTGTCGACAGTCAGCACCCGCGGTGGCGCAGCAGGGAACGCGTCCTCGGTCGGGAAGAACCGTCGCCACAGGTCGTCGAAGCCGATGACATGGACGCGTCCGTGCGAGACGAGATCCTCCACGCGGGTTGCCGGACCGTAGCGTGCCAGGTATTCGCGCCCGCAGATGGCGATGGCTGTGTCGTCGTGCAGCTTGGTCGAGACGAAGCCGGGCCAGGAGCCGTTACCCTGGCGGATCTCGAGGTCGATGTCGGACGGGGGAAGCGCGTCGGCCCAGATGGCGCTCACGAGCTGGACGTCGATGGAAGGGAAAGACGCGCAGAAGTCGGGCAGTCTCGGTGCGAGCCAGGTCGTGGCGTAGGCGATCTGCGTGCGGACTGTCAGGCTCGCCTGCTTCGAGCCCCCGAACAGCCCGCTGGTGGCCGCCGACAGATCCTCGAACATGTCGCGCACCGCAGGCAGGTACGCCTCGCCCATGTCTGTCAGTGCAAGGCTGCGGGGCAGCCGCTCGAAGAGCCGAACTCCCAGGTGGGCCTCCAGCGTGCGGACGCGTTGGCTGATCGCTGAGGCAGACAGGTGCATCTCCGCTGCCGCGGCGGCGAAGCTGAGGTGCCGGGCTGCCGCCTCGTACGCGTGCAGCCCCAGATGACCGCTTCCACCACGACCACCGAGACATCCCGAGGCTTGGAGCTGTTCGACGGTTTTCTTGTCGTTCCCCTTGGCGACGACATGGCGCGGTTCCACTACGTCTGGCTACGCGACAACTGCTGGTGCAGCGAGTGCAAGGTGGGTCAGACCAAGGAACGTCGGTTGTTCACCGCTCACATCCCAGCCGACATCGCACCGGTGTCGGCGGCACTCGACAGTGACGGCACACTGCGGGTCCAGTGGAGCGACAACCATGTCTCCGCCTACTCGGCTGCCTGGTTGCGAACCTACGACTACTCCGAACGGGCGCGCGCCGGGCGGCGTCACCAACCCACGCTGTGGGACGGGAGCCTCGACCCGATACCGACCTTCGAGCACGACGCGGTCGTCGGGACCGACGAAGGCCAGATCGCCTATCTCGACGCGATGCGGGACTACGGGGTGGCTATCGTGCGCAACACCCCGTCGACTCCGGGTGAGGCCGAGCGCTTCGCGGAAACGATCGGCCACGTCCGAGAGACAGCCTTCGAGCGGATCCACAACGTTCGACACGACCCCACCGGCTACAGCGTGGCGCACACCCCCCTGGAGCTGAAGCCGCACACCGATCTGCCCAGCTACCACTGGCCCCCGAGCATCCAGCTGCTTCACTTCCTGGTCAACGAGGCCACGGGCGGCGAGAGCACCCTGACCGACGGGTGGGCGGTCCTGGCCGACCTCAAGGCCGAGGACCCTGCCGCGTTCGAGACGCTGTGCCGGGTGCCGGTCTCCTTCCAGGTGTTCAGCGCCGACGAGGACACCTTCGCCTCCGCCCCGATGATCCAGCTCGACACCGACGGCCGTGTCCAGACCTTCCGGTTCTCCAACCAGCTGGCCCAGCCCCTCGACACGAGCTTCGAGGACGTGGAGGCGTTCTACGCCGCCTACCGCAAGCTCGGTCTGATGATCGACAGCTTGCGGTACACGTCGACCTTCAAGACCGCGAGCGGAGACCTGATCACCGTTCACGGACACCGCGTGCTGCACGGACGGTTGCCGTTCGACCCGACCGGCGGCGCGCGACACCTGCAGGACGTCTACATGGAGTACGACGACCTGATGGCGAGGCGGCGGGTGCTGCTCGGCACGCACCAGCCCCTGTCCGCCACTGACGGCCTGGCTTGATCGCCGGGCCCAAGCCGACTTAGCGGATCTCAGCTTTCATGGTCCACCAGCCGGATGCGGTAGCGACGGCGCATGGGGATGACCAACCACGAGACGACGTACCCGGACGTTCCCACCGCTGCTGCTACCGCGCCAGCGAGGTCTCCGAAGAGGACGCTGACGACCATCAGGACCGCCCCGGTCATGGCGAACGCGACACAACACATGCCAGCCAACGTGAGGCGGTGCGCCGTCCGGACGAGGTACCGCTTGTCGCGCCGGCGAAACAGGACTCTGTGCAGCGCGGCAGGTGCCATCAGCAGCGTGCTCGCTGTCGCGGCGCCGAGAAGCGTGACAAGGTACTCGACCTTCTGGAACGTCGTCACGCTGCCGAAGCGAGCGGCAAACGGGACCGTGAGAAGGAACGCGAACAGCACCTGAACGCCCGTTTGCATGACACGAAGCTCGCTGACCAGCTCGACGAGGTTGCGGTCCAGGCGCTGCAGCTCCGTTTCCCCGCGCTCGCGTCGGCTCCACGCCTCGTCGTGGCTCCAGACGTCCACCATCTTGGTCAGCGTACGCGCGTGACCAGCCACAGATCGCACGGATGTCTTCTCGCCAAGGCGCAGCAGGTGAGCGATCGTGGCTTTCGGCGGCACACCCGCACTGCTAGAACGAGAAACATGAACTCCCTGCGCGGGTTCCAGAGCGCTGAGCACGGTTGCCACCAGGTCGAGGTCTGCCCGCCTGGGAGCGCCCTGGCTGCCCCGAGGCTCCGAGGTCACTCCGGGCCAGCGTGGCGGTCCGTCAGGTGCTGACGATGACGAGCGGTGTGAGCTGGGTCGAGGACTACCGTGACCCAGACAGCCCGGCATCTCGGATGCTCGCACGCTGGCGCACCGGCCAAGGAGGCTTACGGGACTGTCTGATGAGCATTCATCGACGTCACCCGCCCGGGACCCGCTATGCCTACTCCAGTGCTGACTCCCTGGTCCTGGACTGGGTGCGTGAGAGAGCGACCGGCAGGACGTTCGCTGAGGCGATCGGCGACCTCTGGCAGCTCTGCGGCGCAGACCAGCCCGCGAGCATAGGATGGGCGGCCAGTTCGACTACGTCGACCGGCTCCGTCGCACGGTGGTGGTGAAGACCTCTGCGTGGCCCTATGAGGACAGCTGGTGGGAGCGGCAATGCAGGGACCTGTGCTACCTCGGCCTGTCGGCGATAGCGGAGGCCGCGGCGATGCTCTCATGAGCGGCACGCATGCCCTCCTCACACTGGACCGAACGCTGGTGCCGGCAGCGGTCCTGCGAGCTGGTACGGCCGGCGCCTATCGCGCCATCCGCGGTGCTCCCGGCGAACCCCACGTCGTACGCACGGAGCTAGCGGGCGGGCCACCCGACGGGACCACGAGAGAGCCTCGCCCGCTCCTGACCTTCGCGCACGCCACCGACCTCCAGCTTGCCGACGTCCAGTCACCTGCGCGGTTCGAGTTCTGCAACCAGTACGTGGACGACCCGAGGTTCCACCACCTGGTTCCCATGCACCGCCCCCAGGAAGCCCTCGCCGCGCGCGCCGCGCAGGCCATGGTGCGCACCCTGAACTCGCTCTACCACGGTCCACGGAGCGGAGCCGATATCCAGCTCGTGATCACGACCGGGGACGCGATCGACAACGCCCAGTGGAACGAGCTGCGGACGTTCCTGGCTCTGCTCGAAGGCGGCCGGGTGCGGCCCGGCTCGGGAGGCCCGCGCTACGAAGGCGTGCAGTCCCTCGAATGGGGCGACGACAGCTACTGGCGACCGGACGGCGACGGGACCGTCGCCTCTGACTGGTACCAGCGGCGCTACGGGTTCCCGCACCTGCCCGGCCTGCTGGAGCGTGCGCTCGCCGACTTCCACTCGGGCGGGCTGCGACTGCCGTGGCTCGCGTGCGTCGGGAACCACGAAGTCCTGGTGCAAGGTCTCGGGAGAGTGACCGGCCCGCTGCAGCGGCATCTGGTGGGCGCGAGCAAACCCAGCGGCTCGTTGGCCGACCTCGATCTCGACGCGCTGCACGAGGTCTTCATCGAGTCCCCGGAGAGCTTCCTGTCCGGTCCGCAGCACTCCGTGACCCCAGATCCCGGCCGACGCGCGGTGGGCCGAGCTGAGTTTGTCGACGCGCACTTCTCGCCGCTGTCCCGCCCGTTCGGTCACGGCTTCACGGACGAGAACCGCCGGTCGGGCACGGCCTACTACGTGCACGATGTCGGCGAGGTGCGGCTGATCTGCCTCGACACCACCTCCGCCGCGGGGTCGGCGGCCGGTTGCCTGGACGAGGACCAGGCTGGCTGGCTGCGAGACCGGCTCGAGGAGGTGCACTCCCAACGCCTCACAGCGGAGGGCACGATGGTCGCCACCGGACAGAGCGACCGGCTCGTGGTGCTGTTCTCCCACCACGGCATCGACACTCTGACCAACACGCGCTGGCTACCGACGGGGCCGCATGCGTCGCGACTGGTCGGGCGTCCTGAGCTGACGGACATGCTGCACCGGTATGGCAACGTCATCGCCTGGGTGAACGGTCACGCGCACCTCAACCGGGCGACGCCACGAGCCGACCCGCTGGGTCGAAGTGGAGGCTTCTGGGAGATCACCTCGTCTTCGTTGATGGACTGGCCGTGTCAGGCCAGGCTGGTGGAGGTGCTCGACAACCGTGACGGCACGCTCTCGCTCGTCTGCACCATGGTCGACCACGACGGCGCCGTGCGACCCGAGCCGGACCGGCCGTGGACGGGGCAGTGGCTCGCGGGCCTGCACCGTGAGCTGGCCGGAAACGAGCCGTGGCGCGGGTTCACCTCGCTCGCACGAGGAGACCTTGCTGACCGGAACGTCGACCTGCGGCTCCCGGCGCCGTTCCCACTGCCGTGAGGATCCACCTCATGCCACGATGGGCCGGATGACCAGCGCGGCCGATGGCGTTCCGATGACCCAGGGTGCAGAGCCCGGTCGCGTCCAGTCGGTCGACCGCGCCCTCAGGCTGCTTGACCGCGTGGCCGCGGCTGGGTCGCGCGGAGGGACGGTGGCGGAGCTCGCCGCGCAGTGCCGCCTCAACCGCGCAACGGCCTGGCGGCTCCTCGGGACACTGGAGGCCCATCGTCTGGTGGAGCGCGACCCGAGCACCAACTGCTACCACATCGGCTTCGCGTTGATCCGGATGTCGGCCGCCGCGGGCTACGACGGCGTGGTGAGAAGGACACGTCCCATCCTCGAGCGGGTATCCGCGCAGACCGGTGAGACGGCTGACCTGGCCGTAGCCGGGTTGCATGGGGTGACCTACGTCGGGGAGGTAGCACCTCCCTCCGTCCTGGCGGTCAGCTGGCTCGCCCGCGAAGTGCCGTTGCACGCCACCTCGACGGGCAAGGCCTTTCTCGCCTGGCTCCCTCCTGAGGAGGCTCTCGGACTGCTCGAGGTGCCCCTGCGTGGCTTCACCGACACCACGGTGACTGACCCGAAACGTCTGCTGGAAGAGCTGACCGAGACCCGTGCCCGCGGCTATGCGGAATGCGCTGGAGAGCTCGAGCCGACGTTGTACGGGGTGTCCGCGCCGGTGCTGAACACGCAGGACGGCGGCCGGCCGCTGGCGGTCTTCAGCATCTGGGGGCCGGTCAACCGGGTGCCCGTCTCGCGGTTCTCCGCGCTAGGGCTCGTCGCGATCCAGGCGGCAGCCGACGTCCGCGCCACCATCACGGCCTGAGAAGCCCGGCTCCGGCGACGCCGCGGACCCTTGACAGCAGCGGTCAGTTGGGAGAACTGTCCGTATCGTGCGATCGTGATCTCGCATAGCGAACTGGTTCGCATCTGTGGAGTGCTGGTGGTCCGGAGGAGGGTCCAATGGCGGAGTCACGCAAGGTCATCATCACGTGCGCGGTGACAGGTTCCGGACACACGCCGACCATGTCGCCACACCTGCCCTACTCGGTCGAGGACGTGGTCAGCCAGTCCGTGGCCGCGGTCCAGGCCGGTGCTGCTGTCATCCATCTCCATGCCCGGGACCCGCGCGACGGCAGCCCGACGGCGGATCCGGCGGTCTTCCTCGAGTACCTCAAGGGCATCAAGGACTCCACCGACGCGGTGGTGAGCATCACCAGCGGTGGCGGGACCGGGATGACCGTCGCCGACCGGCTGCGGGTGATCTACGAGACCAAGCCCGAGCTCTGCACGCTCAACCTGGGGACGTTCAACTACGGAAGCTTCCCGATGATCCCCAAGTACGCCGGCACGTGGAAGTTCGACTGGGAGGAGCCGTACCTGGAGAGCACGCGAACAGAGCCGTTCGTGAGCACGTTCGCCGACATCGAGCACATGCTCACAAACGTCCGGCAACAGACAGGTGCGCGCTTCGAGTACGAGGCTTATGACATCGGCCATCTCTACACGCTGGCCTACTACCTCGACGCCGGGCTCGTGGAGCCGCCCATCTTCCTGCAGACGATCCTGGGAGTGATGGGCGGCATCGGCGCGGAGGTCGAGCACCTGGCCCACATGAAGTCGACGGCGGACCGCCTCCTCGGCAGCTCCTTCGAGTGGTCGGTGCTTGGCGCCGGGCGGCACCAGTTCAACATGATCACGGTCTCCGCCGTGATGGGTTCACACGTGCGGGTCGGTCTCGAGGACGGTCTCTTCATCGGCCGGGGGCGGCTCGCTGAGTCGAATGCCGAGCAGGTCGCCAAGATCAGGCGGATTCTCGGCGAGCTCTCCCTGGAGGTGGCGACCCCGGAGGACGCCCGGAGGATCCTGGGCCTCAAGGGCCTGGACCAGGTTGGCTGGTGAGTTGCGAGGGACGCCCCGCGCCGGACGCCGTACGCACCGTCGCCGTCGTCGGCGCGGGCGTCATCGGCGGCGGCTGGGCGGCCCACTTCCTGCGCACGGGCTACGACGTCGTGGCGTGGGACCCTGCGTCGAACGCACCCGAGAGGCTCTCGAGGCTGCTGGACACCGCCTGGCCGGCGCTCGAGCGACTCGGGCTGCGGAACGGCGCCAGCCGCGACCGGCTGCGTATCGCCGACACCCTCGAGGACGCCGTCGCCGGGGCCGACTTCATCCAGGAGTCCTCACCGGAGATGCTCCCGGCCAAGGTGGCGCTGCTCGCAGCCATCGATGGAGCGGCCAGGCCGGATGTCGTGGTGGGCTCGAGCACGTCGGGCATCGCGATGAGCGATATGGCGGTGGAGTGTGCGACACCCGGCCGCTTCGTGGTGGGGCATCCCTTCAACCCGCCGTACCTCATCCCGCTCGTCGAGGTGGTGGGTGGCAGGGGCACCGACGCGGGGACCGTGGCCTGGGCGGAAGCGTTCTACACGCTGGCGGGCAAGATCTGCCTGACCATGGATCATGAGGTGTCGGGCTTCGTCGGAAACCGACTCCAAGAGGCCATGTGGCGCGAGGCGCTGCACATGATCGACTCGGGGCAGGCGACAGCCCAACAGATCGACGACTCGATCGTGCACGGCCCAGGCCTGCGCTGGGCACTGATGGGCCCGATCCTGACGTTCCATCTCGCCGGTGGACCGGGCGGCATGGCGCACATGCTGGACCACTTCGGCCCCGCCTTGCTGGAGCCGTGGACCCGCCTGGATGCACCACTCTTGACCCCGCAGCTGCGTGACCGCGTGGTCTCCGGGGCGGCGGCGACGGCAGGCGGGCGGACCCTCTCCGAGCTGGAGCAGCGCCGCGACGCGTTCCTCGTGGACCTCCTGCTGCTTCTCGAGGAGCACCGGGTTCTCGATGGGTGAGCCACCGGCGCCGTTCTCGACGTACCGCACCCGGGTGCGAGAGGAGTGGGTGGACTACAACGGCCACATGCACGACTCGAGCTACGGGACTGTGCTCAGCGACGCCAACGAGGAGCTGTTCGAAGCGCTCGGCCTCAGTGTCGACTACCGCGCCACCTCGGGGGCCGCGTTCTTCACCGTGGAGTGCCACATCCGCTATCTCGCCGAATGCCTGCTCGGCCAGGTGCTGCTCGCCTCCACCATCATGGTGGCCGCGGATGCCAAGATGGTGCGGTTGTACACCGAGCTCCTGCACGAGGACGGCCGGCCGGCTGCGACGGCAGACTCGGTGTACCTTCACGTGGTGCTGGCGCTGGGCAGGACCGCGGCCATGCCGCCCGACCGGTGTGATCGAGTTCTCGACATGCTCTCCGCCCACGCAGGTCTGCCGCGTCCGGCCCACCTCGGTCTCGGTGTGGGAGCCACTCGTGCCTGACGCCCCCATCCCCGCCCCTCTTCGCCTGCATCGCGCGACGGTCAAGCCCGCATGGGTGGACTACAACCGGCACATGAGCGAGTCGTGCTACCTGCTGGCCTTCGGGGACAACGCCGATGCGTTCTTCCGCTATCTCGGCATCGACGAGGAGTATCGGACGGGTGGGCACTCGCTCTACACGCTCGAGACTCACCTGCACCATCGCCGAGAGGTGAGTGAGGGAGAGTCGCTGGTCATGACGTTGCGCGTCCTGGACCACGACAGCAAGCGGGTGCACGTCTTCCATGAGATGTTCGCGGGCGACAGCGACCTGCTGGTGGCCACCGCCGAGCAGATGCTGGTCCACGTCGACACCGGGGCCGCCAGATCGGCCCCGATACCCCCGGACGTCGCGGCACGTCTGACGGCGATCCGTCGAGCACATTCAGCGCTTGCCGTGCCGGATGTCGTCGGCAGGCCGATGCGTATCGACCGCGACTAGGAGGACCCATGGACTTCGGGCTCAGCGACGAGCAGCGGTCGATCGTCGAGACGGTACGCCGGTTCGTCGCGAACGAGCTCTATCCCCACGAGGACGAGGTGGAGCGGTTGAGCGACGTACCGCCCGCCGTCGTCGAGGCGATTCGGTCGAAGGCCCTGAAAGCGGGGCTCTACGCGGCCAACATGCCGGAAGAGCTCGGCGGTGGCGGCCTGGACGCCGTCGCGATGGCTCTCGTCGAGCGGGAGCTCGGCAAGGCGAGCTATGCGTTGCAATGGCTGGTTGCCCGGCCGAGCAACATCCTGCGGGCATGCGTGGGAGAGCAGCGCGAGCGTTACCTCCTGCCGTCGATCCGCGGTGAGCGGCACGACTGCCTGGCGATGACAGAGCCGGGCGCCGGCTCCGACGTGCGCTCCATGACCACCCGGGCGGTACGTGACGGCGACGACTACGTGATCAACGGGACCAAGCACTTCATCAGCAACGCCGACCTGGCGGACTTCGTGATCCTCTTCGCCGTCACCGGCACTCAGAGCACGGTAGGGGGATCGAAGGGGGTCGTGAGCGCCTTCCTGGTGGACTTCGGCACTGCGGGACTGACCGTCCGCCGCGGCCCGGACAGCGTCTCGCATCGCGGCTACCACCACAGCGAGCTGTCCTTCGAGGACTGTCGGGTGCCGAGCGCACAGCTCCTCGGAGTGGAAGGTAGCGGCCTCGACCTGATGGGAGAGTGGCTGGGCGCCAGCCGCCTCACCGTGGCGGCCTCGAGTGTCGGGCGTGCCCGCCGCGTGCTCGAGATGACCGTCACGTGGGCCGCCGAGCGCGTTCAGTTCGGTCAGCCCATCGGACGCTTCCAGGGGGTCGGGTTCCCGCTGGCGGACATGGCCACCGAGCTCGACGCCGCCGAGCTGCTGACCCTCCGGGCAGCCTGGAAGCTCGACCAGGGCACGATGACCGACCAGGATGCGGCCATGGCCAAGGTCTTCGCGTCGGAGATGCTGGGCCGGATCACCGACGGCGCAGTGCAAGTGTTCGGCGGCATGGGCCTGATGTCCGACCTGCCGATCGAGCGGTTCTGGCGTGACGCGCGAGTGGAGCGGATCTGGGACGGCACGAGCGAGATCCAGCGCCACATCATCTCCAGGTCGATGTTGCGTCCGTTGGGGGCGTGAGCCGACCATGACTGACAACCTCCGGCGGCTGCTCGCACCGCGGCACCTTGTCGTCGTGGGCGGAGCAGCGGCGGAGGCAGCAGTCCGCTCATGCCGGGCGATCGGCTACGCCGGCGACATCTGGCCGGTGAACCCGACTCGGTCGTCGATAGACGGACTGGCTTGCTTCCCGGACCTGACGGAGCTCCCGGGTATTCCCGACGCCGCCTTCGTGGCCGTACCGAGGGAGCAGACGATCGCTGTCATCGCTGAGCTCGCGCGCCTCGGCACGGGCGGAGTGGTCTGTCATGCCTCGGGGTTCGCTGAGGACGGCGCGCACGGCCTGGAGCTGCAACGCCGGCTCGTCGCCGCGGCCGGAGAGATGGCACTGATCGGCCCAAACTGTCTCGGCGTCATCAACTACCTGGATGGTGCGGCGTTGTGGCCGGAGCAGCACGGTGGGTCTTCCGTGGATCGCGGAGTCGCCGTCGTGACGCAGAGCGGCAACATCGGTCAGAACCTCACCATGCAACGAAGGTCGTTGCCGTTGGCTCAGCTGGTCACCGTCGGCAACGCTGCCGTGACAAGCACTCTCGACGTCGTCGAGGCGATGCTCGACGACTCCCGGATCACCGCGATCGGGTTGCACCTGGAGGAGATGCCCGATGTCGCGAGGCTGTCCCGCGTGGCGCTCGAGGCGCTTCGCCGGCGGGTGCCGATCGTCGTACTCAAGTCAGGCTCGTCGGAGCTAGGCGCCCGGGTAGCGGTCAGTCACACAAGCGCGCTGGCTGGCTCGGATGTCATCTGCACCGCATTGTTCGCCCGCCTCGGTATCGCCCGCGTGCACCGGATCGAGGCCTTCGTGGAGACCCTCAAGCTCCTCCACACCCATGGCACCCTCCCTGGCGCCCGGGTTTCGTCAGCCAGCTGCTCGGGTGGAGAGGCCGCTCACATCGCCGATCTCGCCCATCATCGCGGAGTTCCGCTCCCCGACTTCCCGCCGGCCACGGCCAGGCGCCTGCTCGCGGTGCTGGGTGAACGCGTCTCGGTGCGCAACCCACTGGACTACCACACGCACATCTGGGGAGACCAGCGAGCGCTGACCGAGTGCTTCGCGGCTTTCCTCGGCGCAGGCTCGGACTGTCATCTGCTCGTGCTCGACTTCCCTCGGGAGGACCGATGCGACACGGGCGCCTTTGAGATCGCCCTTGACGCGTTCGTCGCGGCACATCAAGACGCCGGTTCGCGAGCCTGCGTGGTCAGCTCACTGCCGGAGAGTCTCCCCGAGGAGACAGGACGGCGACTCATGGCTGCTGGCATAGCGCCTATGCAAGGGATCGCGGACTGCCTTGACGCGATCGCAGCCGCGCACGTGGTGGGCGTTGCACAGGCACGTGCCTGCGACATCCTCCCGCTGGAGGCCGTCGTCGCGCCCGCGGGCGGTCCTATCGAGCTCGTGGACGAGGCTGAGGCAAAGGCGGCGCTCAGTGCGTTCGGCCTGCTCGTTCCCCCGAGCGCCGTGGCCGGACGCGGTGCGGTCGGAGAGCTGGCCGCACGCATCGGTTTCCCCGTTGTCCTCAAGGCTGTCTCGACGACGCTGGCCCACAAGTCCGACGTGGGCGGCGTCCAGGTGGGCCTGACATCTGAAGACGAGGTGGAGCTTGCCGCGGCGGGAATGTCTCAGCTGAGCGACCGGTTCCTGGTCGAGCGCCACGTCGAAGGAGCACTCGTCGAGCTGATCGTCGGGGTGCGCAGCGACTCCCACTTCGGGCTGACGATGACGCTCGGAACGGGTGGCGTGATGGTCGAGCTGATCAAGGACACGGTGACGCTCCTGCTACCGGTGACGGGCGCCGACATCCGAGCCGCCCTCAGCTCGCTGCGCTCGTGGCCACTCCTGGGGGGTTCAGGAGCGCAAACGGAAGGTGTGGACTCGGTTGTCGCCGCCGTTTCGTCCATCGTCGAGTACGCGCGTCAGCATGCCGACCGTCTCCTGGAGCTCGAAGTCAACCCGTTGTTGGTCCTGCCGGACCGCGCGGTCGCCGTCGACGCCCTGATCCGGCTGTATGGAGCCGCGTCCCCGGCTACGCGCCAGCACGACTTGGCGGACGTGGGATGACGGTGCGGATGGAGGTGGACGGAGAAATCCTTGTCGTCACCCTCGACCGTCCGACTGCCAACGCCATCGATGTCGCCACCAGTCACGAGCTGTACGCCGCGTTCGAACGGCTGCAAGAAGACAGCGGCCTGCGGGTGGCGGTGCTCACCGCGGCTGGAGAAAGGTTCTTCTCTGCCGGCTGGGACCTCAAGGCGGCCGCCTCCGGAGAGTCGATAGAGGCCGACCATGGTCCGGGTGGCTTCGGCGGGCTCACCGAGTTCACCGGCCTGCGCAAACCCGTCATCGCCGCGGTGAACGGGCTGGCGCTCGGTGGCGGCTTCGAGCTTGCCCTCGCCGCCGACCTCCTCGCGGTAGCCGACCACGCAGAGTTCGCCCTGCCCGAGGTGACCCTGGGGATGGTGGCTGACTCGGGTGGCGTCCTGCGCCTTCCCCGGAGACTGCCGCTCGCCGTGGCAACCGAGATGCTGCTCACGGGCCGGCGCATGAGCGCCGCGGAAGCCTACGGCTGGGGCCTGGTGAACCGCGTCGTACCCGCTGCGAGCTTGGTCGACGAAGCAATGAAGCTGGCCCGCGATATCTGCGCGGGCGCACCGCTCGCAGTTGCAGCGGTCAAGGAGATCATCGAGGCGACGGACGGTTTGGGGCTTGATGAAGCGTACCGACGGCTGCGGCACGGCGGCCCGCCGAGCTACCGGGCCATGCTGGGATCGGAGGATGCCAAGGAGGGACCGCAGGCCTTTTCGGAGCGGCGCCCGCCCAGATGGCACGGACGATGAGCGCCACGAACAGAGGATCAAGGCGGAGAGCGAGCCGCCCAGCACGTCGCCCCCATCAAGGCTCCTAGCCACGGCTGACGGCACACCCAGAGTCACGAGCTGTGACGCACGGTGCACGGCCGCGTGACGGTCGGGGGACCGGCGATACTGGGTGGATGCCGGCGTTGAGGGAGTGGCTCAGGCGTTGGGTCCAGGCCGGCCTCGAACGCTTTCGTCAACGTGGCAAGCGTTCTGTCGAGTGGATGGGCCGGCTCACGGCGGTGGCCGTCGCCAGCTACCTGGTTGCCCATCTGGTGTTCCCGCACAGCGAGCCGTTGCTGGCGCCGTTGACCGCGTTGCTGATCGTCCAGCTGACGCCGGTGAGCATCCTCACGAGCGGCGCCCAGCGCGTGGTCAGTGTCGTCGCGGGTGTCAGCGTCGCGGTCGTCTTCTCGTCTCTGGTCCACATCACCTGGTGGAGCCTGGGCACGGTGGTCGCTCTCTCCTTGTTGATCGGGCAGCTCCTGCGGCTCGGGCCCAACCTGATCGAGGTGCCGATCAGCGCCATGCTCGTTCTCGGCGTCGCCAGGGCTGCGGAGTCAGCAGCGTGGCAGCGGATTGCCGAGACGTTGGTTGGGGCCGGTGTCGCCGTCTTCTCCAACTTGCTGTTCCCGCCCAAGGTGACCAGCGACGATGCCGCCTCGGCCATGGAGAGACTCGGCGACGATCTGGCTCGTCTGCTGGATTCGGCAGGAGATGACGTGGCGGACCAGGACCTGTCCAGCCGCGAGCTCAGTGAGCGCGGGTGGCGCTGGCTGGGGGAGGCTCGGCGGCTCACCTACGATGTCCCGAATGCCGGCACGGCCCTGCTGCGAGCGGAGGAGAGCCGGCGACTCAACCTGCGCGCGCTCGGTACGACGGACTCGGGGCCTGGACTGAGGCACGGGCTGGAGGGTTTGGAGCATTCGGCGGTATCGCTGCGCGGCATGTTCCGTTCGTTCGCCGAGGCAACGCAGGGTTACGCCGCCGACGGCCGGGAGCTGGCACCGGACGTCAGGTCGGCCGTGGCCATGCTGCTGCACGACCTGGCTACGGGGGTGAGCGCATATGGACGGCTGGTGCACGCCGAAGTACACCTGGGAGAGGACCCACCGGAGGTCGCGCAGCTGCGGGATGCACTGAGGAGCTTGCAGGACGCGCGCGCTCGGGTCGTCGATCTCCTGCTGATCGACCCCCGCAGCGACACCGACCTGGCGATTCTCGCCTCGTCCCTGCTAGCCACCGTGGAGCGTCTCCTCCAGGAGCTCAGTCTCGATGAGCACGTGCGTCGTCGGGTTCACCGGCCACCCACCCTGCCCTCACGTCTGGTCACCCGCACGCGACGCCAGCTGGGCGGCTCCGTGCGGCCCACCTGGCGCAGGCGGGACAACCACAGGCACCAGCCTTGACCGCAGGGACCTGCTTGTCTCGTTCCCAGGGGATACAAAGACGCACCGCGAGCCAGGGTGTGACTGTGAACGTAGCGCTGCACCGCCGCGGCATGATCAACACACCACCCGTGTCCGAGAGGCCGGGTGACGCTCCGCCAAAGGACCCCCGCGAAGATAAGAAACCGGCCAACCCGTGGGTTCACCGGTTTCCTGTGTCTTGAGAGATCACATAGTGGTCCTGGCGCGACTCCTTTCAAACCCCGGTCAGAAGTGGCCGAGCGCACAAAGTGCCAGGTCAGGGCAGGTCATCGCGGTAGCGCCTGACATCACCCGGATGAGACGACTCAGCCGGAAGGAGCGGGATCGCGTCGTGGAGCGGTACGGGCAGGGGGAGTCGCAGGTTGACTTGGCCGAGGCCTTCAGCGTTCATCGGGACACCATCGTCCGATGCCTGGAGGCGGTGGAGGTTGATCGACGTCGACCCGGACTGACCGACGCCGAGGTCTTTCAGGCAACCGAGTTGTATGGCGATGGGCTGTCGCTGGGTGACGTTGGAGCCAGGCTGGGCCGGGCGCCGAGTTCAGTGCGAGCTTCCCTGCTGCGTGTCGGCGTCCCGCTGAGGGGCGGTATGAGCAGCGCAAAGACGGGCGAACTCGCAACTAGGACTTGGGTTGGGGCGGCCGTTTGGCCCCCTAGGCGAGCATGCTCCTGATCAGCTGCGCGCTGCGCTTGGGCTAAGAAAATCTTGGCAAGACGAGTGGGATCAAGATCGGTTCGGCGGACGGATCAGGTGCGAAGTAGTTCGCCGATTGGTCGTCGGTGTGCGGCGGGAAGGGACATCGTCTCGCAACGCCCGTACCAGCGCTGGTTCGTGCCCGGCCACGCGGGCCAACGCGATCGCGATTGCCTTGGCCGAGTCGGTGTCAGCGAATGCCACAGAGATCGCCTCCCTGTCGGCATCGTCGGGATGGCCTGTGTCCTTGATGCGACGAACGGCCCCCACCGCCTCAGTGAAGCGAAGGTGTGTCTGGCCCGCCACGAGGCCTTACCTAACTAATACCCCCGGTCGGTGGCCATCAGGTGGTCGACGCGCTGCACGCGCCCGTTCATTTGAGCAGGCTGACTCCTCTGGAGATGGCGAGCACAGAGAGCATGAGAGCCGACACCGACTCAATCGCCATGAGGAGTTTCGCCCGTGGTGACAACGGCATGGTGTCGGTTGGGCTGAATGCCGAGGAGTTGGTCACGGATACATAGAAGTAGTCGATGAACCCGGGGGTCCATCCGGTTGCTGATGAGGAGCGGCACGCGACTTCCGTGATGGCGTCGTGGTCCTCATCCTGAGGGAACCGGAAGTCTGCTGGTGGCAGCCCGCGTTCCGACGATTGCGTTCGCCGAACTGGCCCGCCGCGGTCGAGCTCCCAGAACGTCAGAGCGAACACGATGATGTTCGTGAGCCAGACTTGACCGGCGCCCAGCAACAGCGCCTTGCCCTGGGTCACGCTTCCGGAGACCATCGCCTGCACAAGCAGTACCAGTGAGGCGCTGTTCGCGGCCGCAATCAACAAGATCAGCGCTATCGAGAGCATTCGCAGCAATCGGCTGTCGCAGGTCATGCGACGAGGGTTCGCGGCCAGCACCGGAATGAAGAAGACGAGCTCGAGAGCTGGCACCACGACACGTGATCCGAATATCAGACTGCTCGGCAGGGCGGCGTACAGAGCCGCCGCGACAAGCACCGCGATCGCCGCCGGAAGACGCGGCTCACCAGGCCGTTGGGAACGATCGCGCGGGCGTTGGGTCATACAAGCAGTCATACTCGCCCGATCACCCGCCGGGCCGTAACCCGCCGCGCGCGTCGTTTCGCCGTCGGGGGACCTGACCGTGCCCCGCCTCGACGTCCCACCGACCCTGGCCAGGACCCTGCGCGGCACCAACGCCGTGGAGTCGATGATCTCGATCAGCCGCGACCACGCAAGGAACGTCAAACGCTGGCGAGACGGATGATGGCGCTGCGCTGGTGCGCGCCGGGATGGTCGAGGCGAGCAAGCAGGGGTTCTACTGGATCGAGCGAAGTCGGGGGGCGGTCTGGTCGGTTTCTGTGGCGGTGGCCTCGGCGAGGGCGGCGAAGCTGGCCAGGGCCTGTTCGGCAAGCGCAAGCTCGTTGCGTGCCTGGTGTCCAATCGGTGCCTGGAAGTAGTCCCGTGCGGCAATCTTGGCCATCCAGGAGTTGAAGCGGGCGAGGTCGACCTCGGACTCCTCTAGCTCCTCGAAGGTGGTGCGGCCGCGGGTGGTCTCGGTGGCTAGCTCGGCGAAGAAGGCCGGCAGGCGGTCGAGGACCTCGGCGTACTCGCCGTCCCGGGCGTCCTGCAGCTCCCCGACGAGCTCAGCGTGCTCGTCGGGGTCGGTGACGGCAAGGGTCAGGGTCCGTAGTGAG
Source organism: Nocardioidaceae bacterium (assembly GCA_050996395.1). Lineage (GTDB taxonomy): Bacteria > Actinomycetota > Actinomycetes > Propionibacteriales > Nocardioidaceae > JBPCRX01. The sequence goes on from JBPCRX010000126.1 coordinate 23,452, forward strand.
CCGCCGTCGCGACGGACCCTTTCGCCTAGCGATTGCACCGCCTCCCGCGTCTGGGTGCAGGCGGGGAGCAGGCACACCGACTGTTGGAGGTATAGGGCGCCCAGTGCCTTGAGCCTGCGCCAAACGGTCACCCGGAGGGAGGCGGGCGCGCCGGCGGTGCTGGCCGTGATCAGCAGCCATCGATGTTGCTCTATCGTGAACACGCGCATAATGTTACGCCCGTATCATCGCCACCGTTGCCTCGGCGCCGGCGCCGGACGGACCAGGCTCGCCCCGGAGTGGCCGTCGTCGCTGGGACCGACCCGAGAGAGACAGCCTGTTGAGCTCGCCGACTCCGCCTACTACGACGCCGCAATGGCATGCGATGGACACGGCTGAGGTACTGCATCTGCTCGGGTCGAGCGAGCACGGTTTGAGCCCGGATCGGGTGGTTGAGCTCCGCCGACGCACCGGGCCGAACGTGCTCGTGGGACGTAAGCGGGAGTCTCGGCTGGGCGAGTTCGTGGAGTCGTTCACCGAGCCGCTGCAGCTGCTGCTGGTCGCGGTGGCGCTGCTGTCGTTCGTGTTCGGGGAGCTGCGAGATGGACTGGCCATCGCGGGGGTGATCGTTTTGAGTGCGGTTGTGGAGACGATGTCGGAGCTGCGGGCGTCGAACGCGATCGCCGCCTTGGAGGACATGTCCGCGCCGCAGGCACGGGTGATTCGCTCCGGCGACGCGCAAGCGGTTCCCGCCGCGGAGGTGGTGCCCGGTGATGTGCTCGCGTTGGAGGCCGGTGACGTGGTAGCCGCCGATGCGCGCCTGATCACGGCGCACGGCCTGCGGGTCGACGAGTCCGGCCTGACCGGGGAGGCGGTCTCGGTCGGCAAGAGCCCGAGCCCGGTCGGTGCCGACGTCGATCTGGCTGAGCGTGCCAGCATGACCTTTGCCGGCAGCAGCGTGGTCGACGGAGCCGCCCGGGCCGTGGTCGTCGCCACTGGGTCAGGCACCGAGCTTGGACAGTTGGGCAGCGCCGTGACGGCGCAACGTGAGCCGGCCACGCCGCTCCAGAGGGCGATGGCAGAGCTGGCCCGGTTGGTGCTGGTACTGGCCGTCGCGGTGTCCGTCGGTGTCCCTGTGCTGGGGGTGATCGTCGGCCAACCGGTGAAGAACATGGTGTTGACCGGGCTGACGTTGGCGTTTGCAACCGTTCCCGAGGAGCTTCCCATCTTGGTCACCGTGCTGCTCGCGGTCGGCGGGCTGCAGCTGGCTCGTCGCGGCGCGCTGCTGCGACGGTTGTCGGTAGGGGAGGCGCTGGGATCGGTCAGCTACCTGCTCACCGACAAGACAGGAACGTTGACCGAGAACCGGCTAATGTTGCGCGAGGTCCACGGGGATCGCCACCGCGTTCTGATGGTGGCCTGGGCCGCCCAAGGCGGACCTTACAGCGCCAGCCGCGAGCCGATGGATGAGCTGGTAGAACAGGCCGCCCTGCAGGCTATGGTGAGCCTTTCGGGGCAAGTGGTGATCGCCGCATGGCCCTTCGACTCCGACCGCAAGCGCGTCGCGCGGGCCTGGCAGAACACCGAGGGGACCTGGTTGGCCGTCGGCGGCGCCCCGGAGGCGGTGCTGGCACGGTGCACGTCTGAACAAAGCGGGCAGTGGGAACCGGTCCTCGAACGCTTGGTATCGCAGGGTCACCGTACCGTCGCTTTCGCTTCCCGACGGCTATCCGAGACTCTCGTCAACGACATCCAAGCCTCCAAAGATCACCAGGTCGGTGCCGACGAGGTGGAGCGGCAGCTCACCATGACCGGCTTGATCGTGTTCGACGACCCGTTGCGCCCCGGGGTGCCGGCTGCTGTCGCGGAGCTGCGTCAGGCGGGGGTTGCCACCGTGGTCGTCACCGGAGACCACCCGCTGACTGGGCGTGCCATCGCCGACTCCGCCGGTCTCCCGGCCGGGTCCACGCTCCGCGGCGGCGACACCCTCGCCCAGCTCACGGACGCCTACCTGCTGAACCGCCTCAGCGACGGATGCGTTGTCGGCAGGGCCACCCCCGCCGACAAGCTACGCCTGGTCACGTTGTTACAGGCTCATGGAGAGGTCGTCGCCGTCACCGGTGACGGCGTGAACGACGCCCCCGCGCTGGCAGCAGCCAACGCGGGAATCGCCATGGGCCAGCGGGGAACCGACATGGCCCGCCAGGCAGCCGGACTGGTGCTCACCGACGACGCGTTCACCACCGTGGTCCGCGCCATCGAAAAGGGCCGATCGATCACCTCCCAGCTCAGGCGAGCCGTCGCCTTCTACCTGGGGGCCAAGGTGGCCCTCGTCCTCGCCATGGTCGTCGCCCTGCTCGCCGGACACCCGGTCCCCTACGCACCGGTCCAGATCGTCCTCCTGGAACTCTTCATGGACATCGGGGCTTCCCTCGCGTTCGTCTCCGAACCGCAGGCGCCACAGGCGATGCGGGAACCCCCACGAGCACTCACGGCACGGTTCGTCGACGCCGCGTTCACCAAGGCACTGGCCACCGTTGCCGTCACCCTAGCCATCGCCGTCGCGCCTAGCTACCTTCTGCTCGCCGGTGAAGGCGCCACCACCGGCCAGGCCCGAGCCGGTGCCGTGTTCGCCTGGCTCGCGTCGCACGCCCTCATCGCCTGGACGCTACGAGCCCGCCCGTCATTGCCCTGGCGCGACAATCCACTGTTCCCGATCTGGAGTCTCAGCGCCGTGTTCGTGGCCGTCGCTGTCATCGCGTCACCGGCCGCGACCCTGCTACGACTGCAGACCCTGACCGCCGACCAACTACCCATCCCGCTCATCTGCAGCGCGGCGGCCGTCATCGCCGCCATGGGCATACGACTGCTGCACCACCCCGACACCCGCAACCTCTGAGCCGACGCGAGACGCTCATTCTCGAGGGGCGCAAGGTTCAAAGCGAGACCCAAGAACGAACGGAGGTTGGAACAGCGTGCAGTTCCGACGCCGGGACTGGTCGTACCGGCCGCAGGCAAGCTGCCTGCAAGCTGGCAGCGCGATCGGGTCGAGTCGTATAGCACTCGACCCTGCCGAGGTGGGTTGTCAGGCGGTCGGGCGGGTTCCTGGACCGGCATCGCTGTCTCCGGACTCCCGTAGCGACTCCACCCCAGCCTGCAACGCCTCCACTTCGGTGGCGACGTCCGCGGTCAACGCATCGATCTCGGTGCCGCTGTCGGCCTGCACGAACTGTCCCAGGGTGTTGCGGATCCGGCTCGCCGCCGTGGTGACTTCGTTGGTCCGCTGCCGTGCCATGGGCAGCAGTGTCTGCAGTCGTGCCGAATCCGGTTCCCGCTCTAGCCACCGCAGGTGATTGTCGACCGCTGAGCTCAGACGGGTCAACCGCTGGGTCAGACCCGCCAGGTCTCCGATCGGCTGTCCCGCCTGCTCGGCCAGCGCGACGCTCTCAACCGTGTAGTCCGTGGCCCGCTGCAGGGACAACCGAAGCGACGCCAACTCCCGAACCGGCCCCTCCGGCAAGCCCTGCGCCCTCAACTGCAGCAGGCTGCGGCCAAACACAGCGCTGCGCCGAAGCTTACGAACGACGACCCAGACCGTGATCCCGCCCGCCAAGAGCAACAGAAGCACCACCACGGCCAGAATCAGCACCACCCCAGGATGGTTCAGCAACATCCAGAAACCGGAGCCCCCATCGCCGCCGCCGTCAGCATGCAACATGGCACCTCCCAGTATCCGACGTACTCGCCACCGCGCGGCCCGAGACCGTCAGAAGCGTCGCGTCGATCCACATATGATGATGCTACAGATGTAACACGGCACAATGGGCCCGTTCGGTCCGAAACGACGTACAGCAGGGCTCCACAAGCGACCCGAGGTTCTGAGGGCCCCGTTACGAACCTGAAACTATGGCAGCCCGCTGGGGGCTACCCTGACCACCAGGAGGCGAAAGATGTGACGCCCGACTCGGAGCGTAGCGAGTGGCTCGTCGACATGCTCGTGACATCTGCCGGGGGCCTGTTGACCGCTGATCGTGGTGCGTACGCGGTGAAGTTCCGGAAGATGGCGGTTTCTCCGGTGGCGTTCTACCGGGGGTCAGCGGCGCTGTTCTACTCCGATCTCGATGCAGCCGGCGTCGGAATGAGCGCGGGACCCTGTGGTCGGCTGTGGATCCACGGAGATCTGCACGCGCAGAACTTCGGCACCTACCTGAACACGGCAGGTCATATCGTCTTTGACGTCAACGACTTCGACGAGGCGTGCATCGGCCCCTTCGACTGGGATCTGCGCCGGTTGACCATCAGCCTGGCCCTGCTGGGCTACAGCGCTGCCCTGGGTGACACCGAGATCAGCGGAGTACTCCGTGACTGTCTGCACGAATACCTGCACCAGGTAGAGGAATTCGACCGGCACGGCATCGAGGACGGCGAACCGGTGGTCGACGAACCGACAGAAGGACCAGTACTCGCGCTGCTCAATCGCGCCGCCCGTCGCAGACGCGCGGAGATGCTCGACGAGATGACCGTTATCGAGCAGGACCAGCGACGCTTCCACCGGCACGCGACCGCAACCGATGTGGACTCCGCGACAACGGACCGGATAGAGGCCGCCTTTGCTGGCTACCTGGACACCATCCCTCCCGGGCAAACGGCTCGACCCGAACGCGTACCAACTGCTCGACGCGGTCGCCCGCCGCGGCGTGGGTATCGGCTCGGCCGGCCCCCTTCGGTCAACCTCCTGCTTCGCGGATCGAGCCGCGCTCTCGAAGACCGGGTTGTGCTCTACATGAAACGAGCCCAGCCGGCCGCCGCCGCGAAATACGTCAACGATCCTGACCTCACAACGGTCTTCGCCCACGATGGCGAACGCACAGTGTCATCGGCTCGGGCACTTCAGGCCCACACGGACAGGTGGTTGGGCTACACGATGCTCGAGGACCACGGCCAACTGGTCGCTGAAGTGTCGCCATATGCCCTCGATCTGGACTGGGCAGACATCACCGAGCTTCCCGACTTCCGGCTAACCGCTCGCGACCTCGGCCGCGCCACGGCGAGGATCCACTGCGTCGCCGACGCGTCCACCGATCAGCAGCTCGTTCCCGTAGCGGCAGAACGGGTCATCCACCAGGCCGTTGCAGGACGCGAAACGGAGTTCGTCGACGAGCTCATCGGGTTCGCTCACGACTACGCCTCGAAGGTCCGCGAGGACCACCAGTTGTTCGTCGATGCCTTCCGCAATCACCACATCCCAGACCTCTAGCGAGGCCGCGTGACGGGAGGTTGTCTGCTGTCAGTCGCCCGGCGTGGCGACGATCGGCGAGGCAAAGCGCCCCAACAGCCGGCCCGCCGGCGTGTCTCCGAGATTTCGAAAGTGCGGGACGGCGAATGGCACCCTCTACCGAACGACGCGAGACCCCAGCCCGCCGCTCATGGGATGCGACTGGGGTCGCTCGAAACGAGATGGACTCTACCGATCAGCATCGCCGATGGTGGTCGTCACGCTGGCGGTGGTGGAATCCATGTCCGATCCGAGGCGTCGGAAGGTCAGTCGAGGCTGAGAGTTCTTCGCATGGTGAAGAAGAGGTCGGTCTGGTCGGTGATGCCGAGGACTGAAAATGGACAGTTTGGTGGGCCCCGTGGGACTCGAACCCACAACCCGCGGATTAAAAGTCCGTTTAGAGGCCTCACAGCCAGGCGCACTTGCGAACGACACGTCGCCTGACCAGCGGTGATTTCCCTCAGCATCGCTCGACACCCGTCCCGGTTGCTCACTGTTGTGCGGACTAGACGCGGACCGGCCGACTTGAGCTGGTGGTGCTTGGCCACAACGCAAGAGGTTCCCCACTTCATTTCGGGTGCGGTAGCTAGCGTGATGTGATCCTGGCTCCACGCGGGCCTTCTTGAGGGATGCTCGCGAACGGCGCGGCTCTGTCAGCCCGAATTTCGACCACCGACCCGGCTGACGTGTCGGCGACGGCCGCTAGTGTGACAACCGCTGTCGGACGAGCCTAGGAGGAGACGTGGAGGCAACGCTGGAGCCGCGCCTGGTCATAAAAGGCGAAGCAGGCACGCCGTACGTCGAAGGTGATTTCTTCATCGCGTCTTATCAGCGCGGATATCGCTGGGGGCGCGAGGAAGTGCGTCAGCTGCTCGACGACATCCGCGCGAACGCTAAGGCCGCTGAAGCGAAGCGGACGACGCCAGCCGACTACTACCTGCAGCCGATCGTGGTCTTGCTCCGAGACGACAACTCCTGGGAGCTCGTGGACGGGCAGCAGCGCCTCACGACCCTATTCCTGATCACCAAGTACATCAGCACAAAACTGCAGGACGCGCAGGTCGCGTACGCCCTGACCTACGAGACGCGAGATGACAGCCGCCAATATCTCGACACCTTGGAGCCCTCGCGGCGCGAGGAGAACATCGACTTCTTCCACATCGCCGCGGCGTACGAGGCAATCGAAGAGTGGTTCAACGAGTCTGACCACGGCACGCCTCTCCAGAGCGCGATTGATCTGCACACTGCCCTCACCAAGTGGGTCTACGTCATCTGGTACGAGGCACCTAAAGGGACGAATCCGAACGATCTCTTCACTCGCCTCAACCGCGACCGCATCCCGCTGACCGACTCCGAGCTGATCAAGGCGCTCGTGCTCTCCAACAGTGGGGCCGCGGCTGGGCAAGCAGGCCGTCAGGAAGAGATTGCCGCTCAGTGGGACGGTTTCGAGCGCGATCTACGCGACGACCAGCTCTGGGCCTTCCTCACCGGGTCGAACGTGAAGCGGCCGACGCACATCGACTTCCTTTTCGAAAGTATGACCCCGAGCGCGGGGCTACGGGTTCGGCCTCGGCACTGGACCTTTGAGAAAGTTCGCGGTGTCATCGAAGAGCGCGGAGCGGCAGCGTTCTGGCGAGATGCCGTGGCACGGCATGGCCTCCTGATGGGTTGGTATCACGATCGCGAGCTCTACCACCGGATCGGGTACCTCGTCGCGATCGGCGACTCCGTGCCGGACCTGATCGAGGCGTCGCAGTCCCAGGCCCACTCGGCGTTCCGGGAGGGACTCATAGACCGGACCCGTCAGCGACTCAAGTTGTCGCGCGACGGCGTCTCACTGCTTCGGTACGGCAAGAACGACGCCAAGTGCACCGACCTCCTGCTCCTCATGAACGTTGAGTCCGTCCTCGCGAGCAGCGATCCGGGCAGTCGCTTCTCCTTCCACGCGTATGCACGCGACGGGTGGTCCCTCGAGCACATCCACGCCCAGAACGCGCAGGGTCTGAAGAAGGAGCATCAGCGACGAGACTGGCTTGAAGCACACGCGAAGAAGATCGACGCCACCGCGTGGAGCGCGGAACTTCAACCCCGGGTGAAGGCCGTGACCGCGCAGATCGACGCGCACCTTGCACTCCCCGCTGGAAGGACCGACGACATCGGATTCCAGGACGTCCTCGACAACGTATTCGACCTGTTCGGCGCGCCGGGCCGGGACGACACCGAAGAGGGCATGCACGGACTCGGGAATCTCGCGCTGCTCCAGCGAGACTTCAACAGCAAATTGAACAACGCGGTGTTTGCAATCAAGCGCGAACGCGTCCTCGAACTCGATGAGTCCGGCGCATACATCCTGCCCTGCACCCGGAATGTTTTTCTCAAGTACTACACGGTCGCCGAGGACCAGCAACTCTCTTTCTGGGGCCCCCTGGACCAAGATTCGTACTACGAGAAAGTTCTGGGGGCCGTCAGCCCGTTCCTCCTTGTGAATGCGGCAGCGGGTATAGAGGCAGAAGGATGAAGGGCTACAAGACGACGTTCATGGGGCTCTTCGATTCGCCTGCGGACGGACGACCTGCGATTACTTCGATCGAGATCCCGATCATCCAGCGTGATTTCGCGCAGGGCCGGCCCGACGACGAGGCGACCGCGATCCGTGAGCGGTTCCTCGACGCGATCGTCCACGCCTCAACGACCGACGTGGAGATGGCTTTAGACTTTGTCTACGGCGACGTCAAGGCTGGCGTGCTCCTCCCGCTCGACGGCCAGCAGCGACTCACAACCCTCTTCCTTCTCCACTGGTACGTCGCATCGCTGGCCGAGGCACTCGACCCGGCTGCGCCGTGGCTGAGGTTCTCGTATGCGACACGTCCCACGGCGCGCGACTTCTGCCTGATTATCGCCGAACACCCATACCCGGTTGGTTCCCTCCGGCCCTCGGAGTGGATCACGGACCAGCCCTGGTACCTCTACCCCTGGAGGCAGGACCCGACCATCTCATCAATGCTCGTCATGCTCGATGCGATGCACGAGCGGTTCCACCACGAGCAGACCGACTTCGGTGCCGTGTGGGGTCGCCTGTCGGGCGAGGAGAAGCGGGCTATCTGGTTCCTCTTCCTCCCTGTTGCCGACATGGACTACGGCGAGGACCTTTATATAAAGATGAATTCGCGCGGTAAGCCACTCACGCCGTTCGAGGTCTTCAAGGCAGATCTCGAAGAGATGCTGAGACCGATGGTCCGGGGCACACCCTGCCTCAGGGACGGCCATGACCACGACCTGTACGAGCACCTTACATTGAGCATTGACGGTGCGTGGGCGGACCTGCTG
>JBPCRX010000123.1:0-8438 GCA_050996395.1 Nocardioidaceae bacterium
GTCATACGCGGTTGGTTGTCGTGCTGGTCGCCGTGCGAGCGAGCGCCAGACCGATCCCGATCATGCCGATCCCGAGGAACAGGTGCAGCGGCGTCCGGCTCGTCCCGGTCCCTGCAGTACCGCTGTACGACATGAGTTCTCCTTGACTAATGACGTTGTTGTGCAACCGCCCAGTACCCATCGTAACCGGGCGTAGGCGGAGAGAGGTTTGACGCAGCTGTCCGCAGCTACGACGGCGCCGACCGAGCATCACCCACGTCGGAGGCTCCGGGAATCCGCGGTTCGTCAACGTGGCAGCGGTTGCAACCGGCCCAACCGCCTCGCGACCACCACCATGTTGTCTGCGTAGCCCGAAGATGGGTCGTAGTTCCCCCCGCACGTCAGCAGGACCAGCCGGGTCTGGCCGGAGACGGAGTAGATCGTCGACCGATTGGTGACACGGGACCTGGGGACCAGGTTTGCCGATGTGACGCGGAACCGCTGCGACGCGCTGGTGGACCGAAGCGTCACCACGTCGCCGTGATGCATGTCGAGCAATTCGACAAAACGACCGAGCCCCTGGGTGAACGAGTCGACGTGAGCCGCCACGACGATCGACCCGAACGGGTCCCCGAGCCGAGAGCTGCCGTCCCACCAGCCCGCCCGATCGATGTCAGGAGGAATCGCGAGCGTCCCGTCGGACCCGGTAGCTGTCTCGTCGATCGGAACCCGTGTCCCGCTCGGCAACTCGACCACCAGCGGACGGTTTGGCAGAACTTGGGACTCGGCCGGCTGCGCCACGTTCGCTGGTTGCCGTTCCACCCGAGGCTTGTCAGGATGCGCCGGCTTCACGGCGCTCGGAGGCTGTGTCTGCGCGATCTCCTCGACGGCCTGGCCAGTGGCATCTGAGGGAGCATCGCCCTGCCTGGCAAGCCAGAAGGCAGTCGTCAATGCAGCCACACTCACGACTGCTACAAGAAGCCACCACGTCGACAGCCGCCTCGAGGTGCCCCACGCAGTGCGGGGCGGTAGGCCATCGCCGCCAGCCGCTGGTCCAACCACGTCAGCTGCGGCGGCGGACGAGCGCGCCACAACAGGCCAACAGGCCCAGTCCCCCGATGCCAGCTAGGGCGAGCTCCCACTCGATCGAGGCTCTCGAGCTGGCCGACGAGGAAGGCGCGGCCAGACCCGCGCTGCCCGCATCCACCGTCTTGGGAGCTGGTGAACCGGTCTGCTTCAGTGGGAGGACCTGGACGACGGCGTCCATGCTGCCGTTGCGCGGCTGGCCGATAGCGAACACACGGGTCAACGCCGCAGCGTCTACCGGTAGCCGGAGCGGGCCGAGCAACGGATTGCCGGATTGGCCGGTCGGCACCACTTCGACGGAGTAGGAGCCGGCGGGCACGTCGACGGTGAGGTACTCGCCGTTCGCGATGTTGGCGAAGAGCACCTTGCCGTCGACGCGTATATCAGCGGGCGGTACGACGGCCGTGTGCGCCACAGTCAACCGCGCCTTGTCGTTCGAGACCGGCTTGAGGTTGTTGTCGAACACGGTGACCTCAGGACGGCGAGCGAGCTCTGCCGGCCAGTGCAGTACGACGTCGCTGCTCGCGGAGCTCACGCGGACCTGGGAGGTGACTGTCCACCCCTCAGCGGAGAAACGGACCGAATGCGTACCCGCCTGAAGGTCGTACGGACCGGCGACGGCCTTTGCCTGGAGCGCGTGGCGGACCATATCGCCGTCGATTGAAACGTCCACCTTGGCACCAGGCACACCTTGAACGATGTAGACCTGTGGCTGTGCGACACGTCGAGCACTCAAGGCACCCTCCGCCGTCGGTGACAGCAGGCTGCAGGTGGCTACGACCAGGAGGGCCGCGGCCCCACTGCGAAACATTCGAATAGCATTCATGGATTGCTCTCTCGGGTAACGGAATTGCTCTCCGTAAGCGGTTGGTGGCTCACAGCGAGATCATATTTGTTCACGCTTAGTGAGCATTTCGCTACAGCTACTGATTTCTCCTGAGTTTACTCTTATTGCGGAGATTGCGTCACTTATCATTGACTTGAGAGATCCGGCTCAGGGTAGGGAGGGAAGCGTGCCGACTTCGCCTCTTCCCGAGCCGTCAATGGCTGAGAAGTTCGAAACGCTGAGAGAGCGTCTATTCAGCGACGCGACGCCTCTTCCCCCACCCTCCGTCCCGCATGTCACCTCGCGTCCCTCAGCCTTCGTCCAGCAGGAGACTCGGGCTTCTCCGCCGATCGTTGCGCGCCCAGTGGAGAAGAACCACATCCCGAGAGAAGTAGCCAGCGATCAGAGCGGCGCGCCATCCGAGCAGCTGCCGGTGGCGAATCCTGCACCCGCGACGACCCTCGTCTCCGTCGAAACCGGCCCGGCGCGCAATGCTGCGAATCGGCCACGACGGTGGAAGCAGCTGTCCGCGGCGACGCTGGTGACTGCCGTCACGGTGACCGGGATCGCCGCCTGGCTCACGTTGACGAGGCATGAGCGCAACAATGATGACACCCATGCTGAGGAGATCGTCGCCAGAGATAACGAGACGTTCCGCGGCTCATCCGCGGTGGTGCGACTGGATGGCGCATCGTCTACGTCGGTCTCAGTACAGCTGCGGCTCGCCGAACCAACGACCATCCTGACCGTTTCCGTACCCACGGTTTCTGCCGATCTCGGCCTGACCGCGTTCTCACCGGTCGTCAGCAATGTGCGCGTGCTCGACGCCGGCAGACAGATCGGCGCGACGCTACGCTCCCTTCAACCTGGAGACGAGGTTTCTCTCTTCCTCAGCCAGTCGACCCAGTCACCCGTCCTCGAGTACTCGGTGGCCGGTGTTATCGCGAAAAGTCGGCCATCTCCTCCCGGACGGGCCTCAATGCTTGTCAGCCCCCTTGTCGTCGAGAACACTCCAGCACAGTTGACGAAGGTTCGATTATCAGGGCTGCATGTGCTCAACGTCGGGTGCGTGTCGGCGCGACAAGATTCAGAAGCCTGTGGTCGCCAGACCGCGAGAGGTTGGGTAGTTCAGCGGTCGGGCTCGCAGTCCACGTCGACGATCGTTGCTTCAGTTGATCTGCCCCGCAAGCGCCCTACACCGTCCCAGTGACGCTCGTAACGAACAGACACGTTCCGTAGTGACTCCCTCGCTTTGTGTGACAGTCTGGGCGGTACGCCCGACTTGTAACGAACTGGTCGGTTCGCCGACCCGAGGAGTTACGTCATGCCGGAGCTCGAGACAGCTGAGTCTCGCTTCCACGCCATCGATGTCGATCGAAGAAGCCTGCTGCAGGCTACCGGTGGGGCGGCGGGGCTAGGGGCGCTCGGAGTTCCCCTCAGCGCGGCGGCCGCCTCCCCCGCAGACGACGATGCCCCCGTGTCGATGGCCATGCACATCCACGGCTCCTTCAGCGAGGGCACCGCCAGCATGGAAGCGCATCTGGACCAGGCGCAGCGCCGCGGTGTGGATGTCGTGTGGTGGACCGACCACGACTTTCGGGTGACGGCGCACGGCTATCGCGATGCTGTCGGCTTTGACGGCCCCGATGAGCCTCAGGCCCAATGTAACTGGTCGTGGCAGGAGCGAAGCGTTGCTCAGCTGTCGTCGGCTCGCCACAGCTTTGTTGCCGAGGCAGTCAACTCCGACGAGCTCGGCGGCTGCCTCGAGGTGAGCGCAACAGCCAGCTATAACGACACGTGGGCGGAGTACCAGTTCGAGGGCTCGTCGCAGAACTCGGCTTACTCGACTTCCTACGGTGACACGACGATTGAGCTTGACGTGCAGCCGAGGCAGGTGAGCGCCGATGCCCAGCTGGTCGTAGAAATTGCGTCGAGTTGGCGCCCGGCCCGATCCGGGCGGCCAGCCGGCCTCTACCGCATTCAATACCGCGTGGTCAGCGGCGCTGGCGGCGTGAGCCACCGTACCGAGAACAACGGCTTGCTCGGAGTGGTGGAGCTACCGGCGCAAACGGCGACCGACTGGCAACGGCTGATCCTGAGACCGCGCGACGACCATGCGCTTCTGTGGCCCGACACAATCGCTGAGGACGCCAGCCTCTGGCGGATCAGGGTTGGCGTCAGGGTACGAAAATCCGCCACGGGAACTGGCCGCTTCGACCGGTTGCGTTTCATCCGCGGTCGCCAGAACGGGGGCACCGATGCCCTCACCCAGGTCCGCGACATCGCTCGCCGCTACCGCGATCGCTATCCCGGCGTCGTGAGCCACGTGGCCTCAGAGGTTTCCTTGGTTCTCCACCTCAACGCGTTCGGCGGCGACCACACGCTTCCCGGATACGACTCGCCGTACGCCGTCAAGGACGCCTCGGTGGCGGCGCAACGGGCCATGGTCGATCTCTTGCACCAACAGGGCGCGACGGTCTGCTTGAACCACCCGTTGAGCGGCTCCGGCGGGCCAGACTCATTGGCGAAGCGCTTGGTCACCACCGGAGGCATGGGCGCCGACATCATCGAGATCGGCGTCGGACACGGCCTCTCCTCACTGTCACGCGTGTACGACGTCGCAGCCCGCAACGCGGTGTTCTTGACGGCCAACGGCACTACCGACGACCACTCCGGTCGCGGCTGGTGGGAGCAGTCGAGGCGTTGGGTGACCAGCGTGTGGTCGCCGTCAACGCACCGCTTCGCGCTGTGCCAGGCGCTTCAGTCCGGCCGCGCCTGGTTCCACGATCCCAAGCACTGGAGAGCCGCCCTCGACCTGGTCGTCGAGGGAACGGCGCGGATGGGTTCGGTGACCTTCACCGACAAGGCCCTGGTCGACCTCGATGTACGGGCCACCGCACTGCCGTCCGGCTCTCACCTGGAGATCGTCGTGGGACGTTGCGACCTTGCCGGCGCTGGCGCCCTCCATCCGGTCAACCGGAGCATCACCGTGGCGGCCCGCGACGTGGTGCGCGGACATCACCGACGCGGAATCCGCCCTGGCGCGGGCGCTTATGTTCGCGCGATGGTGCGACTTTCGAACGGTGACATCGTGGGGTTCTCCAACCCAGTGTGGGTTCTTCCCATGCGTCGTCGGGGTGAGATCGAGGTACCGGTCCTACGTCGCTGACACGACGTCGCCGAACGCTACTGTGCAGCGGTGACCGCGACGCACGACATCCCGGGCGACGCCCCGCAACCACTGGCCATGCCCTGCGCTGATGAGTGGCTCAGCTGGATCGATCAGCGATGCTCCGGCCAGCTGGACGAGGCCCGACGCCTTGCGGGCCGGCTGCGAGCCGCTCCACCATCTGACCCTGTCGAGGTGCTGGAGGCCTGGAACGGGATCTCGATGGCGCTCTCCAATGCCTCAGGGCCCGCGTCGGTCATCAGTGAGACGCACCCCGAGGTGTCCCTGCGTGAGCGCGGCGAGGCCGTGCTGCGACTTGTGGACGACCTGCGCACCGAGCTCAGCCTGGACGTCGAGCTGTACGCCGTGTTGGCCGGCATCGACACCGCCGATCTCGACCACGAGTCCTGCCGGCTGCTGACCCTGACACTTCGTGACTTCACCCGCTCCGGGGTAGACCGCGACGACGAGACCCGCACGCGCCTGCGGACGCTCTCCGAGCAGGAGACCGCTCTCGGCCAGGAGTTCGCGCGCAACATCCGCCAGGACGTCCGGGCGATCATGGTGGGTGCCGATGAGCTCACCGGGCTTCCCGCCGACTACGTCGCAGCGCACCCAGCTGACGACGACGACCTGCGCACCGTCACCACTGACTATCCCGATGTCTACCCGTTCCTCACCTACTGCCGAAACGCTGAGGCCCGCGCACGGCTCTATGTCGAGTTCCTCTCCCGCGGGTGGCCGGCCAACGACGAGGTGCTGCGCTCCCTGCTCACCTCTCGCCATGAGCACGCGACGCTGCTGGGCTTCGAGAGCTGGTCGGACTTCGACTGCCGGGTCAAGATGATCGGGACGAGCCGGGCCGTCGACAACTTCATCGACGCCATCACCCTGGCGGCCGACGAGCCGGGGCGCCTCGATCGAGAGGTCCTGCTGCGGCGGAGACGAGTCGACCAGCCCGACGCCACGACGATCACCCGTCCTGACGTCAGCTACTACGCGGAGCTGATCCGCAAGGAGTCGTTCGCCGTCGACGCCCAGCTGACCCGGACCTACTTCGACTTCGCCAAGGTGCGCGAGGGCCTCCTCGAGGTCACCGGGCGCCTCTTCGGGTTGCGGTATCAGCCGGTGGAAGAACCGTTGGCCTGGCATCGGGAAGTCGCGGCGTACGACGTCTTCCTGGTCGACGAGCCCGGCGCTGACGTCGAAGCCGAGCGCATCGGTCGGATCTATCTCGACCTGCATCCTCGTGAGGGCAAGTTCAAGCATGCCGCGCAGTTCACCTGGGCCAACGGCGTCGCCGGGCGGCAATTAGCAGAGGGTGTCCTCGTCTGCAACTTCCCCCGCGGTCTGATGGAGCACAGCGACGTCATCACGTTGTTCCACGAGTTCGGTCATCTGGTGCACCACGTCCTCGCTGGCCGACAACGCTTCGTCCGGTTCTCGGGAGTCGCGACCGAGTGGGACTTCGTCGAGGCGCCGTCACAGATGCTGGAGGAGTGGGCGTGGAACGCCGAGGTGCTGGCGACGTTCGCGACTGACGCGGCCGGCGAGCCAATTCCCGCTGACCTGGTGGCCCAGATGAGGGCTGCTCACGACTTCGGCAAGGGGTACCTCGCCCGCACCCAGATGTTCTACGCCGCCCTCTCCCACCGGCTGCACCTCAAACCCCCGGACGGGGACCTGACGGAGCTGGTAGCCGAGGTGCAAGCGGCGTACGACCTCTTCCCCTTCATCGAAGGCACCCACTTCCACACCGCGTTCGGCCATCTCGAGAGCTACTCGTCGGCCTACTACACCTATATGTGGAGCCTCGTCATCGCCAAGGACCTGCTCTCCGCCTTCAACCCCGACGACATGTTCGAGCAGGAGACGGCGACCAGGTATCGCGATCGGGTTCTGGTCCCCGGTGGGAGCAGAGACGCTGCGGACCTGGTCGCAGACTTCCTCGGCCGGCCGTACGACGCCGCCGCCTTTCGTGCCTGGCTCGCCCGCCCCGCGCATCCTGGTGGCCAGCCAGCAGCGACCTGACGGTCTAGCGGCAAGCTCGACCCGAGCGAGTGCGGCGAACGAGCGTTCATCCTGTGTTCACCGTCGGCCCCCAAACCGGACACCTGGGCTGTCTAACGTCAGCGGCGTACCCAACGAGACCCGAACCCTGACTCCCTGAGAGGGACCACGTGAACCGCAACTCTTCTGTCCGTGTCGCGGGCTTCGCCGCTGTGGCGTTGACGGTCGCCCTCGGCCTTTCGTCCTGTGGCGCTTCCAACGAAGACTCCGGCTCGAACAGCTCGAACAGCTCGGACAGCGGCTCGAGCGACAGTTCTCTGTCGGGTGAGCTGAACGGCGCCGGGTCATCGGCGCAGGAGGCGGCGATGGCAGCTTGGAAAGCGGGCTTCCAGACCGCCAACCCCGACGTCACCGTCAACTACGACCCGGCTGGCTCGAGCGCCGGCCGCGAGCAGTTCATCGCCGGACAGATCCTCTTCGCCGGCTCCGACTCCTACCTGAGTGACGACGAGGTCGCTGCCGCGGCGAAGAAGTGCGGCGGCGCGGCGATCGAGTACCCCGTCTACGTCAGCCCGATCGCGCTCATCTACAACCTGCCCGGCGTTGACACCCTGCAGTTGTCGCCTGAGAACATCGCCAAGATCTTCAGCGGCTCCATCACGACCTGGGACGACCCGGCCATCGCGGCCGACAACCCGGACGCAAGCCTGCCCAGCACCGACATTACGCCAGTGCACCGCTCGGACGGCTCGGGCACTACAGCGAACTTCACCGACTACATGGACAAGGCCGACCCGGCTGACTGGACGGCTGGTCAGACTGACGAGTGGCCACTCAAGACCGGTGAAGGCGCCGAGGGAACCTCCGGCGTGGTCGACGCCGTCACCCAGGGCGAAGGCACGATCGGCTACGCCGACGAGAGCCAGGCAGGCGACCTCGGCCAGGTCGCAGTGAAGGTCGGCAGCGGTTACGTGGCGCCGAGCCAGGACGCAGCGTCAGCGATCCTCGACGAGTCGACCCCGGTCAGTGGCCGCGACGCCGTCACTGACCTCGCCATAGACGTCAACCGGACCTCGACCACCGCCGACGTCTACCCCATCGTGCTGATCTCCTACCAGCTGGTGTGCTCGACGTACGGCAGCCAGGACGAGGTCGACCTGGTCAAGGGATTCGGCTCCTACGTGATCAGTGAGGGAGGGCAGACCGCTGCCAACGAGCAGGCGGGATCGGCTCCGATCACGGACGCCCTGCGTCAGAAGGCACAGTCCGCCATCGACTCGATCACGGTCAAGTGAGGTACGTCCGGTGGTTACCGTCCAGCCAGGACGGTAACCACCGGACCATCTCCCTCAGCACAGCCGCGACGAG
>JBPCRX010000147.1:0-3685 GCA_050996395.1 Nocardioidaceae bacterium
GGTCTACACCTACTGGGACTACACCCGGCTGCGCTTTCCCCGCCGCGAGGGCATGCGCCTCGACTTCGCTCTGGCGAGCCCGGCGTTGGCTTCAAGGGTGGTGGGTGCCGAGATCGACCGGCCGGAGCGTAAAGGCAAGGGCGCCAGCGACCATGCACCGGTCATTGTGTCGATTGACTGAACAGGGACCAGCCCGAACGGCCAGCGGCGCCTGACGCTTGGGCGTCTGCAACCCAAGCGGTCGACCCGAGCCCCTCTCGTTAGCGGTGCTGTCATCCAAAACCGCGTTGACGCAGAACGACCACGAGGCACACGATGATGTCGCATGGCTGCCGTAAAGATGCACACTCATCAGATCGAGACGACGACCGATCTCGTGCGACGCCTGCTTGCGACCCAGTGCCCGCACTTGTCAGATCGGCGCATCCAGCCTGTTGCGGAATCAGGAACGGACCATGCCCTGTACCGGCTCGGGGAAGACCTCGTCGCCCGACTGCCCATCATCTACTGGGCGGCCGAACAAGCCGAGAGTGACCAACGCTGGTTGCCCGTGTTGGCACCCCAGCTGACACTGCCAACTCCGGTGCCAGTAGCCGTGGGCCGGCCTGGAGAGGGATATCCGTGGTCATGGTCGGTTGTTCCTTGGTTCGCCGGAGAGGTCGCCAACGAGGACAATGTCGACTTGGCCACAGCTGCCGTCGACCTGGCACAGTTCGTGAGAGCTCTGCATTGCATCCCCACCGCCGAGGGACCATTGAAGTCCGGCCACGCGCGCGGCGCGCCTCTGCGGAATTTGGACGCGAGCATCCAGCTTCTCATCGTGGAACTGCAGGGCGAGATCGACGCGACCGCTGTGGCCAAGGCATGGGGCGAAGCCGTGGCGGCCCCCTCCTGGGATGCCCCACCCGTGTGGATTCACGGCGACATCCAGCCGGGCAACATGATCATCCAAGAGCGTCGCTTGGCCGCCATCATCGACTTCGGCGCCCTGGGCATCGGTGACCCGGCACCAGACTTGGCGCCGGCGTGGAACCTCCTCGACCAGCGAGCCCGGACCGTCTTTCGAGACTCACTCGGCTGTGACGAGGCGACGTGGGTTAGAGGGAAGGGCTGGGTGCTGGCCCCTGCGCTCCAGGGCTTGCGTTATTACCGGAGCAGCCGACCCGACTTCGTTGCCGCGGCTCATCACCGGATCTCCGCTGTGCTGGCTGACCTGCCCTGAGCGGCAGCCAGTCGGCTCGACGGTCGCGTTCGGAGCGAGGGAGCCAGAAGTCGGTGGAGCTGAGGGGACTCGAACCCCTGACCCCCTCCATGCCATGGAGGTGCGCTACCAGCTGCGCCACAGCCCCGCGTCGCGGACGCCGCTGCGGTGAGACCTCAGCGAGCGCAGCGAAGTCTAGCCAACCACTGCTGGCCACACGAAATCAGGTCACACAACACTTCGGGTGACCCAGTTCCGGCCCGATCACGCCTCGGCGGTCGCCTCGGTCCCACCGCTGACCGCCGCAGCCTGACCGCTCGTGACGGACTCCGGCAGCCTGACCAGCGGGCAGTCGCGCCAGATGCGCTCGAGCGAGTAGTAAAGGCGCTCCTCCTCGTGCTGGACGTGCACCACGATCTCGTCGTAGTCGAGCAACACCCACCGCCCTTCGCGCTCACCCTCACGCCGTACCGGCTTGGCTCCCGCATCGCGTAGCTTGTCCTCGATCTCGTCCACGATTGACCGGACCTGGCGGTCGTTGGGAGCCGAGCACAGCAAGAACGCGTCGGTGATGATGAGCTGCTCACTCACGTCGTAGGCCACGATGTGGTCAGCGAGCTTGTCGGAAGCGGCACGGGACGCGATGGTGACGAGCTCGACTGCTCGGTCGGTGGCGGTCACACAGTCTCCTTGTCGTTCTGGTGGTGGCGAAGGTTAGGCGTAGAGACGTTCGGGGCGACGAGCTCGGAGGTCGCCGTTGTGGTGGGCGCTGCCGGCTCTGTCGCATAGAGGCGGCGCTTGGCGATGTACTGCACCACGCCGTCGGGCACCAGGTACCACACCGGCTCACCGGCCTGCGCGCGGGCACGGACCTCTGTGGATGAGATCGCCAAGGCAGGCACCTCGAGAATCGTCACCCGGTCTTTGGGAAGGTCGGCAAGCGTCGCGTCTTCTATCGGCGTCCCCGGCCGGGTACAGCCGACGAAGCATGCCAGCTCGAAGACCGCATCTGCGTCATGCCACGTGATGATCTGGGCGAGCGCGTCGGCCCCGGTGATGAAGAACAGCTCTGCGTCCGCCCGAAGCTCGCGCACGTCACGCAGCGTGTCGATGGTGTACGTCGGTCCGCCTCGTTCGACGTCGACCCGCGACACGGAGAACCTGTGGTTCGAGGCCGTGGCGATAACGGTCATGAGGTAGCGATCCTCGGCGGCCGAGACCTCGCGCTGCGCCTTCTGCCACGGCTGACCCGTGGGAACGAAGATCACCTCGTCGAGCCCGAACCAGGCCTGCACCTCGGAGGCGGCGACCAAGTGGCCGTGGTGGATGGGGTCGAAGGTGCCACCCATCACCCCGATCCGTTGCCGCCCGAGCGTCATCAGGAGTGCGGCCGGCCTTTGCCGAACATCAGCACACCCAGTACGAGCAGCAGCAGCAAACCGAATGCGAGCGCGCCGAACACGATCGGGTCGGCCGGCAGGTGACGCATCTGTTGTTCGGCACTCATGATGACTTCAGCGGGCATGCTGACAGGTTACCGTTCCGAGCAGCGAGCGCACACACGCGAAATCACTGTGGTACTCGGGGTACGACGTACCTCCGACCCGCGCAGCGGGCACCCAGCCTTCTCGAACGCCCAATGGTCACTGGACTGACTGGTTGAGGCAGGCTGCGCTGGGCGGTCAAGCCGTTGCGCCGCTCGTAACAGCGCCCGCGAACCGTCGGCGGCTCGAGCCCGCCGGAGCAGACCGGGATGATCGAGCCGACACCCCGGTCGAGCGCAACCATCACCGTGACAGCGCTGCGTTGAGTGCTGGAGAGTCGAGCCACCAGAGCGGTCGAGCCGAAATGGCGGAGATCGTCGCCGTCGCCTCGCGGTTCCTCGCCGCCGAATGCGATGAACACCGCCGGCAGCCGGGTCTGGTTGGCCGTTGCGATCCGAGCCACCTCCAGGAGGACCGCGATGCCGGACGCGCCATCTTCGGCGCCGGGTGCCTGAGGGACAGTGTCGAGGTGGGCTCCGATGATCAGATGCGGTTGTCGCGAGTCGAAGGCGGGAGCAAGGAGTCGTCGATCGAGGTCCGCCGGACCTGCCGATCACCCGGAGACTGCGTGGACGTGCAGCCAGCCGCCACCACCCAGAGTCGCCACCGCTGCAGCCGCCCTGGCAGGGCGGAACCGGAATCGAGGCACCAGGCTAGTCGCGGGTCTGCCCATCGCCTGTGACGATGTACTTGGTCGACGTCAGCTCTTGCAGCCCCATCGGACCACGCGCATGGAGCTTCTGCGTCGAGATCCCGATCTCGGCGCCGAAGCCGAACTCCGCCCCGTCGGTGAAGCGCGTGGAGGCGTTGACAACGACAGCGGCAGCGTCGACAGCTGCGGTGAATCGGCGCGCGGCGCTTTGCGAGCGAGTGACGATCGCCTCGGTGTGCCCTGAGCCGAAGCGCCTGATATGGGCCACCGCCTCGTCGAGAGAGCCGA
>JBPCRX010000135.1:0-7908 GCA_050996395.1 Nocardioidaceae bacterium
CTCATCGTCAGTCCCATGATCAGGGCCTACCGGTCATCCCAGACAGGCACCGGTAGGCGCGCCCTACGCGCGCATTCCTGAATGAGTCAACGAACCCCTCTACGCGCGCACTTTTGATGAGTCAACGAGGCGTTGCATCGCTTTGCATCGGATCGGCTAGCATGGAGGCATGACGAAAGCCATCACAGTGCGCCTCGATGAGGGCGATCACGCGGCTTTGGCTCGGCAAGCCGACCAGCTACGGGTCTCCCCGGGCACGCTGGCGCGCATGCTTGTCCACGCCGGCCTCGGCGAGGACGTACCCGCGCGGCGGGACGCCCGGGCGGCCATTCCCCGGCTGGTGCGGCGCTCTCAGCAGCGACCGGCGGCCGACGCTGTCACGCTGGTAAACGACGCACGTACCGCTCTCGGCTCACACGGGTGAGTGTCGTTGTCGATGCCAGTCTGATCGTTGCGCTGGTGGTCGCCGACGAACGCCAAGCCGCGGCCCAGGCTCACCTGCAAGGCTGGGTGGAGTCTGGCCAGGATCT
The DNA here is from genome assembly GCA_050996395.1 of Nocardioidaceae bacterium. Taxonomy (GTDB): domain Bacteria; phylum Actinomycetota; class Actinomycetes; order Propionibacteriales; family Nocardioidaceae; genus JBPCRX01. The sequence goes on from JBPCRX010000135.1 coordinate 531, forward strand.
GCACGCGCCTGCGGTGTTGCCGTACGAGGTCGCCAACGTTCTCGCACGGCTGGTCTTCGACGGCGACCTCGGGGCCGACGGTATCGCGGATACATGGTCCGACCTGGCCGCCCTCGACGTGATGCTCCACCCGTTCGACTTCACCCAGGACGGTTCTGCCGTCGCGGCGATCACCACGCAGCTGCGCCGTCGCCATGCCACCGACTCGACCTACATTCGCCTGGCGCAACAGCTCGACGCAGCCGTATGGACCCTCGATGGCCCCTCGCACGCAACCGTCCGACGTCGGCCTACCCGTCAAGCTGATCACCTGACGCTGTCCAAAAACGCCGATCGGTCGCCCTTCGACCCGGACTTGAACATGGCACCCTGCAGGACTCGTGCGGCGGTCAGGCCCGTCGAGCCAGGGACAGTTGCACCGTGGCGTCGATATCGAATCGGTCGGGAAGCACCGCACGGACTCGGCGCAGGGCGTCGGCGCGCGCCTGGGGCTCAGCATGAGGTACGCCGAGACGGTGGCCAGTCGTTGATCACGAAGTCCGCGGCCGTCGTCGTCACGACACAAGGCAGGTCGCGCTGGACGGCGTCGCAAGCCGTCGGTCGTCGCCATGTCCTCGACCGACCACGGTTGAACGACGGCTCGGTCGTCGTCGGGCGCACCTGCTTTTCGTACGAGATGGGGTCTCCATCTGAGTGCCGTAGGCCCCAGATCCTGGGGCTGCGGTAGCACCACGCCTCCACATCTTGGGGCCTCGGCTCGCTCGCAGGTTCGTAACGGCACTTAGATGGAGACCCCCTTTCGTACGAAAACCCGGTGCCGGGAGGTGGCCGCGTCAAAGAAGGGTAACCACGGTCACGCTGTTGCGTCGTGGACCTTGCTTGGCGTTGCCACGATGAGACCGAGCTTCCTGGTGAACCCCGCCTGGCCGGTGTCGACGGCCACCCTCCGGGCGTGACTGCGGTGTGGCCGGCCACCGAGATGAGCACGATCTCTGCGGGCAGCACGTCGAGGTCATGGACGGCCTCGAACCCGAACCCGTGCCTCGCCGCCGACCTGATGCGGTTGCTATCTTGTAATCACGTCGGCGTCGCCTCATTGCGAGTGGTTGAGTTGGGCGCGTCGAATATCACAGGTCGAACGAGATGCACCCGCTGCCCGACGGCGTAGTGCATGCCAGCGCCGCGGGTTCCCTTCTCCAGCTGCGACACGCCTTCGGCAACCTCGCGGCGGGTAGGGCGACGCCGACTACCACCCCGCGTCAGCTCGAGGGTGCACAGCCTGGTTGGTCGTCCGCCACGGCCGGTGCCGGAGGACCAGCCAGGCCAGGGCCACCCCGACGAGCAGTTCGGCTGCCCAGAGCGTCAGGTTCCAGGTCGAGCGCGGGTACTCCGAGGGATAGAAGTTCAGAGCCGGCAACCGCCGGAACCACCAGGCGTCTACCCGAGCGAGGCGGACGAGCGGCTCGAGAATGGGAATGGCCGCGCACGTCAGACCGGCCACCACACTGCCTCGCCGCCACCACAGGTGACCGAGGTAGCCGAAAACCACCCCAGCGAAGATCTCGAACCCCAACCAGGAGTTGTGCAGCGTCAACAGGTTGACCCACCCGCCGCCGGTGTCCACGATCAACTCGGTGTAGTAACCAAAGAAGGCCGCGAACTCGACGATCAGGCCAGCGGCAATCGCGCCGGCCTGGTGCGGCACCGCCCAGGCCCCCGCCAGAAAGGGAAGCAAGGCGTACGGCGCAGCGAAGTCGGCGAGCCACATCGGACCGAAGTGCTCAGGAGCGGGGATCTGGTTGGTGCCGAAACCGAAACCGAAACCGAGCGCCGCCACGAACACGAAGCAGAGCGCGAGGGGCGGCCCTCGGCGGGAGCCGCCCGCGTCGAGAGTAGAGCGGTCGTCGTGGTCAGCCGGCTTCGTCTGCACAGTTCAGCCTCACGTCTTGCTTAAGCAGCCTGAGATGGTCGTTCGCCGCATGGTCGAGGACCCGACCGAAGAAGCGCCGGTTCCGCGCATTGAGAGCGGTGAAGTAGTTCATGGTACGGATCCGCAAGGCCGTAGTCAGCGCTTTGTGCCGCTGTTGCGGCGACAACGTGCGGTCCACCGCGGCGGTGGACCACGAGCAGTACCAGTGGAACTGGGCGCCCTGCCGCCCGTAGCCGACCTCATAGCGCACCGGCTCCCCCTGGTAACGCGAGGGTGGGACCGGATCCGACGGCCACCTCCACCCGTCCCGCAGCGTGAGCTGCTGGGACGTTTCGACGTACTCCCGGCCGGCCTGCTCGGCGTCAACCCAGCGACCGTGCGCGGATGTGCCGTGCGCGGCGCGGGGCGGCTGGGCTGGCTGCGGAACGACCCCGCGGCCAGCCAGTAGCCCGGTTGCTGCCAGGCACCCGATCAGCCACGCCGTGGACCTCGCAGGCTTCGTGGAGGACACTTGCCTTCCTTTCACGGGGTGGAGGACTCGCCGGCTCAGTAATACTCGCTGCCGACGAACTCGTGGTTATTGGTGTTGCACCCTGTCCCGGTCTCGCGAAACGAGTTGTAGAACTTCTTCCCATTCGAGACACCGGAAGCGAACCGCTGCTGGTAGTCGGTCTCCGACTGCGTCCAGTACTTCACCTGGCCAATCGTCGCGTTGTGGGAGTCGAGCACCTTGAACCCGAGACCGTTCGGCGCGATGCTGGTGAATTTCGCGTAGATACCGCCGTAGTTGTCCTTGTAACGGGCGTTGCTCGACGTGAACCACGTCGGCTGATTCGCTTGTTCACAGCCCGAGTACGTCGTACCGCTGATGCCGTGCCAGCCGGCGGCGGTCGCCGGCGCAATGCCGCCGACCACGAGGGCAAGCGTTGCACCGGTTGTGAGCAGAGTCTTGGAGAACCACCGCTCGCGTCGAAGACCCAGCCCAGATCCACGCCATAGCTCGTCGAGCTCCCCTGTCCCAAGGATGGACGCAACCCCATCCCGATCGCCATCCCCCGCCACCGGGTTGTCGGCGCTTCTGACCCGATAGCGTGAGTGACATGGAAACCATTCTCAACGTCCTGCACGTGCTCGGCGCCGTGTTCCTCGTCGGCCCGATGGCCGTTCTGCCGATGAGCGCCATGCGCGCCATCCGGACCGGTGACCGCTCGCAGGTCGCCACCTTGGCGCGGTCGACCAACGTTTTCAGCCTTGCCTCGCTGGTCGTCGTGGTCCTCGGCTTCGGCCTGCTCGGCATGAGCGACCCGAAGTACGACCTCTCGATCACGACACCCTGGGTCCTGATCTCACTGATCGCCTATCTGGTGGCGCTGGCGCTCAACCTGCTCGTCGTGGTGCCTGCTCTGAGGCATGCAGGAGAGGAGGAGCCTGGGAGCGCGGACGGCTACTTGCGGGTCGCCATGGGTTCCGGAGTCGTCTCAGTCCTCCTGATCGTGGTCGTCGTCCTCATGGTCGCGAAGCCCTGACCCGCAGGGTGCGGCGGATGGCACGCAATGCGGGCTCGAGCAGCAGTGTGCGCGCCACGGTGCTGGCTGCTGGCCTGATCAGTCTTGGAGTCGGCCTGCTCGTCGCCCTGTGACCAGGCTGAGCGCGCCGCTGAGTGCGACGATGGAGCACGAGCCCGTTGGTCCCTCTGCTTGCCTGAGCCCGGTCAAGCACCGTTATTCGGCGGCTCGGCGCAGTGCCTGCGAGAGTCGCTCGGCGGCCGCGAGTACGGCGGGGGCGTGCATCCGACCGGGCTGGCGTGAGAGGCGCTCGAGCGGACCGGACACCGATACCGCCGCGATCACCTTCCCGGAGGGAGAACGCACCGGCGCGGAGACCGACGCCACGCCCTGTTCCCGCTCGCCGACCGACTGCGCCCAGCCGCGACGCCGGATGCCGGACAGTGCGGTCGCCGAGAACGCGGCGTTCTGCAGCCCCCGGTGCATGCGCTCGGGATCCTCCCAGGCGAGCAGGATCTGCGCCGCAGAGCCCGCGCGCATGGTCAGTTGAGAGCCGACCGGGATCGTGTCACGCAGCCCGGAAGGGCGCTCGGCGGCCGCGACACAGACGCGGTACTCGCCCTGACGTCGCCACAGCTGGGCGGACTCGCCGGTGATGTCGCGCAGCCGGGCCAGCACCGGGCCCGCGGCGGCGAGCAGCCGGTCCTCCCCGGCGGCCGCGGACAGCTCCGAGAGACGGGGGCCGAGCACGAAGCGACCTTGGATGTCGCGGGCGACGAGGCGGTGATGTTCCAGGGCGACGGCGAGCCGGTGCGCGGTCGGTCGGGCCAGGCCGGTGCCCGCGACCAGTCCGGCCAGCGTGGCCGGTCCAGCCTCCAGGGCCGAGAGTACCAGCGCTGCTTTGTCGAGCACGCCGACTCCGCTAGAGTTGTCCATACCCTGATAATGCCGTCTCGCATGGTGAGATGCAAGCCACGCTGGAGATGTCGGCGGAACAGCGTTTCAGGTGACCGGCGATTCACCCGACGAGGCAACAGGAGGCCGCAATGGGCAGCACGCTGGCAGAGAAGGTATGGGCCGAGCACGTCGTCCGCAGCGCACCCGGGGAGCCGGACCTGCTCTTCATCGACCTTCACCTGATCCACGAGGTCACCTCCCCGCAGGCGTTCGAGGGGCTGCGGCTGGCCGGTCGCGCCGTACGTCGACCGGACCTGACCCTGGCCACCGAGGACCACAACGTCCCGACCCTCGACATCGACGCACCGATCGCCGACCCGGTGTCCCGGACCCAGGTCGAGACGCTACGCAGGAACGCCGACGAGTTCGGCGTACGCCTGCACTCTCTCGGCGATGTCGAGCAGGGGATCGTGCACGTCATCGGGCCGCAGCTCGGGTTGACCCAGCCAGGGATGACGATCGTCTGCGGGGACTCGCACACCTCCACACACGGCGCCTTCGGAGCCATCGCGTTCGGCATCGGCACCAGCGAGGTCGAGCACGTGCTCGCCACCCAGACCCTGATGCAGGCGAAGCCGCGGACGATGGCGGTGACCGTCGACGGGACACTGCCCGACGGGGTGACCGCCAAGGACCTGGTGCTCACGCTGATCGCGCACACCGGGACCGGCGGGGGGCAGGGCTACATCGTGGAGTACCGCGGCGAGGCGATCGAGAACCTGTCGATGGAGGGCCGGATGACGGTCTGCAACATGTCCATCGAGTGGGGAGCCAAGGCCGGCATGGTCGCACCCGACCAGACCACCTACCGCTACCTCCAGGGCCGGCCGAACGCCCCACGCGGCGCGGACTGGGACGCCGCGGTCGCCCACTGGCAGTCGCTGGTCACCGACGAGGACGCCACCTTCGACAAGGAGATCGTGCTCGACGCGAGCACGATGACGCCGTTCGTCACCTGGGGGACCAACCCCGGCCAGGGCGTCCCGCTTGGCGCCACGGTCCCGGCCCCGGACGATCTCGAGGACGAGGGCGACCGGATCGCCGCCGAGAACGCCCTGCGGTACATGGGTCTCGAGGCAGGCACCCCGATGCGCGACGTCAGCATCGACACGGTCTTCATCGGGTCGTGCACCAACGGCCGCATCGAGGACCTGCGGCTGGCCGCCGAGGTGATCAAGGGCCGCAAGGTCGCCGACAGCACCAGGGTCCTGGTCGTGCCTGGATCGGTCAGGGTTCGGCTCCAGGCCGAGGAGGAGGGGCTCGACGTGGTCTTCAAGGACGCCGGAGCGGAGTGGCGGGGCGCCGGCTGCTCGATGTGCCTCGGCATGAACCCCGACCAGCTGACCCCGCAGGAGCGCAGCGCCTCCACGTCCAACCGCAACTTCGAGGGACGTCAGGGCAAGGGCGGTCGCACACACCTGGTGTCGGTTCCCGTGGCAGCAGCCACTGCTGTCCGCGGCCGCCTGGCCGCCCCCGCCGACCTGCCCGCGCTCGTCTGACCCGCCCGCCGAGATAAGCCCAGGAACCGGAGAGAGCATGGAGAAGTTCGCCGCCCACACCGGTACGGCGCTGCCGCTTCGACGCAGCAACGTCGACACCGACCAGATCATCCCGGCGGTCTACCTCAAGCGGGTGACCCGCACCGGCTTCGAGGACGGGCTCTTCGGTGCCTGGCGCAACGACCCCGGCTTCGTCCTCAACCAGCAGCAGCACGCCGGTGCCACCGTGCTGGTCGCCGGCCCGGACTTCGGGACCGGCTCCTCGCGCGAGCACGCGGTCTGGGCGTTGCTGGACTACGGGTTCAAGGTGGTGCTGTCGAGCAGGTTCGCCGACATCTTCCGCGGGAACTCCGGTAAGGCCGGGTTGCTCGCCGCGCAGGTCGACCAGGACGTGGTCGAGCAGCTGTGGGCCGCGATCGACTCGGACCCGGGCACCGAGGTGACCGTCGACCTGGCGGCCCGGGAGGTGCGTGCCGGGGAGCTGGTCGCTCCGCTCGACCTCGACGACTACACGCGCTGGCGCCTGCTGGAGGGTCTCGACGACATCGATATCACCTTGTCCCACGAGGACGACGTCGTCGCCTACGAGGCGAGGCGCCCCTCCTGGAAGCCGGCCACCCTGTAGCGACGGGTCAGCGAACCGCGAGTGGTGGCAGTAGGGCTCGAAGCCGAGCCTGGCCGCGATGGCGCGCGAAGCGGTGTTCGTCTCCAGCGCACGCTACCGGGCGATGCCGTGACGGGCGATGGCGTACGACGGCGCGGCATCCCTTGCCGGCTAAGGGATTCGGAGGTCTGCTCATCAACCCATGTCGGAAGGGAGACACGGCGGTCATCGCCTCGCGCCGCGACGAACCCGCCTTCGTAGTCGCCGAGCCCGGTGTGCGGGGCACCCTGTTGTCGCGCCGGAGGGCGGCTTTTCGGCAGCCGAAAAGCTCGGCCCACCAACGGGTCGCTCGCGAGTGGGTTTCGTGCTGCATGTCGCTGACAATATGTCCGATGTGGCCGTCGAACCATCGGGCGTCCCAAAGAAACAAGCCAAAAGTGCGTGTGGGGATTGTGGGATGGCCTACTTTTCCCTAGCGTGCAAAGGAAATGTCGAGCATGTGCTCGGCCCGAGGTTCACGAAAGGGAAGACAGTGAACAAGAGTCAGCTGATTGACACCCTCGCAGCCCGCTACGAAGGCAACCGCAGGGCCGCATCGCAAGCGCTGGATTCAGTGCTGGACACCATCACTCGAGAGGTGGCCAAGGGCGAGAAGGTCGCCATCACAGGCTTCGGCTCGTTCGAGAAGCGGGTGCGTGAAGCCCGCTGGGTTCGCAACCCGCGCACAGGTGAACGCATCAAGGCGAAGAAGACTGCCGTCCCTAAGTTCAACGCCGGCGCCGACCTGAAGGCAGTCGTCTCGGGTGCGAAGAAGCTGCCGAAGCTCTCGCTCGCGGCTACTGCGGACGGTGCGAAGGCCGCCCCAGGAACGAGCAGGAGAACG
>JBPCRX010000042.1:0-17405 GCA_050996395.1 Nocardioidaceae bacterium
AGGCCCTGGTCACGGATGACGTCCATGGCGCCGATGGCGGTCAGGTCGTTGGCGCAGAATACCGCGTCCGGCCGAGGGGACAGCGCCATCAGCGTGCTCATGGCGGTCCGGCCGCCCCGTCGGGTCCAGTCGCCGCGCACCATGCGCTCGGGGTGGAACGGCAGGCCCGCCGCGGCCAGCGCTTGTCGGAACCCGTGGTCACGGGCGGTACCCGACTCCGGTGGACCCTGGATCATCGCGATCCGTTGAGCCCCTCGCCCGATCAAGTGGGCGATGGCTGCCCGGGAGCCGACCTCGTCGTCGCCGGTCACCAGGTCGACCCTCGGGTGATCGAACGCACCACCGATACAGACCACTGGGGTGCCGACGCCGGCAGGCCCGTGACCGTCTCGGGCGGCGACCCTGGTGGACGCCAGCACCACGCCGTCGACCCCCCGGTCGAGCACGTCGTCGACGTAGAACTGCTCGCGGGTGGGGGATCCGTCGGTGTTGCAGACGAACGTGCCATAACCGGCGCTGTCGAGCGCATCGGCCAGTCCCCGAGTCAAGACGTTGTAGAAGGGGTTGGTGATGTCGGGAACGACGACGGCGACCATCTGGGACCGGCGGGTGCGCAGGTTCCTCGCCACGTTGTTGGGCCGGTAGCCGAGCTCGCGGATGGCTTCCTGCACGGCGGTCTTGGTGGCCGCGCCCACCGCACGCTTGCCTGAGAGCACGTGGGAGACCGTCGTCGGACTGACCCCGGCGAACGACGCCACCTCCGCGATGGTGGCTCGGGATCTCGCCATCGGCCTGGGTGGTGCTTCCTGCTGGGACATCTTGGGTCGCTTTCTTTCGTCTCTGCCCGCAGCTGCCGCCTGTGGGCCCGGTCGACAGGAGCAGTCAGCTGGCTCCGAGGTCGCGCGCAGATAACGACTATCCCCGGGAGGACAGTCTTAGGCAAGATTTCCTTGACAAGCCCGCAAGGTGACGTGGATGCTTCCGGAAAGGGAGCGAGCCAAACGATTTGCGCTGGACTCGGCAGCCCTATGGATTACTCGAGCAAGGGAGGCTGCTTAGTGAACACTCACAAGTCGTGGAAGGTCCCCGGTGCCGCCGCTGTGCTGCTGGTCTCCGGCACCGCGCTGGCGGGGTGCTCGAGCGGGTCTGCGCCCGACGTCAACAAGGGCGCAGGCACCGGCACGGTAGCCGAGCCCACCAAGCCGGTCACCGTGACGTTCGAGTCCTGGGTCGGTCAGGACCCGACGATGAAGAAGTTCGCCGACGACTTCCACAAGCTGCACCCCAACATCACCATCGAGTTCCAGAACGTTTCGGCGGATGCGGCGAGCCAGAAGCTGTCGACGCAGATCGCCGGCGGGAATCCGCCTGACGTCGCCTTCGTCAACGCGAGCGACACGGCCGACTTCGCCTCCCGCCAGTCACTGGTCAACCTCACCAACTACATCGACCGCAGCGAGGTGGTCAAGCCTGACGACTATGTCGACGCGTTCAAGACGTTCGTCACCTACGACGGCTCGCTGTGGGGCCTTCCCATAGACGGCGAGTCGACCGGCTTGTTCTACCGCACCGACCTCTTCCAGGCTGCCGGCATCGACGGACCGCCGACGACGTGGGACGAGTTCCAGGCAGACGCGGAGAAGCTGACCGACCCCGCGAACAAGCAGTACGGCTACGAGGTGTTCGCACCAGAGGCGGCCTACTACTGGTACCCATGGCTCTACCAGGCCGGCGGGGACCTGTTGACCGCCGATGGCAAGGACATCGCCTTCACGAGTGACGAGGCCAAGAAGGCCGCGGAGTTCTACGTCAACCTGGCCAAGTACTCGCCTCCGGACTACCTCAACTCCAACTCCTACGACGGCCGGGTGGCATTTGCCGAGGGCCAGGTGGGCATGTACATGGCCGGGGCCTGGTTCGCGGGCGTCATGCACTCGGAGTACCCGAAGATCGACGGCGACTGGGCGGCGGCACCGCTTCCGGACGGTCCGGCCGGCTGCAAGACGACCATCGCCGGTGACTCCCTGATCATGCTGGAGGGCACCAAGAACTCCGACGCTGCGTGGATGTGGATGGAGTACCTCTCCCAACCCGACATCCTGGCCGAGTGGACCTACAAGTCCGAGGGCGGCACGCTGCTTCCACCGCTGACCTCGCTTCTCAACTCGCCTGACCTGGTGAAGGAGAAGCCGGTCCTGCAGGGTTTCGCCGACCTGATGAAGTGCGGCGTGGCCAGTACTGTCTCCAACCCGAAGTTCCCCCGCGTGGAGGAGGCGTTGAACAAGGAGCTGGGCAGCGCCTTCTACGGGGAGCAGACGGCCGACCAGGCGCTGGAGAACGCCGCCCAGGAGGGTCAGCAGATCCTGTCCGGTTCGCACTGACCTGAGGCGAAGGCGGCATCATGGCGACGGCGTCGACGACACCTCGTAGCGCCTCCGATGTGGCTGTTCCTGGGGGCCTGCGTTACACACTGGCAAGGATGCGCCGAGAGTGGTCGGCCTACGTCTTCCTTGCGCCCGGGCTCATCCTGTTCTCGTTCTTCACCGTCTTCGCGCTGATCTTCGCCTTCTACCTGACGTTCCACGAATGGGACATCCTGCAGCCCTACAAGCCCTACGTCGGCCTGCAGAACTACAAGGACATGGTCCACGACGAGAGCTTCCGCCGCTCGATCATCAATACGGCCTACTACACCGGCGGGTCGGTCCCTGTGACGATGGTGATCGGCCTCACGGTCGCTCTGCTGCTCAATCAGCCGATCCGCATGCGGGGCTTCTTCCGGACCCTCTACTACCTGCCCGTCGTCACCCCTCTCGTGGTGACGGCGATCCTCTGGAAATGGCTTTACAACGGCGACTTCGGGCTCTTCAACTACTACCTGCTGAAGACCCATCTCATCGACCAACCGCTGTTGTTCCTCTCCGACCGGAACCTGGCCATGCCGTCGGTCATCTTAATGAGCATCTGGGGTGGGGTCGGCTTCTCCATGATCGTCTACCTGGCGGGTCTGCAGGCCATCCCCGAGGAGCTGTACGAGGCGGCGAAGATCGACGGAGCCGGCGCGGTTGCGAGGCTCCGCTACATCACGATCCCGATGCTGCAGCCGACCACGCTGTTCCTGCTCGTGATCGGGGTCATCGGGTCGTTCCAGATCTTCACTCAGATCTTTGTCATGACGAGCGGAGGGCCGGTCGAACGAACGACCACAATGGTCTACTACATCTACGAGTTCGGCTTCAAGTTCTTCGAGATGGGGTACGCCAGCACACTGGCCTTCGGCTTGTTCGCACTGCTGTTCGTCGTCACGTTGTTCCAGCTGCGGCTCTACCGGAGGGCGGACGGGTGACGGCCATCGACGACATCGAAGGCAACCGCAGCCTCGAGGTGCCCGCAGTGCTGCCCCAGGCAGGGCGCGCCCCGTCTCGCCGCCAGCCTGTGGGTGAGGGCCATCCTGTCGGCAGAGCCATCACCTACGTCCTGCTGGTGGCCGGCGCGCTCTTGTTCGTCGCCCCCTTCGCATGGCTGATCAGTGCCTCCTTCCAGCCGATGAGCGAGATCTTCTCCAACCCGCCGCAGTGGATCCCGCAGCACCCCACCGGAGCCGGTTACCGGCAGTTCCTCAACCTCGGCCACCTCTCCGGAGCGGAGCGCAGCGCCGGCACGGGCGACTTGCGCTGGTTTGCCAACAGCGCCTTCGTCGCTATCACGGTCACGGTGCTACAGACCTTCTTCAACGCCCTGGCCGCCTATGTCTTCGCCAAACGCAGGTTCCCAGGACGCAATGCGATCTTCATGATGTTCCTCGCCACGATGATGGTGCCGGGACAGGTGACGCTGATCCCGAACTACCTGGTGATCAAACACATCCCGCTCTTCGGCGGCAATGACATCCTCGGCAACGGTGGGCATGGGTGGTTGGACTCGTACTGGGGGCTGATCATGCCGGGCACGGTCAGCGCGTTCGGCATCTTCTTGCTCCGGCAGTACATGATGTCGATTCCCGACGAGCTGCTCGACGCTGCTCGCATCGACGGCGCCAGCGAGTTCAGGATCTTCTGGAGCGTCGTGCTGCCGCTGTGCATGCCGGCACTAGCAGCGACCGCCATCTTCACGTTCCAGGGCGCCTGGGAGGACTTCCTCTGGCCGCTCATCATCATCTCGAGCTCGGATCACTACACCGCTCCGCTGGGGCTGGCGCTCTTCGTCGTCAAGAACCGAACGTCGTGGAACCTGCTGTTCGCCGGGTCGGTGATCGCCACGTTGCCGATGATCCTGGTTTTCATCATCTTCCAGCGCAAGTTCATCCAGGGGATCGCGCTGACCGGCGTCAAGGGCTGAGCGGTCGTCCTGCGATGACGGCGTCCGACCCCATACGCCTGCGCGCGCGGGTGGACCAGCTGCTCTCCGACGCGAACGGTGTCCTTCGTCTGGAGCCTGCGTGGGTTGCTCGTGACTTTCTGCCTCCGGGGCGGCGTCTAGGTCTGCCGGAGTCGGCGTACGACGTCGGCGAGCGAGGATACATCTGTGAGCGCTGGCTCGCCTCCACGACACATGCCGACAATCGCATCGGGCCGGCGGACGAGGGCCTGAGTCGCATCGCGAGCGAGGACGGCTCCTGCCTCACGCTCAAGGACGCCGTCGACTGTGCTCCGGCCGCTCTCATGGGCGACGACTATGCCGCCACGCACCCCGATGGACTGGGCCGCCTCGCGAAGCTCTTCGACTACGCCGCGCGACTGCCCTACCACCTGCACCCGACGCAGGAGTTCGCCTCACTGGTCGGCGCTCGTTCCAAGGACGAGGCCTACCACTTCCCCGCGGGCGTCGACATGGGGGCGCATCCCGAGTCGTTCTTGGGCGTGCATCCCTGGATAGCTCGCGAGCAGGCCGGGAACGTCCTTCTGCCCTACCTCGTCGACTGGGACAGTGACCTCATCCTGCGCCATGCCCGCGCTGAGCTGCTGGTGCCCGACGAGGGGTTCCTCATACCGTCGGGGGTTCTGCACGCCCCCGGTACGGCTCTGACACTTGAGCTGCAGGAGGACTCCGACGTCTTGTCGATGTTCCAGGCGCTCAACGCCGGCTCCATCATCTCCAAGGACCTGCTCTTCAAGGACGTACGTCCGCAGGACCGCGAACAGCACGGCGAGAGGTTCCCGCTCGGCTTCGTGCAGTGGGAGATGAACGGCGATCCGTTCTTCTACGAGAACCACCACCTGACGCCACAGTCGCTCGGAGCTGTCGTTCAGGAGGATGGCGAGGAGAGCTGGGTCTTCTACGACACAACGAAGTTCAGCGGCAAGAAGCTGGTGGTCCGGCCCGGGCGCAGGGTCGTGAAGCAGGAGCCCGGCGTCCACAGCGTCTTCGTCTGGTCCGGACGAGGACAGTACGCCGGACACGCCGTCGAGGGAGGCGACAGCCTGCTCGACGAGCTGCTGCTGAGCCACGACGCGGCCGTCACACCTCATGCCGTCACCAACACCGGTACCGACCCCCTCGTCGTCTACACCTTCTTCGGCCCCGACCTCCAGACCGACGTACCGATGAAACAGCGGTGGCGGTGACAGCGGTGCTGGGCGACGGCATCGCCAGCACGACATGAGCGACCTGCGGGTGGGGGTGCTGGGTGCCGGACTCATCGCCGGAGTGCATGCGCGGACCTACGCGGCCACGCCAGGTGCCCGGGTCGTGGCCGTGGCCGACCCCGTCATCGCAAAGGCAGAGCAGCTTGCTGCGCAGGTGGGTGCCCGTGCAGTGAAGGACCTCAATGAGCTGTTGGAGACCGGGGTCGACGTGGTCAGTGTCTGCACCCCGCCCTCCTCTCATGCCCCCCTCACCACCCAGGCACTTCAGGCAGGACTGCACGTGCTGGGCGAGAAGCCCCTCGCGCGGTCCCTCGACGAGGCGCACCTCATCGTGGAGGCCGCCCGTCGAGCGCCCGGTGTCCTGATGGTCGGCCACGTCTCGCGCTTCGAGCCCGACCACCAGCGGGCCAAGGAGGTCGTCGAAAGCGGCGAACTGGGCGAAGTGCAGATGATGTCGCACTCCATGACCACCTCGCTTCCCGGCTGGAGTGAGGGCGGCTGGCTCGCGAATCCGGAGCTGTCCGGCGGGCCACTCGTCGACCTGGCGGTCCACAGCTTCGACTACCTGTCCTGGCTCAGTGCGAGCGCACCGGTCCGGGTCCACGCCGTCGGCTCGGACAGCCCCGCAGGACCCGAAACGTATGCGTTGGCGACGGTCCGCTACCAAAGCGGTGCGATGGCGCTGGTGGAGACAAGCTGGGCGCACCCCACGTCATACGGCTTCAAGCTGAGGGTCGAGATCATCGGTACCCGCGGCCGGCTCGCATGGAGCTATGACGAGATCAACGGGGGTGCGTTGTACGTGCGCGATGGAGACACCACGTGGTTCGACCCCTTGGGAGACCGGGGCTACCGGGCAGAGATCGCAACGTTCGTCAAGACGGTACAGGCGGGTTCGGCCTCACCTGTTCCGGCTGAGGAGGGATATCGGGCCCTGCGCACTGCACTGGCGGCGGTCGAGTCGGTGCGAACGGGTGAGACCATCGACCTCACATCCTGGAGGATGCGGTGAACCGACGGATCGGAGTCGCCGTCGTCGGCTGTGGGCACCGACCCCACGCCTGGTCCTACGCCAGGGCACTGAGCAGCTCGTCGGCAGCCACGCTGGTTGGGATCTTCGACCAGGACGCGGACCTGGGCCACTCGGTGGCCGACGACTTCGAGGCGCCCTACTGGTCCGACCTGGATTCGGTATGGACGTGCGAACAGGTCGAGGCGGTCGTCGTGTGCAGCCCCACGGTTGCTCATCGAGAACTCCTCGAGCAGGCTGCCGCGCACGGACTGCACGTGCTCTGCGAGAAGCCCATCGCCACCACACTCGATGACGCTCGTGCGATGGTCGCCGCCTGTCACGGAGCCGGGGTCCAGCTGCACACGGCGTTCGTCACCCGCTTTCACCCGTTGGTGGCACACGTGCGCGACGCGCTGACGCAGGGGCGCCTGGGGGATCCGATCGCCATGGTGGCCGGCAACCGCGGGCGTCCGCCGCTGCCACCTGGCTACCCCGCGTGGATCACCTCTCGGCAGGAGGCCGGGGGAGGAGCTCTCATCGACCACTCGGTGCACCTGAGCGACGTGATCCGGCATCTCAGCGGTCGTGAGGTCGTCTCGGTGACGGCCGAGGTGGGAGCGCAGCTGTGGAGCTGCGGAGTCGACGACGTCGCGCTCGTGTCGCTCGTCTTCGAGGGCGGCATGGTGGCCAGCCTGGACCCCAGCTGGTCGGTCCCGGAGAGCAATCCCTGGGACTACGACTTCACGCTGCGCCTGGTCGGCACCCAAGGAGCATTGACGGTGACGGACCTGGCGGAGTCGCTCCAGCTGGTCAGCTCGGTGTCCGGCGGAGGGCAGAGGTTGGTGCCGTTCGGCGAGGACGTCGACACGTTGATGATCGAGGCGTTCGTAGCGTCGATCGCGGCAGGTGAGGTGTTGAGCCCTTGCGCGACCGGTCAGGACGGGCTGCGGGCACTCGAGATCGCCCTTGCAGCCTATGCCTCGGCGGCGTCCAGGACGCGGGTCACGTTGCCGTTCGAGTCAGGGTGACGTCGACTCAGGGTGACGAGTGGGGGCGCTGTCGCCCGGGAGCCCCGATGCCGCGGCTTGGTCGAGCAACCACAGGGTGCGTTGCCGGCCTCGAGGACCGGCAGCCGGAACCTGTTCGACGTCGGCGCCGCCCAGCGCCCGCTTCACGGCGTCGGCCTTGTCGTCGCCGGAGACCACGAACCACACCTCGCGGGCACGCTGCAGCACCGGCATGGTGAGGGTCACGCGGGTGGGAGGAGGCTTGGGTGCGCCTGTCACTGCAGTCACGGTTCGCTCATCGTGGAGCGCCGGCAGCTGCGGAAAAAGGGATGCGACGTGCCCGTCCGGGCCGACGCCGAGCATCAGAACGTCGAAGGCAGGTACGTCTGTGCCGTCTTGGGCAGCAGCCGAGGCACTCAGGGCCGCTGCGTAGTCGGCCGCCGCACGGTCGGGATCGTCGTCCACCCAGTCCGAAGCGGGCATCGGGTGGACGCGTGCCGGGTCCAGGTCGAGAGAGTCCAGCAGCGCACGGCGAGCCTGGCTGTGGTTGCGGTCGGGGTCTCCGTCAGGCAGAAAGCGTTCGTCACCCCACCACAGCTCGACCCGGGACCAGTCGACAGCGCCGCAAGCGGGGGAACCGGCGACCGCGGCATGCACGCGATCAGCGATCGTGCCGCCGGTGAGAACCCAACCAGGGACCCGCCCGGTCGACTGCACGTCCACCAGCGTCGTGAGAAGCCGGGCGCACACTGCGTGCGCCAGCTCGTCCGCGGTGTGGTGCACCAGGATCGTGGCGACCGGCGCGCTCATGACTTCGTGGCGGTTGCGCGGCCGACGCCGCTGCTCTTCTTGGCCACACTCTTCTTGGCCTTTGCGGAGCTGCGGTCCGACGATGCCAGTCGGCACAGTGTCTTGACCGTGTCCTCGTAGATGTCGTCCGGGTCGAGGCGGCGCAGCTCCTCGGCCAGGAGCTCAGCCACTTCTCGCCGCCGTAGCGCCACGGGTCGCGGTGGCGCGTTCGGGATGGTGAACTGCGCCAGCGTCCCGTCGGGACGGGAAATCTCGATCTCTCCACCACCGGTCCGTAGCGCCACGCTGGTGATGCCGGGGCCTTTGCTGATGATGCGCTCGACGGGCACGTGCAGGCGGTTCGAGAGCCAGGAGACGAGCAGCTCGGCGCTCGGGTTGACCCGCTCCGCGGCCACACTGCCGTGCGACACCTTGCCCGGGTACTGGTCCAACGCCGCCGCCAGGAGCGCTCGCCATGGCGTCAACCGGGTCCAGGACAGGTCGGTGTTGCCGTCGGCGTAGTTGGTCGCCTGAGCCAGCATCGCGGTGGACTTGCCGCGCTGCACCGCCGCGGTGTCAGTGATCCGACGTTGCGCCAGTGCACCGAGTGGGTCGGCGGCGGGGTCCTCCGGTGGCTTGCCCGGCCACCAGACCACGACGGGGGAGTCCGGCAGCAGCAGTGGCAGCACCACGCTCTCGGCATGCTTCGTCAGCTCCCCGGACATCCGAAGCAGCACCGTCTCACCGGAGGCGCCTTCGCCGGTGCGAACCTCGGCGTCGAGGTTCGGCGCTCCACGCGGCGAGCGCCGAATCACGCCGAGGATCCGACAGGGATGCTCCCGGGACACCACGCGCGCGGTCTTCATAGCGTCATAGTGGCTGCCCTCGTCCGCGACCACGACGAGCGTGAGCACCATGCCCATCGCGGGCGAGCCGGCGCGGCGCCGACCCTGAAGCAGGGCGCTGGCGATTTTGCTGGCATTCGTCGAGGTCAGATCGATGGACATGTGCGCTCCTTAGGGCCTGCGCCAGGTGCGGCCGTCACGGGCGAGCATCTCGAAAGCAGACTGCGGCCCCCAGGTGCCCGAATCGTAGGGTTCGGGCTGCTCGTCACGCTGCGCCCAGTACTCGAGGATGGGGTCGAGGATCTCCCACGAGAGCTCCACCTCCTCGAGCTGGGGGAACAGTGGCGGGTCCCCCAGCAACACGTCGAGGATGAGCCGCTCGTACGCCTCCGGGCTGGACTCGACGAAGGCGCCGCCGTACGCGAAGTCCATGTTGACGTCGCGGATCTCCATCGCCGTTCCGGGGACCTTGGATCCAAAGCGCAGGGTGACGCCTTCGTCGGGCTGCACCCGGATGACAAGAGCATTCTGACCGAGCTCCTCGGTCGCCGTCTGCTCGAAGGGCAGGTGAGGGGCGCGCTTGAACATCACAGCCACCTCGGTCACGCGCCGTCCCAGGCGCTTGCCGTGGCGCAGGAAGAAGGGCACCCCTGCCCACCTGCGGGTGTCGATCTCGAGTCGTACGGCCGCAAAGGTCTCGGTTCTCGAGTCCGACGGGATGTCCTGCTCCTGTAGGAAGCCCTTGACGTGTTCACCCCCGGCCCAGCCCGCGCAGTACTGCCCACGGGCCGTGTGCAGGTCGAGACGCTGCGGGCGACGTACCGAACGCAGGATCTTCTGCTTCTCGGTCCTCAGGCTGTGGGCCTCGAACGAGATCGGCTCCTCCATCGCGATGAGCGCCATCAGCTGGAGCAGGTGGTTCTGAATGACATCGCGTGCAGCGCCGATGCCGTCGTAGTACCCGGCTCGGCCCCCGATGCCGATGTCTTCCGCCATGGTGATCTGCACGTGATCCACGTAGTTGCTGTTCCACACCGGCTCGAACATCTGGTTGGCGAACCGCAGCGCCAAGATGTTCTGCACTGTCTCCTTTCCGAGATAATGGTCGATCCGGAACACCGACTCGGGTGGGAACACGTCGGAGATGATGTCGTTGAGCTCCCGCGCACTTGTGAGGTCGTGGCCGAAAGGCTTCTCGACGACCACGCGGCGCCATGAGCCTGGTCGCTCGTCGGCCAGGCCGTGCTCCTTGAGCTTGCCGATCACGTCCGGGAAGAAGCGTGGCGGGATGGAGAGGTAGAACGCGTGGTTGCCCGCGGTTCCGCGTTCGCGGTCCAGCTCCTCGATCGTGTCGCGGAGCTGACCGAAGGCCACGTCATCGGAGAAGTCGCCCGGCACGAACCGGAAGCCCTTCGAGAGCTGGTTCCATACTTCTTCACGAAACGGCGTCCGGGAGTGCTCCTTGATGGAGTCGTGCACGATCTCGGCGAAGTCCTGGTGGCCCCAGTCACGCCGGGCGAAACCGACAAGGGAGAAACCTGGCGGTAGCAGCCCCCGGTTGGCCAGGTCGTAGATGGCCGGCATCAGCTTCTTGCGGGACAGGTCTCCCGTCACGCCGAAGATGACCAGGCCGCACGGTCCGGCGATGTGAGGCAGCCGGCGGTCCTGCGGGTCGCGCAGCGGGTTGGGGCCCGTCTCGTGCACGACCGTCATCGCAGCAGGTCCACAAGAGTGGGCACGCCGCGGGTGGCGTCGCGAAGGTGCAACCGCAGCACTGGTCGATCGTGATCTGCCAACACGCCTGCATCTCCTGCTGCCTGGGCCGCGATCAGCTCCCCGAAGCTGAACGGCTGATCTGGTATGTCGAGGTCGCTGGTCTCGTCGCAGGTGATCTGCACGAAGACTCCCTGGGCGGGCCCACCCTTGTGGTACTGGCCCGTCGAGTGCAGGAACCGCGGTCCCCAGCCAAAGGTCACCGGCCTCCGGGTCCGCTTCGCCAGCGTGCGGCGGATGTGGTGAAGGGCTGAGTCGCGTTCTGCGTCGAGATAGGCCATCACGGCGACGTAGCCGTCAGCATCCAGCTTCGACAACAGCGCGTCGACCGCCGACCCGAGCGAGTCTGCCTCGCCTAGGAGGCCGACCGAGCCACGAATCTCGATGTCGTCGTCGACGATTGTCGCCACGTCCTGATCCGGTTGCTGGCCGAGAAGACCTCGAGCTGCCAGCTTGGCGCTCTCGACGTCGGGCTGGTCGAACGGGTTGATGCCAAGAATCCGCCCAGCCACAGCCGTGGCCGTCTCCCAAACCAGCATCTGGGCGCCGAGGGTGCCGGAGACCGTGACCAGCGGCTTGTCGCCGGCGTCCACCTCGGCTCCTTCATCTGGTGCGATCACCGCAACCGTCACATCGCCGGCGCGCTGGTGGATCTCAGGTGCGTCCGGACCCTCGAGGGCCACCGGAAGAACTCCGCGGCTCTGCTTGCCCGTCGACTCCGCGACCAGCTGCTCCGCCCAGTCCGCGAACCCTCCGATCCCCGATTCGGCGTCGGCAATGACGATCTTGTCGCGTGCGGGGTCACCAGCCATCGCCATGGCGAGCAGCAACGCCGGGTTGTCGCGTGAGTCGGTGGCGAGTACGTCCATGACAGCCTCGGCCTCGTCGAGGAGCTCCGAGACGTCGACGCCGGCGAGGCCGGTCGGGACCAGACCGAAGGCGGTGAGCGCGCTGTAGCGGCCGCCTACGTGCGGGTCGGCGAGGAAGACTCGGCGGTACCCGGCGTCGCGGGCGAGCTTCTCGAGGTCTGAGCCGGGATCAGTCACCGCCACCAACCTGCTGGCGGCGTCGATCCCGGCCGCCTCGAACGCCGAGAAAAAGGCGCGGCGCTGGCTGTCGGTCTCGAGGGTGCCACCGGATTTGCTCGACACGACGACCACCGTGCGCTGAAGGTCACCCTCGACAGCGCGCGTCACGACGTGCGGGTTGGTGGAGTCGAGGATCGCGAGAGGGACGTCGTACGTGCGGGAGATGACCTCGGGTGCCAGCGACGAGCCGCCCATGCCGCAGAGCACCACCTGGTCGATCCCTTCCCCCCACAGCTCAGCGCGCAGCGCGTCGATCTCGGCGAGCAGCACGCGCGATGACCGGGCGAGGCCGACCCACGACAGCCGGATGGAAGCTTCCGGCTCAGCATCGTGGCCCCACAGCGTGGCGTCCTGCGCCCCGAGCCTGCTAGCCACCTTTTCGTCGACGAGGGTGGCGAGCAGGTCGTCGTGCAACGTCGAGACGTCGACACGCAACGGCTGCTTCATCGGGTGACCTGGTCGAGCGCGTCACGCACGGTGTCGAGCAGCTCCTGCCACGACTTCTCGAACTTGTCGACACCCTCGTCCTCGATGACCTTGACCACGTCGTCGTAGGGAATGCCGAGACGGTCCAGGTCGTCGATGACCTGGCGAGCCTCGTCGTAGTGGCCGGTCACACTGTCACCTGTGATCTCGGCGTGGTCGCCGGTGGCCACGATGGTGGGCTCCGGCATGGTGTTGACGGTGTCGCGAGCAACCAGCTCCGTGACGTACATGGTGTCAGGCAGGTTCTCGTCCTTGACCGACGTGGACGCCCATAGCGGTCGTTGTTTGTGCGCTCCGGCCGCCTCGAGCTCCGACCAGCGCTCTGACGTAAAGACCTCCTCGAAGGCCTCATATGCCAGCCTCGCGTTGGCGATGGCCGCCTTGCTGCGAAGGGCCGTGGCCTCGTCGGTGCCGATGACGTCGAGGCGCTTGTCGACCTCGGTGTCGACGCGACTGACGAAGAAGGACGCGACCGAACGGATGGAGGACAGGTCGCGACCCTTGTCCTTGGCGTGCCGCAGGCCCTCGAGATAGGCCCCCATCACCTTGCGGTAGCGTTCGATGCTGAAGATCAAGGTCACGTTGACGCTGATACCCTCGGCCGTGGCATCTGTGATGGCCTGGAGGCCCTCCTCGGTGGCGGGGATCTTGATCATCACGTTCGGCCGGTCGACCAGCCACCACAAGGCTCGCGCCTCGGCCGTCGTACCCCTGGTGTCGTGCGCAAGGCGGGGGTCGACCTCGATGCTGACCCGGCCGTCCTTGCCGTCCGTGGCGTCGTAGACCGTTCGCATCACGTCGCAGGCCCAGCGCACGTCGTAGGTGGTGATCGCCCTGACCGCCTCCTCGAGGTCGACGCCCCGCACGGCC
This sequence comes from Nocardioidaceae bacterium, assembly GCA_050996395.1. Taxonomy (GTDB): domain Bacteria; phylum Actinomycetota; class Actinomycetes; order Propionibacteriales; family Nocardioidaceae; genus JBPCRX01. Next base: position 13,456 of record JBPCRX010000042.1, read on the forward strand.
AGGTCGACCACCTGCTTCTCGTACTCGTCGGCATCGGAGACTGCTTTGGCGAAGATCGTCGGGTTGGAGGTGACGCCGACGACGTGCTTGTCGCGTATCAGCTCCGCGAGGGAGCCTCTGCGAAGCCGGACGCGCGAGATGTCGTCGAGCCAGACGGACACGCCTTCGTCGGACAGTGCCTGGAGTCGGTCGTTCATGTGCTCAGTCCTTTGTGGTGGTGGGGTTCAGTGCGCCGCGCTCGCGGCGGCGATGCTGTCCTTGGCGCCGAGCGTCACGGTCTCGGCGGTCATGCCGAACTCGTTGTAAAGACGCTCGTAGTCGGCTGAGGCGCCGAAGTGCTCGATGGAGATGGTGCGGCCATAGTCGCCGACGATGCTCTGCCAACCCCACGAGACAGCTGCCTCGACGCTCACGCGGGCCTTGACGATGGGCGGGAGGACTGAGTCGCGGTAGGACTTCTCCTGTGCCTCGAACCACTCCCGGCACGGCATCGACACCACCCGGGCACGGATGCCCTCCTCCGCGAGCTGCTCGCGCGCGGCGACGGCGATCTGCACTTCGGACCCGGTGCCGATGAGGATGACGTCCGGAGCGCCTCCCTCGACGTCGAGCAGGGTGTAGGCGCCGCGCGACACCGCCGACGTGTCGGCGAAACCGTCGGTCCCCCGAGGGAAGGTGGGGACGTTCTGCCGGGTGAGGCACAGGCCCGCCGGTCGGTCGCTCTGCTCGAGGATGGTGCGCCACGCGGCGGCCGTCTCGTTAGCGTCGCACGGCCTCACCACGTCGAGCCCAGGGATCGCCCGCAGTGCCGACAGGTGCTCAATCGGCTGATGGGTCGGTCCGTCCTCGCCGAGGCCGATCGAGTCGTGGGTCCAGACATAGGTGACGGGCAGCCGCATCAGCGCCGCCAGCCGAACTGCGGGCCGCATGTAGTCGGAGAAGATGAGGAACGTGCCACCATAGGGTCGGGTCCCGCCGTGCAGGGCGATGCCGTTGAGGATCGACCCCATCGCATGCTCCCGGATCCCGAAGTGGAGCACTCGGCCGTACCAGTCGCCGTCCCACGACTTCGTCGCATGCTCGGGCGGGATGAAGCTCGGCTCACCTTTGGGCGTCGTGTTGTTGGACTCCGCCAGGTCCGCTGAACCGCCCCACAGCTCCGGCAGCCGTGGCGCGATCGCGGTCAGCACCTCACCGGACGCCTTGCGGGTGGCCATCCCCTTGGGGTCCGCGTCGAACGTCGGAAGCGCGTCCTCCCAGCCGACCGGCAGGCTGCGGCTGCGCATGCGCTCATAGAGCACGACGCGGTCGCCGGCCGAGTCGGCCCAGGCGTCGTACTGCTGCTGCCATTCTGACTGCAGCTGCTTGCCTCGGTTGATGGCCTCGCGGGTATGGGTGATGACGGCATCACTCACGTCGAAGGTGCGGTCGGGGTCGAACCCGAGGACCTTCTTTGTGGCGGCAACCTCCTCGTCGCCGAGCGCGGAGCCGTGCGCCTTGCCGGTGTTCTGCAGCGTCGGGGCCGGATAGCCGATGATCGTGCGCAGAGCGATGAAGCTGGGGCGCCGGGTCTCGGCCTTGGCCGCCTTGTAGGCGTCGAAGAGAGCATCGACGTTCTCCTCGTAGCCCTTGCCGTCGTTGGCCCAGTCGACCCTCTGGACGTGCCAGCCGTAAGCCTCGTAGCGCTTCGGTACGTCCTCGTTGAACGCCACCGCAGTGTCGTCCTCGATGGAGATGTGGTTGTCGTCATAGAGGAGCACCAGGTTGCCCAGCTGCTGGGTGCCGGCGATCGAGGACGCCTCGCCGCTCACGCCTTCCTCAAGATCTCCGTCGCTCGCGATGGCGAACACGTCGTGGTCGAAGATGCTCTCGCCGAGACCCGGCTTCGGGTCGAAGAGTCCCCGCTCACGACGCGCTGCCATCGCCATGCCGACGGCGTTGCCGACGCCCTGCCCGAGCGGTCCGGTCGTCGTCTCGACACCCGCGGTGTGACCGTGTTCCGGGTGACCTGGCGTCTGGCTGTTCCACACTCGTAGCGCCTTGAGATCCTCGAGCTCCAGACCGTAGCCCGCAAGATAAAGCTGGATGTACAGGGTCAGGCTTGAGTGTCCGCACGACAGCACGAACCGGTCCCGTCCCGCCCAGTCAGGGTCTGCCGGGTTGTGCCGCATGAGCTTCTGGAAGATGAGGTATGCCGCCGGGGCCAGGCTCATCGCCGTGCCCGGATGGCCGTTCCCCACCTTCTGCACGGCGTCCATTGCGAGGACCTTGACAGTGGCGACAGCCTGCTCGTCGGCCTCCGACCACTCGAGCTGGGCGTACCTGGTGTCGGGCGCGCTGGTCACAGCGGGAAGTCCTTCCTCGATGCGGGCGGGACAGGCGACAAGCGGCCCGGCTTGGGGCAGGCAGGCGCCGCCACACTCGAGCCTACTGCTCCGGAGGTGGTGACGCGCGGCGGCTTTGACCGGTCTCATCCAAGGCGTTGCGGCCCGAGATCTTCCCCAAGGTCACGGTCCCAGGGCCGAGGGAGCTCGGGACCGGTAGACGTGGCCGGTAGGGGTGGTGGTCTTCGTGGTGTGGGGCGCAGTAGCCAGGACCTCGACTCGCCAGCCTTTTCGCTCTTTGGTGTGGTTGTGGCGCTCGCAGAGTCCTTGGCCGTTGACGACGGTGGTGGGCCCCGAGTCGCGCCAAGGCTGGACGTGGTCGAGGTGCCGGATCGGCGCACCGCAGTACGGCGCGCGCAGGTCTGGTCACGTGCGGCGATCAGCCTGCGCGCGGAGGAGGTGAACCGCCTGCGCCGCCAGTCCGCATTGGTGACGGTCGCGTCGACGGGGTCGGTGAAGAGCCTGCGGATGAACACGGCGGCGTCGGGGTTGGTTGCGAGCCGCCGAGCCAAGTCAGCCGGTATCGGTCCGGAGCCGTCGAGCCGGGCCGGGGTTGCGTCGTTGGCATCGAGAAGCGAGCCCGACGGCATGACGATGCTGATCTGCACCGGCAGCTGTGTGGGGCTCTCGGCGCCGGTGAGGCGTTGCACCATGAGGTCTGCTCGCAGCTGGCTCAGGCTGCGGAGATCGCCGTCGGCCTTGAGGGCTTTTGCGTCGCGGTCCATGGCCGCCCAGGCGGCGACGCCTTGCTCGACGGGCAGCAGACCGCTCAGCAGGGCCATGGTGTCCGGCGCCGGGCGGATTGACACCCGCCGGTCGACGCGGGCAGCCCGCGACCTGCGCAAGACCCCGTGCGGGTCCAGTCGGTACGCGATCCTCCGCGCGGCTGCTTCGGCCTCGCGCGGGCCGAACCCTGGTAGATTGCTTGCAAGGTCCTGATCCAGCGTCGCCTTGTCGGCAGCGTTGAGCTCTCTGGTCTCGGCGGCGACGATGGTGGCGACCCAGTCGCTCACCTGGCCGGTCGCGAGCAGCCGAAAGATGCAGGGTAGCTCCCGCGTCAGCAGCCGAGCCCTGTTCATCTGCCGTGCGGCCGTCACCGGTGAGATCCTCAGGGCCAGGGCAACCTGGTCGGCGATCCCTTCGCCCAGGCGACGAGGAGGCACCCCTTCACCGCGTTGACGCGCCAGAGCCAGATCGGCAAAACGCACGATCTCCGTGTGAGTCGCCGCCGCTACCGCCGCCGCCAACCGATCCAACGCCATCAAACGGTCGATCGCTTCTGTGTCCCCCGTCGACGGGCTGCGTCGCTGCAGCAAGAGAGTCACCTCATCCAGCACCGCCATGGATGGGCCGCCCAGCTCAGGCGCTTGGGCGAGCCGCGGCAGCCCGTCAACGCGCGGGGGACGAACCTCGCCTGACGACTGATCAACTCGAACATGCATTCTGGGTATCTGCTTGAGTGAAGTAGACTCATCGTGTGCTCTCAGATGGTCACCCTCAGGGTGGTGTGGACTACCCGACGACCTATCAGGATCTGCTGGCCTGGTTTCCCGGCGATGCGGCCTG
>JBPCRX010000017.1:0-14470 GCA_050996395.1 Nocardioidaceae bacterium
GCACCGCTTGTCGTGGCGTCGGCTTCCCCGCCTGCGGTTCCGTTGCCGGCATCGCCGCCGCCACATGCCGAGACCAAGAGCAGAGTCGCCCCGGTGACCACGATCGAGGCGGCCGACGTGCTCATGACAATGGGCCGTGCTCGTTGAGCATGTCCACGTCGCACGAATCCATCGTGTAGTTGGTGATGTGCTTCGACGCCTGGGCGTAGGTCTCAGGGTCCCGCTGAGTACGGAAGAACTCCTCGATCGTGTCGAAGTCATCGCGAAGCTCGTCGGGAGCGCCTCCCCTGAGCGTCTCGAATTGCCTGGCGACCTCGAGTCCACCTTGCCGGTCCCGAGGGTCAACCTTGTCAACGAGGGTCACCAACTTCTTCGCCCCGGCGCAGTAGGCGTCATCCGCTGAGCTCTCGCGGCTGCATCCTGTCACCGCCGTGGCAGTCGCAGCAGCCGCTACCAAGAGCGTCGCAAGGCCTTTCCGCCTCGTGGCCCGGCTCATCGGCTTCCACTTCGCGTGGTCTTGGCTCAGAAGAGAGTCTGCCATCGGCGGAGCACGCTGGCGTGTTCAGCGCAAGGCGGTGCAAACCGACTCGATCACGCGCTGCGCCTCGTCGCGAAGGGCAGCCACATCGGGTCCAGCCGTCAGCACCGAGCGAGACGTCGTCGGGAGGACGAGAGAAAGGACGCCGGTGAACAGCCGACGTATGTCGTCGAGTGTGCCGCCCTGAGCGCCGAACCCGGGCGCGAGCAGTGGACCGTTGATCGCCACGTCCTCACTGAGCTCCGGCAGGTTGGCCGCCACGACCGCGCCGACCGAGCCCAGCGGGATGACGTCCGCGTTCTCGGATCTGATCGCGGCCAACACGTCCCCGGCCACCGTGCCTCGCCCGGTGCGTGCCCGCTGGACCTGCGCACCTTCAGGGTTCGACGTGCGTGCGAGGACGAAGATCCCCGCGTCGTTGGCCGCGGCAACGTCCAGCGCAGGACGCAACGACTCGAACCCGAGGAACGGGTTCACGGTAAGCGCATCGACGGCGATCGGGGCACCGGTGACGAGGTACGCCTCGGCGTAGCCGCGCATTGTCGAGCCGATGTCACCGCGTTTGGCGTCGAGGAGCACCAGGGCACCCAGCTCACGCGCAGCGGCGACGACCCGCTCGAGCACGGCGACCCCGGCCGACCCGTGCCGCTCGAAGAACGCCGACTGGGGCTTCAGCACCGCCACCCGCTCGCCCAACGCCTCCACACACGTCATGGCGAACGTCTCGACACCTGCGGCGTCGTCCGACAACCCCCAAGCCGCGAGCAGCTCGGCGTGCGGGTCGATCCCGACGCACAGCTGTCCGCGAGCGTCCATGGCGGTGCGAAGTCGCTGACCGAAGGGCGCCGTCACCGGGTCGACACGGCAGACCGGTGGGCGAGGCCGACCGCGTCACTGGCGCTTGCGAGACCTCGGGACGCAAGCTCGGAAGTGAGCTCGCGCAGGACACGGACAGGAGCGGTGGGGTCGTTGAAGATCGCCGTCCCCACCTGCACCGCGCTGGCTCCGGCCACCAGGAACTCCAGCGCGTCGGCGCCGGTGCGGATGCCGCCTACGCCGATGATCGGAATGCCGGGCAGGGCGCCGGCCACCTGCCAGACGGCGCGGACGGCGACTGGGCGCACCGCCGGCCCGGAGAGTCCCCCGGTCACCCCGGCCAGCGTTGGGCGCATGGTCTCCAGGTCGATGTGGAGACCGAGCAGCGTGTTGATGAGCACGAGTCCGTCCGCACCGGCGTCGACAACGGCGGCGGCGATCTCAACGATGCTTGTCACGTCCGGTGACAGCTTGGCGAAGACCGGAAGTCCCCGCGGGACATCTCGGCGTACCACGGAGATCACGCGGCCCGCCTGCAGCGGGTCGCAGGCGAAGACGAGGCCACGGTTCTCGACGTTGGGACACGAGATGTTGACCTCGACAGCGGCCACCCCGGGAGTGTTGCCCACCCGGCGGGCCAGCTCGGCATACTCTCCCAGCGACAAGCCGGCGATCGACACGATCGGGCGCGCGTCGTGCCGCAGCAGCCACGGCAGGTCTCGCGCCAGGAAGGCGTCGATGCCGGGCCCCTGAAGCCCGATCGAGTTGAGCATGCCCGACGGCGTCTCCGCCATGCGGGGCGTGGCTCGTCCCGAGCGGGCGTCGCGCATGATCGACTTCGTCACGACGGCGCCGAGGCTGGCGACGTCGAAGAACTGGTGCAGCTCCTGCCCTGCTGCGGCGCAGCCACTCGCGGTCATCACCGGGTTGGCGAGATGTGCGTCGGCGAGCACTGTCGTCATGTCGACGTCACGCGGCTGCAGAGGCGAGGTCATCTGTCACCTTCACCGCTCGGGGCGCCCACTGTGTCCACCGGCACGGTGCCGACGGCGTCCCATCTCACCTTGTCACCGGCGAAGACAGGTCCCTCGACGCAGGAACGCAGCATGCGGGTGACGCCGTCGTCCCCGCGCACGGGCAGGACACATGTCATGCATACCCCGATGCCACACGCCATCGACTCCTCGACCGCAGTCTGGCTCCAGGCACCGTGCTCGGTGGCGACACGTGTCACTGCGGCCAGCATCCCCATCGGGCCGCAGGAGTAGACCACCTCGACCTTGTTGCGGGTGAGCAGGCCCGGCAGCGCTACCGTGACCTGTCCCTTGATGCCGACCGTGCCGTCGTCGGTCGTGACTGTCACCGACTGAGCGGATCGCTTGGCCTCGAGCGCCCCGAAGAGCCGGGACTCCGTGGCCGCTCCTAACACCATGTGCACCGCGCAGCGACGCTCGCGCAGCCTCTCGGCCAGGGCGAACAGCGGCGCTGAGCCGTAGCCGCCTCCCACCAATGCGCAGGCCACCGGCTCTTTGGGCAGCGCGAAGGGGCGACCCAGCGGCCCCACGACGTCGAGTGGGTCGTGCGGCTGACGCTCGGCAAGCCAGCGGGTGCCCTTGCCGCCGGCTGAGAAGACGATCTCGACGGTGCCGCCATACACCCCCGCTGGTCGGACCCGGTAGATGGAGAACGAGCGCCGCAGCAGCAGCCCCGACGTCTCGCCCCCGACGGCGAGTGCCACGAAGTTGCCCGGACGGGTGCGTTCGGCGACGCCCTCGGCAACGACGGTCATGTGGTGGTAGTCGCCCACCCGTTTGTTGGAGAAGACCTCTCCTGCCACCTGGATCGGCCCGCGAAGCTCTGGGGATGTCATGGCGTTGTCCCAGGCGACATCGACACGCGACCTCGCGCCCAGCTCTGCAGAGAGCGCACACCCAGGTCGCCGGCGAGCAGCGCCTCGATGCCCTGAACGGCTGCGGCCAGACCTTGCACGGTGGTGATGCAGGCGATGTTGCTCGCCACCGAGGCGGTGCGGATCTCATAGCCGTCGAAGCGAGGTGAGCCGCCGGACGTCTTGCCGTGTGGCGTGTTGACCACCAGGTCGACCTCACCGGCCGCGATCATCGCAACGACTGTCGGCTCCCCCGCCTCGCCCGGTCCCTGTGAGAACTTGCGTACGACCGTGGCCGGCACTCCGTTACGGCGGAGCACGGCGGCGGTCCCCGTGGTCGCCAACACCTCGAAGCCGAGGTCGGCCAGCCGCTTCACGGGGAAGATCATGGAGCGCTTGTCGGGGTTCGCCACCGAGACGAAGACCCGGCCAGAGGTGGGCAGACCGCCGAACGCAGCGGTCTGTGCCTTGGCGAACGCCCGTCCGAAGCTCGCGTCCAGGCCCATCACCTCACCGGTGCTGCGCATCTCGGGCCCCAAGACGGTGTCGACCCCTGCTCCTTCAGCCGTGCGGAACCGGTTGAACGGCATCACGGCCTCCTTGACGGCCACGGGCGTCTCGTCCGGCAGGTTGGCGCCGTCGCCGTGCTCAGGCAGCATGTGTTCGTCTCGCAGCTGGCGGACCGTCGCACCCAGCATGATGCGCGCGGCCGCCTTGGCCAGAGGCGTCGCTGTCGCCTTGGACACGAACGGCACGGTGCGTGAGGCCCGAGGGTTGGCCTCGAGCACGTACAGCACGTCGGAGGCCAGTGCGAACTGGATGTTGATGTTGCCACGTACACCCACCCCGTCCGCGATCGCCCGAGTGGACTCACGGATGCGCTCGATGTCCTCGTTGCCCAAAGTGATCGGCGGCAGGGTGCAGGCGGAGTCTCCGGAGTGCACACCGGCCTCTTCGATGTGTTCCATCACCCCGCCGATGAAGAGCTCTTCGCCGTCGTAGAGGGCATCGACGTCCACCTCGATCGCGTCGTCCAGGAACCGGTCCACCAACACCGGGTGCAGCGGCGAGATGTCGGTCGCCCGGGTGATGTAGGTGCTCAAGGCGTCGTCGTCGTACACGATCTCCATCCCGCGTCCGCCGAGCACGTATGACGGTCTGACCAGAACCGGGTAGCCGATCTCGTCGGTGATCGCCTTGGCGGCGGCATACGAGGTGGCGGTGCCGTGCTTCGGTGACGGCAGACCTGCCGCCTGCAACACGCGGCCGAACGCTCCTCGATCCTCGGCCAGATGGATGGCCGCAGGCGAGGTCCCGACGATCGGCACCCCGGCTGCTGCCAGCCCTTCGGCGAGCCCGAGCGGGGTCTGGCCGCCGAGCTGAACGATGACGCCGGCCACCGGGCCGGCTGCCGTCTCCGCGGCAATCACCTCGAGAACGTCTTCCAGGGTCAGCGGCTCGAAGTAGAGCCGGTCCGAGGTGTCGTAGTCGGTCGAGACCGTCTCGGGGTTGCAGTTGACCATCACGGTCTCGTAGCCGCCGTCCGGCGCGGCAGACAGCGCCATCGACGCGTGCACGCACGAGTAGTCGAACTCGATACCCTGCCCGATGCGGTTGGGCCCGCTTCCGAGGATGAGGACGGCGGGCCGGGCGCGCGGCGCCACCTCGGTCTCCTCGTCGTACGTCGAATAGTGGTACGGCGTTCGGGCCGCGAACTCGGCGGCGCAGGTGTCGACCGTCTTGTAGACCGGCCGCACGCCGAGTGCCCAGCGCTCGCTACGGACCACCTCCTCACCGCAGTCGGTGAGCCCCGCCAGCTGGGCGTCGGAGAACCCGTGCCGCTTGGCGCGTCGCAGCAGCGCCGGTGTCAGGGTAGGGGCGGCACGCACCTCGGCGGCCACCTCGTCCAGCAGCAGCAGCTGGTCGATGAACCAGGGGTCGATGCCGGTGCTCGCATGGGCCTCGTCCACAGTCGCACCGGCTCGCAGCGCGTCCAGAACCACACGAAGACGCCCGTCGTGGGGCGTCGCGGCCCGCCTCAACAGCTGCGCCTTGTCTCCCGGGTCGTCCTCCCAAGAGAAGACGGCTTCAGGCTGCTCGAGCGAACGCAACGCCTTCTGCAGGGCCTCGGTGAAGTTGCGCCCAACGGCCATCGCTTCGCCGACGCTCTTCATGTGGGTGGTCAGCACGGGGTCGGCGGCCGGGAACTTCTCGAACGCGAAGCGCGGCACCTTGACGACCACGTAGTCAAGGGTCGGCTCGAAGCTCGCCGGTGTCTCGCGCGTGATGTCGTTGGGAATCTCGTCGAGGGAGTAGCCGATCGCCACCTTGGTCGCGATCTTGGCGATCGGGAAGCCGGTGGCCTTCGATGCCAGGGCGCTCGAGCGTGACACCCGGGGGTTCATCTCGATCACGATGAGCCGACCGTCGCGCGGGTCGACCGCGAACTGGATGTTGCAGCCGCCGGTCTCCACGCCGACCGCTCGGATCACCCCCATAGAGAGGTCGCGCATGTGTTGGTACTCGCGGTCCGTGAGCGTCATGGCGGGCGCCACGGTGATCGAGTCGCCGGTATGCACACCCATCGGGTCGACGTTCTCGATCGAGCACACGATGACGGTGTTGTCGTGACTGTCGCGCATGACCTCGAGCTCGTACTCCTTCCAGCCAAGGATCGACTCCTCGAGAAGCACCTCGGTGGTGGGGCTCGCGTCGAGCCCGGCGCCGGCGATACGCCGCAGCGTGTCCTCGCTGTACGCCACGCCGGACCCCGCTCCGCCCATGGTGAACGACGGCCGCACCACCACCGGGTACCCCAGCTGGTGCGCGGCTGCCAGACAGTCGTCCAGCGTGTGGCAGCCGAGGCTGCGCGCGACCTGGCCCCCGAGCGACTCCACGATGGCCTTGAACGTCTGGCGGTTCTCGCCGGCCTCGATGGCGGCGATGGACGCTCCGATGAGCTCGACGTCGTATTTCTCGAGCGTCCCGTCCTGCGCGAGGGCGACGGCAGTGTTGAGGGCCGTCTGACCGCCCAGCGTGGCGAGCAGGGCATCGGGACGCTCCTTGTCGATGACCTTGGCGACGAAACCCGGCGTGATCGGCTCGACGTACGTCGCATCGGCCATCTCGGGGTCGGTCATGATGGTCGCAGGGTTGGAGTTGACGAGGATGACGCGAATGCCCTCCGCTCTCAGCACTCGGCAGGCCTGGGTCCCGGAGTAGTCGAACTCACACGCCTGGCCGATCACGATCGGGCCGGAACCGATGACCAGGACCGACTTGATGTCCTCGCGCCTCGGCATCAGACCCCTGCCTCCCCGATTCGTCCGGCCGGCCGCTGTGCTGAGGGTCCGCGCTCGCTCGGACGATTCGACGACATCAGGATCCGTCCGGTTGCTCGCTGAATGGTTCCGCTGCGCTCGGTCGGACGAATCGAGGACATCAGGTCGACGAAGCGGTCGAACAGGTGGCTGGCGTCGTGCGGCCCGGCCGCCGCCTCGGGGTGGTACTGCACGCTGAACGCCGTCAGCCTGCCCTCGTCGTTCCGCAGCTCCAGGCCCTCCACCACGTCGTCGTTCAGGCAGACGTGACTCACCTCGACGTTGCCGTACGGCGTTCGGACCGCCTGCTCGCGGCACGGCCAGCTGACCGCGCTGATCCCTTCTTCGCGGCCCGGCCAGCCGACTGCGAAGCCGTGGTTGTGGGCCGTCACCTCCACCTTGCCGGTGGTGCGGTCGAGCACTGGAAGGTTGATGCCGTGGTGGCCATAGGTCAGCTTGTAGGTCCCGAGCCCGAGAGCCCGCCCGAACAGCTGGTTGCCGAAGCAGATGCCGAAGTACGGGATGCCGTGTGCCAGCACGCCCCGCAGCACCTCGACCTCGGAATCGGCGGTGGCCGGGTCCCCCGGGCCGTTGGAGAAGAAGACCCCGTCCGGCTCGACGGCCAGCACCTCCTCCAGCGACGAGGCGGCCGGCAGCACCGTGACCTCCACCCCCCTCGAGGCGAGCATCGACGGGGTCATGGCCTTGATCCCGAGGTCAAGAGCGGCGACCCGGAAGCGCTGCTCGCCCAGGGCCGGGACGAGGTACGGCCGGGGAGTGCTCACCTCCGCGGCCAGCGCGGAACCTTCCATGAACGGCGCGGTGCTGACCCGTTGCCGCAGCCGTTCCGCGTCGGCCTCGACCGACGAGATGGCAACGCGCATTGCGCCGCGCTCTCGCAGGTGGCGGGTCAGAGCACGCGTGTCGATGCCACTGATGCCGACGACGCCCTGCGCACGCAGCGCTTCGTCCAGGCTGCGGGTGGCTCGCCAGCTGCTGCACAGACGGGCAGGGTCCCGGACGACATACCCGGCAACCCAGATCCGCCCCGACTCGGCGTCCTCGTCGTTGACCCCGGTGTTGCCGATGTGGGGCGAGGTCATGATAACGACCTGGCGGTGGTACGACGGGTCGGTCAGTGTCTCCTGGTAGCCGGTCATCCCCGTGGCGAACACCGCCTCGCCGATGGTCTCGCCCTCGGCGCCGTACGACTCACCACGGAACGCGCGGCCGTCCTCCAGGACGAGCAGCGCCTCAGGCATGGTGCGCCCTCACCCTGAGGAACTCGATTTTCTGCTCGATGTCGCGACCCTCAGCCGCCAAGTATGGGCGGAAGCCGGTGTGAAGCTCGTGGTCACCGAGCCGCCACCTGATCACGATGATCCCGTTGCGCCTGCGTACCATGGCCCCGATGCCGCGCTCGCAGCGGGCGCCGAGTAGGTCCTCGGCTGGAATCTTGAAGCCGCGTGCGCTTCTGCGCAGGATCAGCAGTGGCGGCAACGGACCGCGCTCTGCATCCGGTGCCGAGTCGCTCTCCGTGGCCACACTGGCCCTGCTCAGCGTCCCGAGCCCGGGAGCAATCACCCGGTCGAGCCACCGGCCACGGGTGGTGGTGGAGATGTAGGTCCCGTCGATCGTCGGCCCTGCGCTCGTCACCCATCCGTCGAGCCACTGGGGCTCGGGCAGTTCCGCCTGTCGGCCAGCATGGGCGCGCCACTCCCGCCACACGGCGTAGGACGCAGTAGCGAGAACGGCCGTGGGCACCGCCAGCCGGACGGCGGTCACTGCAGCGTCCCGTCGAGCACCGTGGCCCGGCCCTGCCAGAAAGTGGCGACCACTGCTCCGGGTAGCGTCATGCCCTGGAAGGGTGTGTTTCGCGACAAGGACGCAGAGTCGAGCGGGTCCACGGTGCGGCTCGCGGCTGGGTCGATCAGCACGAGGTGAGCGGGTGCACCGGGCTCGAGACCACACCCTTGGTCGTCGACCCGACCGATCGCAGCGGGCCGCACCGACATCCGGTCGGCGACGCCGGTCCAGTCGAGCAGCCCCGTGTCGACCATCGCCTTCTGCACCACGCTGAGCGCCGTCTCGAGGCCCAGCATGCCCATGGCCGCGGCCGCCCACTCGCACTCCTTGTCCTCGGTGGGATGCGGTGCGTGGTCGGTGGCGACGCAGTCGATCGTGCCGTCGGCCAGACCCAGGCGCAGCGCCTCGACATCCTCGGCGGTCCTCAAAGGGGGGTTGACCTTGTAGAGCGGGTCGTAGGTCGCGACCAGCTCGTCGGTGACCAGCAGGTGGTGAGGCGTCACCTCGGCGGTGATGTTCCAGCCCTTGCCCTTGGCCCAGCGGATCAGCTCGACCGAGCCCGCCGTCGAGACGTGACAGACATGCAGTCGCGACCCCACATGACCGGCCAGCAGACAGTCACGAGCGATCACGGCCTCCTCAGCCACGGCCGGCCAGCCCCGCATACCGAGCACTCCGGACATGGTGCCCTCGTTCATCTGTGCACCCTCGGTGAGCCGCGGTTCCTGCGCGTGCTGCGCCACCACGCCGTCGAACGCCTTGACGTACTCCAGCGCCCGCCGCATGAGCACCGCGTCGGACACGCAGATCCCGTCGTCGGAGAAGACGCGTACCCGCGCAGCGGAGTCCGCCATCGCGCCCAGCTCGGCAAGTCGCTGCCCCTGGAGCCCCACTGTCACCGCACCCACCGGGCGCACGTCGCAGTACCCCGCGGACTGGCCGAGGTGCCACACCTGCTCGACCACCCCGGCTGTGTCGGCGACAGGGTCGGTGTTGGCCATGGCGTGTACCGCGGTGAAGCCGCCCAGCGCCGCCGCCCGTGAGCCTGTCTCGACGGTCTCTGAGTCCTCGCGCCCGGGCTCGCGCAGATGTGTGTGCAGGTCGACCAGTCCGGGCAGGGCGACCAGGCCCTCGGCGTCCACACGGACAGCGTCCCGAGGCACATCTGTCGCGTCGACGACCCTGCCGTCCTGCAGCAGCAGGTCCGCAGGTGCCTCGCCCTGGATCCGGGCTCCGCAGATCAGGTACCTCGTCATCCGGTCGGCTCCTCGGCGGGCCGGGCAGGATCGGCAGGGTCGGCAGGGTCGGCAGGGTCGGCACCTGAACCACTCAACAGCAGGTACAGAACCGCCATCCGCACCGCAACCCCGTTGCTGACCTGCTCGACGATCACCGAGCGGGCGGAGTCCGCGACGTTGGCTGAGATCTCCATGCCACGGTTCATCGGCCCGGGGTGCATGACGATCGCGTGCGCAGGTAGCCGCGCGAAGCGGCGGTCGTCGAGCCCGTAGCGACGGCTGTACTCCCGCGCGCTGGGGAAGAACGCGGCGTTCATCCGCTCGCTCTGCACCCGTAGCATCATGACGGCGTCACACTTCTCGAGGGCGGAGTCGAGGTCGTACGACGTCCGGACCGGCCAGGTGTCGACCCCGACGGGAAGCAGGGTCGGCGGCGCCACCAAGGTCACCTCGGCTCCCAGGGTGCTGAGCAGCAGCGCGTTGGAGCGGGCCACACGGCTGTGCAGGACGTCGCCGACGATGGTGACACGTCTGCCGGAAAGGTCACCGAGGTGCCGGCGCATCGTGAAGGCGTCGAGCAGCGCCTGCGTGGGGTGCTCGTGGGTGCCGTCTCCGGCGTTGACGACGTGGGAGCGCACCCAGCCGCTGGTGGCGAGCCGGTGTGGGGCTCCGGAGGCACTGTGGCGGATGACCACCGCGTCCGCGCCCATCGCCTCGAGTGTCAGGGCGGTGTCCTTGAGGCTCTCGCCCTTGGACACGCTCGAGCCCTTGGCCGAGAAGTTTATGACGTCGGCACTAAGCCGCTTCGCCGCGGCCTCGAAGGAGATGCGGGTGCGGGTGGAGTCCTCGAAGAAGAGGTTGACCACCGTGCGCCCGCGCAGGGTCGGCAGCTTCTTGATCGGGCGGTCGGCCAGCGTGAGCAGCTCCGCCGCCGTGTCGAGCACCAGCAGCGCCTCGTCGCGGGACAGGTCGGCGCTCGAGAGCAGGTGCCTCTTCACCGGGCGGCACCGGGCTGTCCGGAGATGACGACGGCGTCGTCGCCGTCGTACTCACTCAGGCTGACCCGCACCGTCTCGGCCAACGAGGTGGGCAGGTTCTTGCCGACGAAGTCGGCGCGGATCGGGAGCTCTCGATGCCCTCGGTCGACCAGTACCGCGAGCTGCACCGCACGTGGACGGCCGATGTCGATGAGCGCGTCGAGTGCCGCCCGGACCGTACGGCCGCTGAACAGCACGTCATCCACGAGCACGACCACGGCGCCGTCCACTCCTTGCGCGGGGATGTCGGTGCGCTCGAGCGCCCGGGCCGGCTGTAGCCGCAGGTCGTCGCGATGCATCGTGATGTCGAGCGAACCGTGCGGGACCTCGACGCCTTCCACCGCGGAGATGGTGGCGGCGATCCGGGCAGCGAGCGGAACACCACGCCGGGGAATCCCCAGCAAGATTAGATCCTGCGGCCCTCTGTTGCGCTCGAGCAGCTCGTGGGAGAGGCGGGTCAGCGCACGAGCGATGTCCGCGGCGTCGAGCACTATGCGGGCGTTGTCCGGGGCGGGTTGGCCGCGCTGAGCAGGCGACACTGGGTCGACCTCCTTCTCCGCCTCACGGGACGGCTCGTTAAAGGATGTCTTGGTGGCGACATAGTACAACTCGTCACCTGCGGCTACGAAGACCGGTAAGATCGTGCACGCAGAGTGAAGGAGACGAACATGGCGCACAGCTACGCAAAAGCGCTCGGGGCACGTCTTCGGGGCATCCGTCAACAGCAGGGTCTGTCTCTGCAGGGTGTCGAGGAGAAGTCCCAGGGCCGCTGGAAGGCTGTCGTCGTCGGGTCGTACGAGCGAGGCGACCGAGCCGTGACGGTCCAGCGGCTGTCGGAGCTTGCGGAGTTCTACTCCGTACCGATCAGCGAGCTGCTCCCCGGCGGCAACCAATATGGTGCCGCGCGCGAGGCGCCACCCAAGCTGGTGCTCGACCTCGAGCGGCTTCAGCGCTCCGAAACTCCGGAGACTGCTCCGCTCTCCCGCTTCATCTCCACGATTCAGGCGCAGCGTGGCGACTACAACGGCCGGGTGCTCTCCATTCGCCAGGAGGACCTGCTCAGCCTGGCCGTCATCTACGACGAGGCGCCCAGCAAGCTCGCCGAGCGCCTGGTGCGCTGGGGTGTGTTGCGACCGAGCAGCATCCCCGACAGCGAGTAGCAACGCCGAGTGGCGGCGCCTTCAACCGTCCAAATGCACCAGATCCAGCCAGGCGTGCGACCACCCCGCCCGCGGCGCCGCACACAGCCAGACGGTTTTGCCCTGTTCCTCGTTGTCCACTCCCAGGCCGTTGTCGATGGTCGCGGCCGGGATACAGCCACGAAAGTCCTGGGAAGGGTCGTCCAGTCCGACGACGACCACGGGCGCGGCTCCCTCGTCAGGTGGCCCCCACGCCCGCCAGCCGTTGTGCCCGCTGAACACAGGTGCTGGCGCACCGTAGTAGTCCAGCGCCCCTGCCTCGCCGTAGTTGCTCGCATAAACGACGACCGATGCTTGCTGACCGGGCGGCAATGACTCCACGACGGCACTTATCGTCGCCACGAACGCCGGCCAGCCGATCGTCTCGAGCTGGTCCTCACCGATGCTCGCGTAGACGGAGTCGCCGAATGTCGTCGCCGGCAACAGCGGCAGCGCCGCCGGCCACGCCACGAACGCAGCGACTGCCAGTGCCGCCCCAGCCGCCACCAGTCTGCGCCGCGACCAACGTTCGGCCAGCACCACGCATCCCGCGGCGGCCAGTGCCGGCAGGATGCCTGCGACGTAGTACCCCTTGCCCGCAGTGACGGCAAACAGCACGAAGATGACGACGTAGGCGATGGCGACCGGACGCGCCCAGCCGAGCTGCGGTCGACGAAAGAGCTGGACAAGGCCGAAGACCCAGAGCACACCGGCCAGTGGGCTGAACAAGATGAGTTGTTGAACCACGTAGAAGATGCGCTCTCCAGTCCCGCCGTACTCACCGTTGATGTCGGCGCTGACGGCGAGCTGCGGCCAGCCGTTCGCCGCCTGCCAGACAACGTCGGGCAGCGCCAGCACCACCACAAACGCGACGCCGCCCCAGAGCCAGCGGGAGGTCAGGTGGTGGCGCGTTTCTGCGGTGAGCGCCACGCCCACTGCGAGACCGACGAGTAGGAAGGCCAGCAGCTGCTTGTTCTCGAGCCCGAGACCAGCCATCAGACCCGCGGCCAGCCACCAGCGTGGCTCGTCGCGGCCGAGGGCGCGCAGGACGAGGAGCACGACGACGGCCCAGCACAGGACGTCCACCGTCGAGGTGGAGAGCAGATGCCCGATCACCAAGGTGACGACGCCGCTGCCGACGACGACCGATGTGAGCACCTGAGCCGCACTGGCGCCGCCGAGCTCGCGAGCAGTGAGGGAGGCGACGACGACCATGCCTCCCGCCGCGACGGCGCTCGGAAGCCGAAGCACGACCAGGTTCCCTGGGGCGAGCTGATCCATCAAAGCCGCGATCAGCGGCGTCAATGGCGGTTGGTCGGGATAGCCCCACGCCGGGTGGTGCCCGGCGACAACGAAGTACAGCTCGTCGCGGTGAGGTCCGTACCGGCCGGCTACGGCGATCAACAGTCCGGTCGCGAGCGCAGCGATCAACCACGATGCACGGGCGCCTGGCGGCTGAGCTCGAGACGTCGCATGGCTGACGGGTGTCGCCATCAGGTGAACCTACCGGTGGCCGCTCAGCCAGACCGGTGGGCAATGCCCGCGAGGACGCCGTTGACGAACCCGGCCGAGTCGTCGGTGGAGAGGTCCTGTGCCAGTGACACCGCCTCACTCAACGCGACACCGTCCGGAACCGAATCGACATGGCGGAGCTCGAAGACACCGATCCGCAAGATGTTGCGGTCGATGGCAGGCATCCGCTCCAACGGCCATGCCGTCGAGTGTGCACTGATCAGCTGGTCGATCTCCTCGGCGTGGGCCGCGACTCCTTCGACCAGCGTCACCGTGTAGTCGTTCAATGCCGGCTCGGCGTCGGACCGTCGTTCCGGAAGCGTCGCACCCACCTCGAGACCGCGCAGCTCCGACTCGAACAAGATGTCGAGGGCTCGCTTGCGCGCCTTGGACCGGGCCCCCATCAGCTGGTGACGCGCCCTTGGTAGCTGCCGTCGCGGGTGTCCACCTTGACCTTCTCGCCGGTGGTGATGAACAGCGGGACCGCGATCTCGTAGCCGGTCTGGAGACGAGCAGGCTTTGTACCGCCGGTGGACCGATCGCCCTGCAGGCCGGGCTCGGTGTAGTCGATGAGGAGCTCGACCGAAGCGGGCAGCTCGATGTAGAGCGGCAGGCCCTCGTGCATGGCCACGATGGCGTCCTGGTTCTCGAGCAGGAAGCTCGCGGCATCACCCACGGTCGCCGGCAGCAGGTGAACCTGGTCATAGGTCTCGGTGTCCATGAAGACGTAGGACTCGCCGTCGTTGTACAGATAGCTCATCGAGCGCTTGTCGACGCTCGCCGTCTCGACCTTGACGTCGGCGTTGAACGTCTTGTCCACCACCTTGCCCGACAGAACGTTCTTGAGCTTGGTGCGAACGACCGCGCCGCCCTTGCCAGGTTTGTGGTGCTGGAACCAGACCACCGACCACAGCTGGCCGTCGAGGTTGAGCACCATGCCGTTCTTCAGGTCGTTGGTCGTGGCCATGGTCGGTGAGTCTAACCGGGCATCTCGACGCAGCGTCCTGTCACCCTCGACCGTCCCCGCCGTCACCAATGGGTTGGTGGAACAGAGAAGTGGGGGGGGGGGGGAGGGGGGCGGGGGGGTGTGGGAGGGTGTTCTTTCGTTTGGTGCGTCTCGTTTGGGGTGTGTTTGTT
>JBPCRX010000008.1:0-20168 GCA_050996395.1 Nocardioidaceae bacterium
CCGATGTCGACGGCGCTGACCCGGTCGAGCAGCGGGCTGCCGATCCAGTAGGCCTCGACGACGCGGCGGTCCAACGGGTCCGCGATGCCGGTGCCACGGGCGATGAGCTCCAGATAAGGCCACGCACAGTGGAAGCCCTTGGCGAGGTCGACCAGCCCGGCGTCCGTCACACCGGCCGAGCCGTACTCGAACAGGGAGAGGTGGTCAGCCGGTCCGCAGTAGCCCAGAGCGTTCGGGGGATAGGCGTAGCGCGCGAACAGCTGAGGACCGTTGACCTTCGGTGGCGAGATCATCGTTCCCCTCCGTGGCGAGATCATGGCTCCTCCACCCCACGCCCGAGCAGCTCCAGTGCGGAGCGGGCGTGGGCCGCCGCCTCGGGCTCCATCTTCTCCAGGGCCATGCCCATGTGGATCAGGACCCAGTCGCCCGGCCCCAGCAGGTCACCCTCGAGCAGGCCGATGTTGATCTTGCGGGCCATCCCCTCCACGTCGACGAGAGCGACCTGGCCCTCGTAGCCCTCGAGCACCTCGACCACCTGTCCGGCAATTCCGAGGCACACGGTCAGCCCACCCGCTCGAGGCGGTGCTCGGGTGAGAGGTTCGGATGACCTTGGATGTCGATGCCGTCCGGGCCGTCGGGGTCAAAGATCATGTCGTCCTCCTGGTGTCAATGGGTTGAGCCGCCGTCGGCGGCCCGCACGTCCGGCGCCTTGGGGTGTCGTGCTGCGCCTCTGCGTCGAGGTTCTCGCCTGGCTAACCGCTCATCTCGAGCTCCCTCTCGGTGTCCACACCGAACGTGTCCCCCACATTACCTGCGGAGGTCGGGATGGAGTTCACCGCGACCACCGCGGCGGAGAGGGGCGGACTGCGGCGTCCTCTAGAGTATTCCCATCATGCGAGTCGCTTTCGTGGGCAAGGGTGGCGCAGGCAAGTCGTCGCTCGCAGGGACGTTCGCACGCGTGCTCGCCGCAAGTGGAGAACGGGTGCTGGCGCTGGACTCCGATCCCATGCCGGGACTGGCGTTCTCCTTGGGAATCCAGCGTGTGGACGAAGGTCTGCCCGACGAGGCCGTGGAGGAGTACGACGACAACGGCCGGAGCCGCTACCGACTGAGCGAGGGAATGAGCGGGCCGGACGTCGTCGAGCGGTACGCCGTCCGTGGGCCTGATGGCGTGCATTTCCTGCAGCTCGGGAAGGCTCGCGGCCAGCGGTGGAACAACAGACGTCAACATTTCGGCTTCCAACATCTCCTGGACGACCTTCCCAAGGATGACTGGAACGTTGTCGGGGACCTACCGGGTGGGACCAGGCAGCCCTTCATGACGTGGGGACGGTACGCCCAGACGTTCCTGGTCGTGGTCGAGCCAACATCCGCCTCGTTGCTCACGGGCCGTCGCCTGTCTCGCCTGGCGGCGACAGCTGGGCAACCACACGTGCTCGTTGTCGCGAACAAGGTTCGAGACGCCGGCGATGTCGAGCGGGTCTGCGAGCGCACCGGTCTGCCTGTGGTCGGGGCGGTGCCGTTCGACCCGCAGCTCCCGGTCGCAGACCGGTTGGGCCGCGCGGTGCTCGACCACGACCCTGATGGGCCTACCGTGAGAGCGGTACGAGCACTGGCGAATGTTCTTCGTTCCGGGCTGAACTCCGCATAGGGATCGCAGTCGTCTTCCACTCCAGGAAAACAAGCCGCTAGCGATGTCCGTCGTTTGACAGCGAGGGTTCAGCAACCTTCGTCATGGGGCGGCCGCCCATCGCAGCGTCGATCGCGTCGAGAACGACGTCCAGCGCCGCCTGGACGTCGGCCGCGACCGGCGTCAGGCCCACCGACCCGGCGCGGTCCTGTGCGGCGACCTGCGCGTCATACGGCAGGACCCCTGCCAACGCAATGCCTTCAGCCGCGAGTGCGCTCACGAAGAAGTCGGCGTCCTCCGGCGTCCGAGCCTTGTTGCCCACTGCCAGAACGTGCCCGATGCCGAGCTCGGCGGCGAGCGCATCCGTGCGGGCAGCCGTTATGACCGACTTGCGCGTCGGCTCACACACGACGACGAGAACGTCTGCGTACGCAAGAGTGCCACCTGAGCGGCTCAGATGTTCGAGCCCCGCCTCCATGTCAACGAGCGTCACGTCGACGCCGGTGAGAGCGTCCCCAAGGAGGCTGCGGACAGTGGCGTGACCGCTGCAGGTGCACCCGGCACCGGCCGCGGCCACACGGATCGCAGACAACAGCATCGGGCCGGCCGGTGTGGATCGGCCGTAGCTGCTGAGCAGTGCGTCAGCGGACGGGTCGCCCCCTGTTCCCACCAGCACGGCCCGAGGCAGCACCGGCACCGCCTCGGTCTCGGACAATGACAGGCCGAGGGAGAGACCAAGGTTCGGGTTCGAGTCGGTGTCGATGGCCACCACATGGTTGCCACGAGCACAGTAGGAGCGGGCGAGCAGGCCGGAGACCGTGGTTTTACCCACCCCGCCCTTGCCGACGACGCCGACCTTTAGCGTGGCTGGTGTGGCAGTGGTGGTCATCCTTTGTCCCTTCGAGTCGCGGAGTGCGGTACTAGCGCAAAGCACCTACTGAGGAGCACACTGCCTCATACGCCGTGCAACTGTCGAGAGGAGTCTTCCAGATGGTCGTCCTTTGGGTCGCGAGTGCGGTGGGACTACTGGTCGTCGCCCCACTCGTGGTCATCCTCGCTACCTACGTCATCCGGCCGGCACTGGAGTGCGGTCGCTACGCTGATGACATCCTGGAGCACGGGGTCGGCATCACCGTCGCTCTGGAACCGGTGCCCGAACTGGTGACGACACGCGAACTGGTGGCCGAGGTCACGCAGAACGCCGTCGCCTATGTGGGCGCGCTTCGGCGCCTGGTTGCCGGGTCCTGACCACAAGATCTCGCGTCACATCCACGAAAGGCAGGCGAACATGTCCGTCGCAGCCATCGCCGCTATCGTCGTGGCGGGCGTCCTCGTCGCGACGTTGGCCTTCTATCTGATCTGGGTGGTTCTCATCCTCCGCCGCCTGACCGACACCTTGGGCAAGGTCGTCTTCGGAGTCGGTGCCATCGCGCATCGCGTTGCGCCGCTCGACCGGCTGGTGGGCGAGATCAACGGCGACCTCGGCGCCGTCGCCGACGCGCTGGAGGCGCTGGCGCACGACCTCGACGGGCAGAGCGAGGCCCGCGCGTCATGACTGGCCCTACCTCGAGGGAGGACCCCATGGCTCTGGAGTTCCGCTGTCAGGATGTCGGCGTCGCGTGCAAGAACGTCGCTCGGGCGCAGAGCGCGGACGCCTTGGTCGAGGCGGTCGCGGCGCACGCCAAGGCCCGGCACGGTGTAGAACTGAACCGGACGCTGATCGACTACGCGGTCAGCAAGGTGCGCCCCGCCGGTGACTGAGCGTCAGGTCGCGCCCGAAGGTGGATCCGCCGACCGGCCGGTCGACGCCGCACTGGCCACCCTCGGGCCGCTGCTGGACAGACTGGAGGAGCTGCTCGGCGAGGTGGAGAGTCTTGACGAGGTCGTGCGGGGCACCGTCTTCGAACTTCTGGACGGGGTCGACGCGCTGCACCGGTTGGCCATCACCCGCCTCGCTGACGTCCTTGGTGACGTCGAGCCGCTGCGGCGGGCTGACCCTGCTGTGGCTTGGTTGCTGGAGGCCTACGGCGTGGGGGTGGCCGACTCCTCCGCGGCCTCGGCTGCCCTGGAGCAGATTCGACCATATCTGCATGAGCACGGCGGCGAAGTGAACGTGCTGGGAGTCGAACACGGCGTGGTCCGGGTGCAGCTCACGGGCGCCTGCTCCGGATGCACGTCCGCGGCGGTAACGCTTCGAGACGGGGTAGAGGAGGCGTTGAGAGAAGGGCTGCCGGGGTTCGTCGCGATGCAGGTCGAACCCGACAGCGGCGCCCCGGCCCATCCGCCGCCATCGTCCCCAGTGCTCATTCAGATCACGTCGCGGCCGGTCTGACGGACGTGCCGATGCCGGAATCACGGCGTGGGCCCGGCGTGCTCCTCGATCAGGCGTCGGACCTGCCGCAGGGCCGAAGGGATTGCCCTGGTCGTCGTCTCGGACAGGCCCTCTCGCGCCGTCTCGGTGTCAGTCGTCTGTACGCCGACGATCAGCGTTGTCGGAGGCAGCACACCGAGTCCGAGGGCCATCATCAAGGCACGGGCGGGGGTTGCGAGGTGCGTGTCGGCCAGCGCGTCGCGACGTCGGGTCGGGCTCAACGTCGACACGTCGAGCACGTCAGGTCGCTGAACGACGACCGCACCCGCTGGCCGTCCCAGGTCGACGGCGTCAACGATCAGCAGTGCCTCGACACCTCCTGCCAGCAGCTCCTGGACCAAGCGGATGCCGCCGATGCCCACATCGAGCACGCGGACCCCCGCTGGCAGCGACTCGCTCAGCAGCTGCGCGGCGATCACGACGCCGACGCCGTCATCGCCACGCAGGACGTTACCGAAGCCGGCCACCAAGATGGTCACAGCCGAAGGGTAGAACCCGATGCCCGAGGGTGAGCAGGAGGGCGACAACGGTGTTGCTGGCGACACGACTGCGCTGGAGTCTCGTCTGGCCAGATACCCGGCTGATCGCTACCCCGCTCAGCATGCCGTCGTTGCTTTCCATCTTGGTACGGCGCACCTGCAGCGCGCTCGGATCTCCCAGGCTCTCGAGTCGCTGCGCGTCGCCTACGGCATCTTTGGACGGCTCGGGATGCACTTGGAGCAGCTCAAGGCGCTGACGATGCTCGGCGTCGCTCTTCGTGAATCGGGACGCAGTGACCTCGCCCGTGAGGCGTTCGAGCGTGCAGTTCCGGCGTTCGGTGAGCTGGATCAGCCCGTGGAGGCGGCGGCCGCCTCATACGACCTCGGGCTCGTACTGAACGAACAAGGCCACCTCGTCGACGCACAGCAGGCGATGGCGTATGCCCGTCAGCTGTTCCTCGAGGCTGGCCATCTCACCCGAGCCGGATCCGCGGCACGTGAGCAAGGGGCCTCGTTGCTCACGTCTGGACAAGTCGAATCGGCGCTGCCCCTGCTGGTGGAGGCCACCGATCTGGCCGAGCGCAGTGGGGACCTGCCGGGTCTCGGCGCTGCGGCGAACGCCCTCGGGCTGGCGCACCTGGCGTCTGATGACACGGGCGCCGCGGTGGTGGCGTTCTCCCGGGCCGTCGCCGCTTTCCCACGCAGCATGCGCCCGACCGAGCACGCGATGGTCAAGGCCAACCTGGCGATAGCCCACGAGCAGGACGGCAACCCGGCCCGGGCTCGGCTGGCCGCACGGCAGGCACTGTCGGTCTCCAGCGCTGATCCTCCCGTGCGCAGGCAGGCGCAGCGCCTGCTGGACCGGCTCAAGGGAGCGAAGCAGGCGGATCTGATCACGGTGCTCGATGCGGAACCACTGTGTCGGTGGTCAGCGATAGTGCGGGAGGAAGCCTTGCGGTGGTCCGATCTCGGTCAGGATGATCGGGTGGAGGCTGTCAACGGTTTCATCGACGGGATCCTCGGTCGGCCAGGGACATCAGTCGACCTCGCCGAAAGCCTGATTGCGGCCCTGTTGGAGCTCCCACCGTCATCGTACGCCGAACTGGTGACGGCGATCGTCCAGGCCACCGGCACACGAGCCCAAACCGACAGCGAGCGCGTCCGGATGGTCGTGGGGTCGGGCATGGCCCGCTTCCCCATTCCCCAGTGGCAACGGCTCGTCAGCAGCCTCAACGCCGTGGCCGCCGCGGCCGATCAGCCGGCCGGTTGGCGATGAGCGGCGACCTCGCCGCTGCCGTTGTGGCGAAGTCGCTCGGTGATCACCTGGTCCGCGCCTATCCGGCGCTCCTGTCTACGGAGGCCGAGGCAATGGCCTGGGCCCGTAGCGGAGCCCCGGCGGGTGCGGTTGTGGTGGCGGACTACCAGGCGTCACCCCGGGGGCGCGGAGGGCTGCCATGGACGGTACAACCGGGCCGCGGCCTCGGCTTCTCGCTGGTGGTTCGACCCGTCCTGTCGCCGGAACGTGAGGGATGGCCGTACGTCACGGCATCGCTCGCGATCGCCGACGTGCTGGGCGACGGAGCTGCCCTGGACTGGCCTGACACCGTGGTCGGGCGAATCGGGGGTCGGCCACTCGCCCGCCTGGGCGTCTATGTCGAGCTGGGTCCAGCCCGAACCAACTGGGCAACGGTCACCGTTCTCGTCGACGACGTGAGCCCGCCCCGCGGGCCGTTGCTCGGCCGCCTCACCGACGCAATCGAACTTCGGCTCGCCGACGATGTCGACACGGTGCTCGCCGCCTACCGCTCGCGGTGCATAACGCTCGGGCGTCAGGTGCGTGCCCGCTTGATCCCCATGGGACCGGGCGGCCCCGAGGTCAACGGTGAGGCGGTGGACGTGCTCGCCGACGGGGCGCTCGTTGTTCTTACTGCTCGAGGACATCGGGTGGCGGTCCCGCCACAGAACCTCGGGCTGCTCGAGGCGCCCGCGATACCGCCGGAGCTTCCCCACGACGTGCGCAGGCGCCTTGAGGGCGAGTCCTAGGATCAGCCCCCCGGATCCGGTGGAAGCGCCTCAGCGGCCTGCAGCCGGTCCAGCTCCTCGAGCAGCGCCCACCACAGCGCCCAGTCCACCTGGTCCATGCCCTCGCTGCTCAGGTCGTTGGCGATGCTCAGCCGCAGGCGATCTCGCAGGGTGAAGGTCCGGCCCCAACGTGCCTCTCGGTCCAGCTGCACCAGCTCGTCGAGCAGCTCACGCAGTGTGTCCCGAGAGGCTGACCGCTGCAACCGGTCACCCTCGACAAGCGGGCGCAGGTCGGTGGCCAGCCGGAGCAAGGCAGTACGGCGCAGCTCCGTGCGCACGTGCTCCATTGCTGCTGCAAGACCGCGCTGAGCGGACAGGGTCAGCCCCTCGCCGGAGCTCGTCCTCTCCGGCTCGACCTCGATCGACACCGTCCGTGGAGGAAGCACGCCCAAGCCCGCCGCGACGTCAATGACGAGGTCGACATGGACGTAGCCGGTGACGGCGTCCCCTACGGCAGCCTGCAGCTGCGCGGGAGTCAGCTCCGGCGGATCGAGGCGGCGCCGCTCCACCGTCCCGGGGGGTCGGTCCCGTCGGACGGCGCTGATGAGCACAAGAGTGTCGGGACGTAGCTCCTCGAGCCGCTGTGCGACGGCCACGGCACCGTAGTGCAGCTCCTCGACCGACACGTCAGGCCCCAGGTCCTCGCACAGCAACTGCTCCACAGCCAGCCGCCCCAGGTCCAGGTCGCTCTGGAACAGCTCGCTGACCCCGCCTACCAGGACCGTCACGCTACGCCGCTGCGTCAGTCGCCGCCGCACGAGCAGGTGTTGACCTCGCGCACGACGTCGCCGGATCCGGTGTGCGCGTGCGTCGTGCACGGCATACAGGGATCGAAGCTGCGAATGGCTCGCAGCATGTCGATGCTCGTGAAACTCGCCGGATTCGAGAGGTCCTCGATGATGGGCGTGTTCATCACCGCTTCCTCATAGGGGCCCGGCTGGCCCCACGGGTCGCGGGGCGACGCGTTGATCGTCGACGGGGTGACGATCTGGTAGTTGGTGATCTTTCCCTTGTCCATGACCAGGTGATGTGTGAGCCACCCGCGACCGGCGCCCCACCAGCCCACGCTGCGCCGCTCGTCCTGGGGGATCGCTTTCTCCAGCTCGGTGGGGGTCAGGGTCGCCACCCGCCGCTCGCCCTGCTGGAAGAGCCTGTAGGCCTCGAACAGGCTCTCCAGCCCCACCAGCTGGCTGAACAGATAGTGGTAGGCCCGCCCACGGTTGCGCTCGAAGGCGTTCCAACGCTCGGGCACCGCCCACTCGACCTCGCGTTCACCGATCTCCCCCTTGGGGACCAGGAAACGCATGCCGGAGCCCGTGGCAGTGATGAAGTCGCTGGCCGGCATCTTCTGCGCCTTGGCCGTCATCAGCAGCCGCGAGTAACAGCCGGCCTCCACCACCTGACGGTCCCACCGCGGGGCCGTGGCCCAGGTGTACTTCTCCTTCCAGTCCCGACCGCCTGGCTTGGGCAAGGTCCGCTTGTTCCAGGGGTGGTACGGCGAGATCGGGTTGCCGAGGGGGTCGTCGGCGAACCGGCTGGTCCTGGACTCCTCGTAGTACGAGTGCTCGACGAACTCCTCGAGGCCGATGTTCAGGTCGGTGAGCCGCGTCGTGACGAGCTCGCCGTTGAGGACCACCCCGGGAGTCGACCAGCGTTTCTCCCCCCAAGCGTTGCAGTTCTCGTACGTCGCGTCGTAGGCGTAGGGGTCGTCCCAGTAGCCCGGATCGATGTGGCTGGTGGGCCGATATCCGACGAACTGATAGCGCTCGTCGGCCTCGTAGAAGAACGCGGGGATGTCGTCCCACACGGCAAGCATCCGTTGGGCGTAGTCGAAGATCTTGCCCAGCCGCGCGTGGTATTCGTTGAGCGTCTGCAAGGTCAGTGTCGTCGAGACCCCACCGGGCACGACGTTCTGCGGGTGGGGGTACTTCCCCGTCAGGATGACGACCATCTCCCGCGACAACCGGGTGAAATCCAGGCCCTCGCGGTAGAGCGCACCTGTCAGGGGGTTCAGCGCCGTCATCAGGTCGGCCATCGTCTTGAACCCGTGGATGTGCTCGCTCGGGCACTTCCACCGCTCGGCCTTGGGCCAGAGCTCGGGGTTCGAAGCCTTGATGACCGACTCGGAGTAGTCCGGCCCGGCGAGCAGGTAGAGGTGAAGAGGGTTGTCATACCCCATCTCCGCCGCTTCGGTCATGTTGCGCACGACAGTGCCGAGTGGCGGCGGCTTGATGCCCATCGCCTGCTCGATGGCGTAGGCCGCGCAGTGCGCATGGACACCTCCGCACACCCCACACGCGCGGGAGGACACAAAGATCGCATCCCGAGGGTCGCGCCCCATGAGGATGACCTCGTAGCCTCGGAACAGCGTGGCCTGCGAGTGCGAGTCGAGGTAGGCGCCCTTGTCGAGGTCGGCTGTCACGTGGACCGCAAGGGCACCCGCGATCCGGGTGACCGGGTCCATGTTGAGATCCTTGATGTGGCCGTTGCGGGCCACCAACCGCTCGATCCGTGAAGTGCGCTCCTCCTCGGTCATGCCAGCCTCAGGCTTGGCGACCGTGACGTCGTATGGGTTGGGGACACCACCACGAAGGGTCGCGTTTCCCTTGGCGTCGAACTCGACCGGCAGGGTCTTGAAGCACATCCGGGACAGCTCCTTCGATGGGGTCAGACTGTGGTGCGGTCGCCGCGGGGGCTGCCACCGCTGGGAGCCTCGTCCGGCCGCTTGGCCCACACGTCGGCGTCGTGACGGGCGGTGTCACCGTGGCGACGCATACGGTCATAGAACTTGTGGCCCACGTCGGCGAGCGCGGAAGGTTCGCTCCTCTCCCGGGAGAAGGCGCTGGGGGTCGCACCCTGCTTGTCCCACCGCACCTCCCGGTTGAGGTTGTTGTTGCTGAACTTCCGAAGCGGTCGGATCACGCTGCCCACCATCCGCGAGACCGTCGTCGACGCGAGCGAGCCGGGCGGACGGGTGTAGAACGGTGTGAACTTGTCGGGGAATCCGGGCATGGTGCAGCCGATGCAGGCGCCTCCCGCGTTCATGCAGCCGCCTACGCCCTTGATGGCGCCGCGAGATGTGATGTTGCAGTTGACGACGGGTCCCCAGCAGCCGATCTCCACGAGGCACTCGGGATCACCAAACTCCTGTGCGAACGTCCCCTCTTCGTAGTATGCGCCGCGGACGCACCGCCGGTGAACGGTCTCCCCGAAGAGCCAGGAGGGGCGGCCCAGCTCGTCGAACTCCGGCAGCGGGCCGAAGCCCTGCAGAAAGTACAGGACCGCCGCCACGGTCTCGGTGAAGTTGTCTCCGACCGGGGGGCAGCCGGGCACGTTGACGACCGGAACTCCGAGCACCGAGCGGTAGTCCTTGCCCAAGAAGTCCATCAGGCTCATGGCACCGGTCGGGTTGCCCTCGGCCGAAGGGACGCCACCCCACGTCGCGCACGTGCCAATCGCGAGCATCGCCGCCGCATTGGGAGCCAGGCGAGCTATCCACTCGGTCGAGCTGACCGGGCGCAGCTCACCGTTGGGACCCCACGGCTCCTCACCGGTCGAGGACCAGTAGCCACCCTCGACGTGAGCGATCACCTCATCCGCGATGGAACCTTCGAGGATCACGACGTACGGCGCGTCGAGCTTCCCCGCGATGGCCTGCTCGGCCGGTTGCAGGTAGTACGGTCCCGACTCCATGTTGATGACGGGGTGGTGAAGGACCACTCGCGGCACACCGGGGTGAGCTCCCAGTAGCAGACTCTCGACCGAAGGCAGTGTCGCGCCGGTGACCGCCACGCTGCAGCCGTCGCAGCTCATGCCGGCGAACCAGAACGCATGCACCTTCTCCAAGGGGCCGAAGCGAGTCGCCCCGGTGGCAGACGCCACCGGGGCAAGCATGTCCTCCGTCATCGCGCCCGACGGCATCCCGAAAGCACCCAGGTGGTCGGTGTCATGGAAGGTGTCCACCGGGCCCAGCAGCTCAAGAAGCTCTTGCGCCGGGGTGCGTTGCTGTGTCGCGGTCTGCCGCTCGCTCATCTGAATACTCCTGTGGCATCATTCGGAACATCCTGCTAAATGCACCATACACATAGCGCCCTCCGAGGTGTACGGTTCTAGTGCGTGATTCGATCCTCAGGGAGGCCTTCATGAACGGCTGGATCCTCGGGTACCTCATTGCCGTGGTGATCGTCGTCGTCGTCGTCGTCGTCCTGCTCCTGATGATCGCGGGCGCCCGACGGACGGCTGAGAAGGCCGAAGCGACCCTGGCGGCACTCATCGAGGCCCGCGACGGCACGGCGCCCCTGCGAGATCTGTGGGTCACCGTCTCGACCGCTGAGCGCATCGTGGCCGCAGCAACGGCGGCCCGCCGCAGTCTGACCCCGGGAGGGCCCGCATGACCCAAGACGGTTACTGGTTCCTGGCGCTCGGCCTCGGCCTCGTCGTCGCCATAGTGGCGGTGCTCCTGCTGGAGGTGTTCCTACGCCAGGTGCACCGGATCGAGCGCGGCGCGGCCTTGGTGTGGGCGGCCGGCAAGCAGGTTGCCGGGAACACCTCGGCGACCTGGCTACTTGAAACGACATCCGACCGTCTCACCATGCTCACTGAGGAGGCAGGGCGGCACGCGGAGCTGCTCGGTGCGGCGTCCTCGACGCCAGAACCGGGGAACTCCGTCCTGGAACGGGGTGGACGATGACCCCGCTGCTGATCACCCTCAGCCTGCTCGAGATCGGCCTCGTCGTCGCCGTGTTGGTGTTCTACCTCGTGCGAATCGCGGCGTCGTTGCGGCGAACGGCCGTGCTGCTGGGCAAGGTGGCCTTCGGGGTCCGGGCGATCGAGACCCAGTGTTCGTCGATCGGCCCCTCGGTACTGAAGATCAACGATCAGCTCACCGGCGTCGCGCAGGCGCTGTCGGGCCTCACCGGCCTTGCCGGGGCGGCGAGGGATGAGGGCTCCCGCTCAGAACCTTCGGGACGGCGGTGAGCGTGGACGAGTTGCATCCGCCGAAGTCGGACGCTCTGCGCGCCTTGTACTGGCGCAGCGAGATCCTCCAAGTCATGTACTGGCTCCGCGGTGAAGGTCTGGGTGATGTCGTCGACGCCAGGCTGGTAGAGGCCTTTCTCGGAGTGGAGGCCAAAATTGGAGTTGGCTACCTCGACCGGCTGGTCATCGAGGGCTACCTCGAGGTTTCCGACGGAGGCTTCGTGCTGTCCGAGGTCGGGCTGGAAGAGGGCAAGACGGAGTTCGCGATCAGTTTCGCGGATCTGACACGACCTGCGCATGGCGAGTGCAGCGCCGACTGCTGGTGCCACAACTCGGTCGAGGAGGCCATCGCGTGCGCGGCCGAGCGAGAAGTAGGGGCCCACAGTTGAGCGGCGAGCCCCATGACGACATGGGAGTTGGGCTGCCGCGCAACTACCTTCGTCCATGCTTGCTGCTCCTGCTGGCCGAAGGCACGTCCCACGGTTATGAGCTGCTCGAGCAAGTGGCCTCACTGGGTCTGAAGCGAGCCGATCCGGGAGGTCTCTATCGCTGCCTCCGAGCCATGGACGAGGACGGTCTGGTCCGCTCGGTCTGGGAGCCCTCGACGTCCGGTCCGGCCCGCCGCACCTACTCATTGACCGACGAGGGCCGGGAGTGGCTTCACTACGTCGCGGGGTCACTGGCCGAAGTCTCGCGAGGGCTCACTGACTACCGTCGGCGCTATCAGAAGCTCGTGGACCAGCCCGAGCGGGTCCGATGAGGCTGGCTATCGCAGGCAAGGGCGGCGCGGGGAAGACGACAATCAGCGCCACCTTGGCCCGACTGGCCGCACGCCAGGGGCGTCGGGTCGTCGCGATCGACGCGGATGCGAACCCGAATCTGTCAACGGCACTGGGACTACCGCCCGGCGTGGCCGCCCGGCTCGGGGCAGTCCCACCGTCGCTGGTCTCCCGACGGCGCGGTGGCGCCGCGCTGACAGAACCGGTCGACGCAGTGCTCGACCGCTACGCGCTCAACGCGCCCGACGGTGTCCGGCTCTTGGCGATGGGTGCACCCGCTCATGCAGACGAGGGCTGCCTGTGTTCTGCGCATGCCGTGGTGTCTGCGCTGCTTGAAGACCTGGGCGCGGACGACGACAGGTTCGTCGTGGTGGACATGGAGGCGTCCCCGGAGCACCTCAGTCGTGGAACGGTTCGGCACGCCGACGTCATCTGTCTCGTCGCCGAGCCCTACTACCGCTCGCTCGAGACAGTGCGCCGCATGGCCGCCCTCGCCGAGGAGCTGCCGGTCGACCGTGTTTTCGTCGTCGCAAACAAGGTGCGTTCTGCTGGCGATGAAGCGGCGATCACGGAGTTCTGCGACCGTCACCAGCTCGTGCTTGTCGGCACGGTGCCGTGGAGTGACGAGGTCGTCGCGGCCGACGGTCAAAGCGTCCCGCTGGTGGACTGGCCCCGCGCTGGCTCCGTCGTCGAGGCAATCGGTGTGTTGCCCCTGGCTCTTGGCCGGTCTCCCGTAACTGATTCCACCATGCCCTGAGGCGGGGTGAGGTCGCGCTGGAGGCCCCATGGTCAAGGTCGGGTATCGCCCGACCTCGGTGATGATCACGCGGTGATGAGGAAGAACCCCCGCTGAAGTGCCCGACGGACGCCTCTATCAACCGATGTTCCTGCCCAGGCCCCTACCGCTTGGAATCAACCAAACTCGAGCGGACCGCCACGGACTCCTCCGGTCGGCTCTCGACGTGAGCGTCTGAAGAGCTGCCTCGCGCGGCGAGAGCACCCAACGCGTATGCCGCGGCTACCGTCACCAGGGCGCCGGTGCCGTAGTGGTATCCGAGCGCCGACAAAGCGGTGGACATTGCAGAGCCGCTCATGCCGCTCATGCCGCTCATGCCGGGGTCGGACCAGAGTGGATGCATCGACGGTGCGATGACGAACCAGATCCCACCGGCCGTTGCCAACAGGGCGCCGAGCGTCTGAATGGCGTGCCGCCCCCGCATGATGAGCAGCGCCCCCAACACGGCTGCCACGCCCGGGACAAGGTGCAGCGTCACGGTACTTTCGCTCCAGATCTGAGCCTGCGCGCTGCCCATCCGGTAGCCGAAGGACGGCCCGATGAGCGGAACCAGTGCCCCCCAGAGTCCGAGGACAAGAGCGACCGCTCCCGCCACTCTGACGTTGCCTGCTGTCTGCGAGTGCACGGGCGCTTGAGAACGGAGAGACATGCGAACCTCCTGGTGAGGACTTCTCGTCAGCGGGTCATCGGGCCTCGACTTTACCTCAGGAAGCGACCAGCGGCACGAAAGAGGCGGCCGCAACTTTCACCGCTCCGGCCCGGAGCGCGACCTCAGGTCACTCCTCCGGAAGCCCGCGGCCCCGTTCTGCATAGAGGCGAAGGACGTCTTCGCGCGGGATCACGCCGCAGCGGTCGGCCCAGGCACCATAGACCTCCGCGAGTTCGGCCACCAGGATCTCCATGGCCTCGTCCGCGCCCGCCACGTCTCGAAGCTCGGTCCGGTCGGCCTCGATGTCATACAGCTCCCACTTCCGGCCATGCTTCCGGACCAGCTTCCACCGTCCGCGCCGCACGGCGCAGTTGCCCTCGTGCTCCCAGAAGAGGTCCCGGGTCGGGTCGCTCTCGCCGCGCAGTGCGGGCAGAAGGCTCCTGCCTTCGGCCGGCGGTAAGGGATGCCCTGCGCGATACCGCGGATAGTCGGCACCAGCAACTTCGACCAGGGTGGGCAGCACGTCCACGAGCTGGCTCGGCGTGGTACACATGAAGCCGGGTTGTCCCAGTCCGCGTGGCCAGTGCGCGATCAGTGGAGTCGAGATGCCGCCCTCGTGCACCCAGTGCTTGTACTCCCGGAACGGGGTGTTCGAGAGGTTGGCCCACGCGCGGCCGTAGCTCTGGTAGGTCTCCTCGGGTCCGGGCGTCAGGCCAGGAAGGTTCCCGGGAACCACCGGCTCGCCTCGACGGCTGACCTCCTTGAGTGGCACGAAGCTGGTGACAAAGTCCTTGACCGACTCCGGTGACATCTCCTCGGCGCAGCCGCCGTTGTCGGAGAGGAAGATGACCAAGGTGTCCTCGAGCCGCTGGCTGTCCTCGAGCTCCTGCAGAACCCGAGCGATGCCTTGGTCCATGCGATCGATCTGGGCGGCATACACCTCCATCCGGCTCGCCTCCCACTGCTTGTCCTGGGCGTCGTCCCAGGCGGACACCCGAGCGTCGCGGTCGCTGAGCGGCCAGTCCGGGGAGATGATGCCGGATGCCACGAGCCGTTGCAGCCGCTGCGCCCGCAGCTCGTCCCACCCTGCGTCGAAACGGTTGCGGTACTTCGCAATGTCCTCGTCGTGGGCGTGCAGCGGCCAATGCGGAGCGGTGTACGAGAGGAAGAGGAAGAACGGGTCCGTGGGTCTCGTCTCGCCGTGCTGTCGGACGAAGCCCACCGCGTCGTCCGTGATGGCATCGGTGTAGTACCAGCCCTCGGCGAGCGCCTCCTCCTCGACGTTCTCCTCGCCGCGCACCAGCGTTCGCGGCTGGTAGAAGCTGCCCGCGCCTTCCAGCGTTCCGAAGAAGTGGTCGAAACCGCGACGGGTCGGCCACGCGTCGTTGGGCGTTTCCATGTCGACGGCCAGGTGCCACTTGCCGCTGAGGCAGGTCGCGTAGCCGGATGCCTTGAGCACCTCCGCCACGGTCGCGCACTCCTGCGCGAGGTTGCCGGGATAGCCGTCGGGCGCGTCGTCGAAGTTGAGGATGCCGATGCCGACCTGGTGCGGATGCAGACCCGTCATGAGTGATGCGCGGGACGGGCTGCAACGGGCCGTGTTGTAGAACTGCGTCATCCGAACCCCGCCCTCCGCGAGGCGGTCCAGAGCTGGTGTCGACGCTTCACCGCCGTAGCTGGCGATGTCCGAGAAGCCCATGTCGTCGGCCAATATGAGCACGATGTTGGGTCGGGGCGGCCTCATGGCCGGATCGCTCTCGGTCATCGCTGGTTCCCTCCTCAGCGCGCCGGCTTGGGGGCCAGGGTGCCGGTGCCCCGCGAGGCGGTCGAGCTCTGGACGTCGTTGATGTCGCGTCGGTGGGTCTCCGGCAAGAAGTACAGGGACACGATGGTGATCAGGGCCATCGCCACGACGTAGACGGCGACCGGCCAGACGGATCCGCTGTAGTAGGAGACGAGCGACGTGCCGATGAGGGGGGCGACCGCACCGGTGGGAATGACGCCTATCTGGTAGACGGCGGACATGCCGCTGTACCGGACCCGGGTTGGGAAGATCTCGGCGAACAGGGCGCCCTCCGGGCCGAACATCATGCATGCCGACACGCCCCACCCGATGACGATGGCAAGGCAGATGAGCAGGCTGTTCTCGGTGTTGACCATCCAGAAGATCGGGAACGCACTGACCGCAGCGAGCACCGCCCCGCCGCCGAAGATCGGACGGCGACCCACTCGGTCGGACATCCGTCCCGCCCAGAGGATGACGAAGAAGCCGACGACGGCGGCGACGAGCAGGCTGTTCAGCACGATCGACTTGTTCAGCTTCAGCACCGTGACGGTGTAGGTCACGAGGAACGCGTTGTAGACGTTGAAGGTCACGCTCTCGCTGACCCGCGCGCCCATGGCCAGGAAGGTCACCCTGGAGTGGTGCCGGAACACCTCGACGAGCGGAAGGCTGGCCCTGTCGTTGCTCGCCTCGAGGGACTTGAAGGCCGGCGGCTCCTCGATCTTGAGCCGGATCACGAGCCCGACGACGACGAGGATGATGCTGAGCAGGAACGGGATCCGCCAGCCCCACGCCTGGAAGGCCTCGGACGGAAGTCTGCTCACCGCGGTCACCGCCAACGTGGAGAGCAGCAGGCCGATGGGCACCCCCAGCTGCGGCCAGCTGGAGTACCAGCCGCGGCGCCCCTCCGGAGCATGCTCGACGCAGAGCAGCACCGCCCCGCCCCACTCGCCGCCCAGTCCGATGCCCTGCAGCATCCTCAAGGCGAGCAAGAGGATCGGGGCCGCCAGCCCGATCTGGCCGAAGCCGGGGAGCAACCCCATGGCGAACGTCGACAGACCCATGATGAGCATGGTGATGACGAGCATCCGCTTGCGGCCGAGGCGGTCGCCGAAGTGACCGAAGATGAAGCCGCCCAGGGGCCGCGTCACGAAGCCTGCGGCGAACGTGCCGAAGGCGATCATCGTCCCCACCAGCGGGCTGTACTGCGGGAAGAACTGCTGGTTGAAGACGAGCGCGGCCATCGTCCCGTAGAGGAAGAAGTCGTACCACTCCACGACGGACCCGAGGAGGCTGCCTGCAGCCACCTTGCCAATGGAGCTGCCTAGTGGCTCTGCCGACACCTGCGTCATGCGCTCGTCTCCTGATCGGTTGCCACATCATGGTCTGTCCCGTAACGTGGGACAGGGAACTGCTGTGTGGGACACCAGTGTGTGTATGCCGGAAACGGCCTGTCAAGGGTTTCGGGAGAGGAGGCACACCGTGGCGGAGGTCGACGGCTCCGATGTGGCCGACGAGCGGAGTGCCCCCACCGGGCAGCTCCAGCGAGCCGTCAGGGTCCTCGACGTCCTCGCTGACGCGGACCAGCCGTTGACCATCCGGGCGGTGGCGGAGTGCACCATGCTCTCCAAGAGCGCGGTGCACCGGTTGCTGGCCGACCTCGTCACGACGGACCTCGCGACGCAGGATCCTGCGACACGTCGCTACCGGTTGGGCCCTCGGACGCTGGCCCTGGGCATGGCCTACCAGGACCGGATGGACGTGCGCCGCGTGGCGCTGCCCTTCATGCGCAGCCTTCGGGACACCACGGGCGAGACGATCGGCCTCTCGGTCGGACTGGGTGACGAGGTCCTGCACATCGAGCAGGTCGAGAGCGAGTCCCCGCTGCGGGCCCGGTTCGACATCGGACGCCCCCTCCCGCTGTGGAGTGGTGCGCCCTCCCGGCTCCTGCTGGCCGAGCGGTCGGACGAGGAGGTCCGCCGGATCGTCTCCGACCGGGCTCACCCAAGCCTGGTGCCGGTCAACCCTCCCAGCCCGGAGGCGTTGATGAAGGAGGTGCTCGCCGTTCGGGGTGCAGGACACGCCGGTGCGTTCGAGGAGACGCTGCCCGGAGTCAGCACGCTGTCCGTGCCGGTCCACGGCGCGAGCGGTGACCTGGCGGCGATTCTCTCGCTCACGGCCCCGAGCAGCCGCCTGGACCGTGACCAGACCAGTGCGGTCCTGCCGTCGGTGATGGAGACCGCCCGGTCGATCAGCAACGCGCTCGGCTGGAGAGGCGCCCGCAGCCCGGCGCCCCGGGTGGTCACGACGGGTCCCCCGGGCTAGCCGGGTATTCCGCACATGCGTGAGCGTGGATTTTGTTGGGTGTCTGGCTGGCGGTCATCGTGGTCGGGTGGGGTCGACGCCGAGCAGGTGCAGGGTGTTGGCTTGTAGCGGTGGCGGTTCGGGGATGACGGCTGGGGTGTCTGTGGTGGCTGGGATCAGCCGGAGCCGGGAGAGGGCGCTGAGGATGAGTCTGCCGGTGGGGTTTGGCTGGCCGTCCTGCGTAGAGCCCGGCCAGGACGAGTGCTGGGGCGATGGCCAGGCGCAGGGCCCGTTCGATGAGACAGAAGATGAGCAGCGCGAGGCAGATGACGGTGATGAGGGCTTCGGCGGTGATCGCGCCGTCGTCGAAGTGCCAGGCGAGGGTGGGTTTGTCGGTGACGGGATCAGTCCCGATCGTGGTGCGTAGGTAACTGGTCACGCGGCGGCCGCTGGCGATGGTCGCGATCCTGGTTGCGACGGCTTCGGCGTTGGGGTAGTGCCGGCCACCGAGGCCACGTTCCAGCCGCCCGAGGTCATCGCTGGCCCTGGCGAGCTTCTTGGTCCGGGCGAGTTCGGCGGCGCCGGCGCGGGTGGAGGACCAGACGAAGACTCGGCGCAGCGCCAAGGCCGGTCCTTTGCCGCCCTTGGGCGGGGCCAGCGCCATGGCGTCTTCACGGACCCGCCAGCGACCGCGGAGCTCCGGCGCCTTTCGAGGTCACGCTCGGCGACGTAGTCGACCGCGGTGCTGCCCAGCAGGTGTTGCTCGGCCAAGGTGGTGGCCTTGACGTAGGTCTTGGACGAGGGGGCGATGAACTCCACGTCGGCCTCGACCAGGGCACGCAGGTTGGGGTAGGAGATGAGTTTGCTGTCGCCCACCATGAGGAACTTGCGTGGTCCGGCGAGCTTGCGCAACGACTCTATCGCGGCGGTGACCTGAGCGATTTCGCCGGCGCCGCCGTGATAGGCCCGGTGGAACACCGGCACCCCACCGTCGCTGGTCACCGCCAGCCCGGCCTGGATCTGTTTGAGGTCGGTTCGCCGGTCCTTGGGATGACCGAACCGTGGCGTGGCGAAGCCTTCCTGGGGATCGCGGTAGTCGCCGAACAGGCTGATCGAGGTCATGTCCCAGTGCAGCCGGGCCACGTCGATCCCGAACGCGGCGATCGCAGCCGCCCCGACCGAACCGACGATGCCCGCCAGCTGCGCGGCGGTCGCGTCCAGGGCCCGGCCGATCCGGTCGTCGTTGAGCGCACCGGGGTCGGTGCCGAAGATCTCCTCGACCGCCCACGCGCGCGCCCAGTCCTGCACATGCACCAGCGGTGTCGGTGAGGTCAGCCGGTTGGCGACCAACGCCTCGATCACCTGCCCGTGCGTGAGCAGCGCCAGGTCCCGACCGGGCAGGCCCGGTCCACGATGCCCGCGAGGTCGAGCCTTCGGGCGAACTCGGCGATCACCGGCAACGCGCCCAGCGCCTTGTCCGCCACCGGCGGCCCGTAACCGATCCGGGCTCGTGGTCGCGACATCTGATCCTCCTCGGCCCGGCGGACCGTCACCGGGACTTGACGCCTATATGCTTCAAGTGTGAACGTCGCGTGGCGGCACCCCAGAAACTGCAGGGGATGTTGATGGCTGAGCCCGGCCGGCGACAGCGACGAACCCAGGTGCGGCTGGCCCGCGAACTCGGTGAGATCGGCTTCGCGCTACCCGGCAGCCTCGTGTGGCGCAGCACCAAGTGCGGCAAGGCCGGCTGTCGCTGCCAAGGCGACCCCCCGGTGCTCCACGGCCCCAACCTCACCTGGACCCGAGCTGTGGCCGGTAAGACCGTCACCCGCAAGATCACCGCCGAACAACAGCACCAGTACCAGAGATGGTTCGACAACGCCCGCCGACTCCTCGTCACCGACCTCCAGACCCTGTCCCTCAAGGCCTTCAACGAAGCCGAGGACCCACCCCCACGCGCCTGACACCGCATCAAGCCGCTCCGCGGTCACACCCGGCCAGCCCACCGACGTCCATGTGCGGAACACCCGGCTAGCGGCTTGGGGCAGCCCGACGGCGTTCCGGGGGAGGAGGCCGCCGTCCACCGGGAGACTCACCCGTGACGAACGACGCACAAGGGACTCGTTCCTTGCCCGTCAGACGGACACGGCATCCGGTCGACGCCGCCTGCCCCGGCTCGGCCAGCGTCCAACGGGCGGGTCCGGAACGACTCCACCTGCTCATCGAGCTCCCGGGCCATCACCGAGACCTGGGACTTCGACAGCCGGGTGATCCCCAGGGTCTCCACGAGCCTCTCCATCCGCCGGGTGGACACCCCG
>JBPCRX010000051.1:0-10349 GCA_050996395.1 Nocardioidaceae bacterium
ATGCACGCCTCCGTCGACGAACTTCTCTCCCAGCAGCTCACCCAGACGTTCGGTGGTGGCCGTGAGGCCATCAGGTTCGGCTGCGTACGACACGTGGTCGAGATGCATGCCAGCCATTGTGGCGGAACTCCTCGCCGACTCTGCGGCGGGGTCCCGACGAGCCGGCCCGACGCCGTACCCCACCAACCTGTCAGAACGTCGGCTTGCCATGGCCAGCCGAGAGTCTGACAAGTCGAGGGGTCAAGGGCTCAACCGTGTCGAGCCGGGTCGGCCGGGTGCCGGAGGCCATGTCGTCGGGTCTCCTCGAACTCCCGGCAATGCACCACGAGCGCGTCGTAGGCCGGCTGTCCCATCAGCTCGACCAGCTCTGCGGCCGACGACACGTAAACCGGTCGTGCACCTTGGTGTGCCTCGGGATTTCCCGAGCAGTACCAGTCGAGATCATGGCCGCCCTCACCCCAGCCACGCCGGTCGTACTCGGTGATCGTCACCTCTGTGTAGGACGTCTGGTCGCTTCTCTCCACCCGGCGGAACAGACGTCGAAGCGGGAGCTGCCAACAGACGTCAGGCTTGGTTTCCAACGGGTGCCGGCCGTTGTTGAGCGCCCAGGCGTGCAAGGCACATCCTTCGCCACCGGGGAAGCCGGGTCGGTTGAGGAAGACGCACGCGCCGTCCATCACGGCGGTCTTGCGCTCGCCGTCAGCGTCGGTCTCGAGCCAGGCGCTGCGCCGACTTCCCTCGGGGTACAGCTGCCAGTCCTGCGGGCCGAGCAGCTTGACGACGGAGCGCACGCGGCGCTCGTCGGCCTTGTCCGAGAAGTGGGCGCCGAGTGTGCAGCAGCCATCCAGGGGTCGGTCGGCATAGATGCCGCGACACCCTGCGCCGAAGATGCAGCCCCACCGGGAGGTCAGCCACGTGACGTCACACCTGAACCGTTGTGTGGCGTCGCCCGGGTCCTCGAACTCGACCCATGCGCGGGGGAAGTCGAGGGGAACCTCCGGCATACGTCCACCTTAAGTCGTCCGAGCCCGCATCCTGCCGCGCCGGAGTACCCTCCGCGTCATGAGAGAAGCCGTTCTCGACGTCGGCTCGAACACCGCGCACCTGCTGGTGGTCGACGCGCACCGCGGCGCCGCGCCCCTGCCGGCCGCGTCCAA
Organism: Nocardioidaceae bacterium; assembly: GCA_050996395.1. Classification (GTDB taxonomy): domain Bacteria; phylum Actinomycetota; class Actinomycetes; order Propionibacteriales; family Nocardioidaceae; genus JBPCRX01. The sequence goes on from JBPCRX010000051.1 coordinate 1,158, forward strand.
GAAGCAGGCGCTGCGACTGGCGGAGCACCTGACCCGCGCAGGTGCGCTCGCCGAAGACGGGGTCGACGCTCTGATCCGATTCATCGACAGCGCTCTGGTGGAGGCGGAGGACCAAGGATGTGAGTCGGTCCATGCCTTCGCTACCTCGGCCATCCGCGAGGCCAGCAACACCGATGACGTGATCGACCGGGTGGAGGACAAGACCGGTGTCCGCCTGGTGGTCCTATCAGGGGAGGACGAGGCGCGCCTGACGTTCCTGGCGGTGCGCCGCTGGTTCGGCTGGTCGTCAGGCCGGCTGGCTGTCTTCGACATCGGGGGCGGGTCGCTCGAGATCGCCGTCGGGGACGACGAACGCCCCGACGTGGCCCGCTCGTTCGAGCTGGGTGCAGGCAGGCTCACGCGCCAGTGGTTGCCCGATGATGTGGCGTCGCCCGGACAGTTCAAGGCGCTGCGAAGATTCGTCCGAACCGAGATCGGTCGGGAGGCGGGTTCACTGCTGCGCTCGGGCGTCGGCGACCACAGCGTTGCGACGTCGAAGACGTTCCGATCGCTGGCTCGCGTATGTGGCGCACAGCCGTCTGAGGAGGGCCCGTTCGTACGACGGCTGCTCCGGCGTTCCGAGCTCGCCAAGCGACTGCCGCGGATCGCGAAGATGTCGAGCGCGCAACGCGCGGAGCTTCCGGGTGTCTCGAGCGCGCGGGCGCACCAGCTGCTGGCCGGCGGGCTGGTTGCGGAGGCGGTGATGGATCTCTTCGATATCGAGCAGCTCGAGGTATGCCCCTGGGCGTTGCGTGAAGGAGTGATCTTGGAGCAGCTCGACTCGCTGACGTCGGTTGGGGGCGTCCGTCGAACCTTGGGCGCCTAGTCTGGCCAGATGAGCGGCGCAGACGCATCACGTGGTGCGTCGAGGGTGCGGGTGCCTGACGCGCTGGTGGCGCTGTCCTCGGCGTCGGTCTATCCCGAGTCGACAGCGACGGCCTTCGAGCTGGCTGCAGAGCTGGGCTATGACGCGCTAGAGGTGATGGTCGGGATTGACCCGGTGAGCCAGGATGTCGACGAGCTGCGGCGGCTCAGCGAACGGTCCGGGGTTCGCGTGTGCGCACTGCACGCGCCGTGCCTGCTCATCACCCAGCGTGTCTGGGGAACCGAGCCCTGGCCCAAGCTCGAGCGCAGTGCCGACGTGGCGCAAGCACTCGGCGCCGACACAGTCGTCGTCCATCCCCCCTTTCGCTGGCAGCGCGACTACGCCCGGGAGTTCGTCGAGGGCATTGCGGCGCTGGGCGAGCGCACCGGTGTCGCGTTCGCCGTGGAGAACATGTACCCCTGGAGGGCGTCGCGACGACAGGTGCAGGTCTACTCGCCCGGCTGGAATCCAGTCCACCATGAGTTTGCGCACGTGACGGTGGACCTCTCGCACAGCGCCGTCGCGGGCGACGACCCTGTCGAGATGGTTCGCACGCTGGGGTCACGACTTCGCCACGTCCACATGACTGACGGTTCGGGCTCCGGCAAGGACGAGCACCTGGTGCCGGGTCGAGGCAAGCAGCCGTGTGCTGAGGTGTTGGAGATGCTCGCAGTCAACGACTACAGCGGGTGTGTCGTGCTCGAGATCAACACCCGAAAGGCGGCGAGCCGGAGAGAACGGCGACGCGACCTCGCGGAGTCCCTCGCCTTTACGCGGCTGTACCTGTCGACGGCGGACGCCAGCGGTGGCTCGGGCGATGAGCCAGGACCTGTCGACCTGGCTCGCGCGCGGCATCGTGGCTGAGGCAGCGCCGCCGGTGCGGAGCCGGGCGGGACGTCGGCCGGGGAGCCCCGATACTCGCTCGGCCATCACAGCCGCAGCCAAGCAGGAGTTCTCCGCGCTCGGGTTCGACAAGACTTCCATGCGGGCAGTCGCGAAGGCGGCCGGTGTCGACCCCGCACTCGTGCACCACTACTTCAGCTCCAAGGATGACCTCTTCCTCGCGTCCTTGGACGTTCCCTTCGACCCGCGCCTCGTCATTCCCGAGCTCACCGCGGACGGAGTCGACGGGATGGGCGCCCGGATCGCCACCCGGTTCCTGGCCGTCTGGGACGACGAGCTCAACCGCACACCACTCGTCGCGCTGGTGCGCTCGGCGATGACGAGCGAGGCAGCGGCGGACCTGCTCCGAACTGGACTGGTGCGCCTGATCCTTGCACCGATCGCAGCGTCCATCGGGTCTGAGGATGCGGAGCTGCGGGCGCAGGGCGTCGCCTCTCAGCTGCTAGGACTGGTGATGACGCGATACGTCCTTGGTCTCGAGCCGCTTGCGTCGACTACCAGCTCTGACCTGGCGCTTCGGCTCGGACCGGTCCTGCAGTGCCACATCGACGGCATGTCGGTATTGACGCGACAACGGGAGAACCTTTAAATTCATCACATGATGAATTTAGTCGATGAGAGCACCGCGGCTGTCGCGGTGGACTCGCTGCAGGTGGTGCGCGGCGGACGTGACGTCATCCCGCGGCTCAGCGCCACCATTGCGCGAGGGCGCATCACCGGGCTGCTGGGTCCGTCCGGGTGCGGCAAGACGACGCTGATGCGCAGCATCGTGGGCGTGCAGCAGATTCGCAGCGGCACCGTCACGGTGCTCGCTGAGCCGGCGGGTAGCTCCGGCCTGCGCCGACGAGTGGGCTACGTCACCCAAGCGCCGAGCGTCTACGCCGACCTCACCGTGCGCGAGAACCTGCAGTTCTTCGCCGCCGTCCTCGGAGTCAGCCGCGAGTCGATCGGCACAGCGGTGGCCACGGTGCGCCTGTCCGACGTCACCGACTCGCTGGTCGGAGAGCTGTCAGGCGGCCAGCGCTCGCGCGTCTCGCTCGCAGTGGCGTTGCTCGGCCGGCCGGACGTGCTCGTCCTGGACGAGCCGACCGTCGGTCTCGACCCGGTTCTACGCCGCCAGCTCTGGCAGACCTTCGCCGAGCTGGCCGCGGACGGTGTCACGATCCTGGTGTCCAGCCACGTGATGGATGAGGCGGAACACTGCGACCGTCTCCTCCTCATGCGTGACGGAGCCCTCATCGCCGACGACGACCCCGCGGCCCTGCTGCGACGCACCCACACCAGCGACATCGAGGCTGCCTTCCTCACACTGGTCGGAGAGGTGACGACATGAGTGCCTCCATCACCCTGGCGGTCGCCCAGCGGGTGCTGACCCAGCTGCGGCGTGACCACCGCACGGTCGCCCTGCTCCTGCTCGTGCCGTGCCTCCTGCTCTCGATGCTGTGGTGGATGTTCGACCGTCAGCAGGTGGTCTTCGACCGACTGGGACCGCCACTTCTGGCCATGTTCCCGTTCATCGTCATGTTCCTGGTGACGTCGGTGACAACCCTGCGAGAGCGGGCGTCCGGCACGCTCGAGCGGCTGCTGTCCATGCCGATGCGCAAGCTCGACCTGCTGGTGGGCTACGCCGCCGCCTTCGCTGTGGTCGCGGTAGTCCAGGCGCTGCTCGCAGTGGGGCTGACGGTCGGTCTGCTGGGGCTCGACGTTCGCGGGCCGATCTGGGTACTGGGCGTCGTGGCGGTCCTCGACGCGGTCCTGGGTACCGCACTCGGGCTGTTCGTGTCAGCATTTGCCCAGACCGAGTTTCAGGCGGTCCAGTTCATGCCCGTAGTGGTGATCCCGTAGATCTTGCTGTGCGGCCTGTTCGTGCCGCGAGACAGCCTGCCGGACGCCCTCCGCGTCGCCTCCGGCGTACTGCCGCTCAGCTATGCGGTCGACGCCATGCAGCGGCTGCAGAACTCGTCGGGGCTGTCGGACGACCTGGCGGTGGACCTGCTCATCATCACCGCCTTCATCGGCGCCGCAGTGGCGCTGGGAGCCGCCACACTCCGTCGTCGTACCGCGTGATGGGCGGGTTCTCTGAGAGTGGCTAGGCCTCCTCGATCTCGACGAGCAGATCCCCTTCGGTCACCACGTCTCCCTCGTGGACTGCCACCTCTGAAACGGTGCCGGCGACCTCGGCCCGCACCGGGATCTCCATCTTCATCGAGTCGAGGAGGATCACCGTGTCGTCGGCAGTCACCTGGTCACCGGGTTCGGCGACGACCTTGAGGACGTTGGCGACGAGCTCCGCGTAGACGGGGTGGGTCACGGTCATCTCCAGGTGGCGGCGTGCGACGGGGACTCGCTCCCGGCAGCCTAGCTGCGAGCGGAGCGGCGTACCCTGAGGAACGCTGTTGACCTACCGGCCGACCCGGTGGTGCGAACGAATCCCCGAGGAGGGCCGGTGCTGCGCCGCTCTCTGCTGATGCTGTCCAGGAGCGATCAGGTCAAGCACGCCGTGAGCTCGCTTCCCGTCTCCGCCGGGATCGTGAACCGCTTCGTGCCCGGTGAGTCCGTTGACGACGCGGTGCGCGCGACCCGTGAACTCGTCGACGACGGGTTGCTCGTCTCGCTCGACCACCTCGGCGAGGACACCCTTGACCAGGCGCAGGCCCAGGTGACGTTCGACGCCTACAAGACCTTGCTGAGGCGCCTGGCCGACGAGGGACTGACCACCGGGGCCGAGGTGTCGGTCAAGCTCTCCGCAGTGGGCCAGGCGTTAGCCGGGGACGGCGAGCGCATCGCCCTCGACAACGCCCGCACGGTGTGTCAGACGGCGGCCGACTGCGGGACGACTGTGACCCTCGACATGGAGGACCACACCACCACCGACTCCACGCTCGCGGTCCTGAGCGAGGTGCGACAGGACTTCCCGACGACCGGCGCGGTGGTGCAGGCGTACCTGCGCCGGACCGAGCAGGACTGCCGCGACCTCGCTTACGAGGGTTCACGGGTACGGTTGTGCAAGGGCGCATACAAGGAGCCCGAGTCGGTCGCCTTCCAGGACAGACACGAGGTAGACCTCTCCTATGTGCGGTGCCTCAAAGCGTTGATGGCCGGTTCCGGATATCCCATGGTGGCCACCCACGACCCGAAGCTCGTCGAGATCGCCGGGGCGCTGGTGAGCCTCAGCCAGCGCGAGCAGGGCACCTACGAGTACCAGATGCTCTTCGGCATCCGGCCCGACGAGCAGAAGCGGCTGGCGGCACGCGGAGAAAAGGTGCGCGTCTACACACCGTACGGCGACCAGTGGTACGGCTACCTGATGAGGCGACTCGCCGAGCGCCCGGCCAACGTGGCATTCTTCGCCCGATCCCTCGTCAGCAAGGGCTGACCGTCACCAGATCGGAGGGCGCCATGACTGTCGCGATCCTGGGCGCCGGTGTGATGGGCGAAACCTTGCTCTCCGGGCTGCTGCGGGCCGGTCGACAGCCGGCAGAGCTGCTGATCAGCGACCGTCGTGGCGAGCGGACCGCGGAGCTACGTGAACGCTATGGCGTCGACGTGGTTGGTAACGTCGATGCGGCCGCCAAGGCCGACACGCTCGTTCTCGTCGTCAAGCCGCAGGACATGCCGGACCTGCTCGACGAGATAGCTGCCGTCGTCACCGCCCGCCAGCTCGTCATCTCACTGGCCGCCGGCATCACGACGACGTCGATCGAGTCCCGGCTTTCCGACGGTGTCCCCGTGGTCCGGGTGATGCCGAACACCCCTGCTCTGGTCGACGAGGGTATGGCGGCGATCTCGCGCGGAGCGCACTGCGACGAAAGCCACCTCGTAGTTGCGGAGGACCTGATGCGAGCGACCGGGCGCGTGCTGCGCGTGCCCGAGCGTCAGCAGGACGCGGTCACGGCCATCTCGGGGTCAGGACCGGCCTACCTGTTCTTCGTGGTGGAAGCCATGATCGAGGCCGGCGTGCATCTCGGCCTGCCGCGCTCGACCGCCACCGAGCTGGTGGTGCAGACGATGGTGGGGTCGGCCAAGCTGCTGCGTGACACCGGCGAGCACCCCACGGTGCTCCGTGAGCGCGTCACCTCACCCGGCGGTACGACGGCCGCCGCCATCCGCAAGCTCGAGGACCACAAGGTCCGAGCTGCCTTCATGACAGCACTGGAGAGCGCCCGTGACCGCTCCAGGGCGTTGGCGCGTGGAGATGTCGACTAGCGGCGAAGGGCCCGTCCTGGTAAGCAACGAGGCCGACGAGGAGCGACGGCGTGGGTTGCAGAGGATGCGGTGGCTCGCCCTGGGCCTGTTGCTGGTCGCGGCGGCCGTCTACGCCGCCACGTTGTCCCGCGACGGTGGCTGGCGCTTCGTGTACGCGACAGCCGAGGGGGCGATGGTGGGTGCGATCGCCGACTGGTTCGCCGTTACGGCGTTGTTCCGGCACCCTCTGGGACTACCGATTCCACACACGGCCATCATCCCGACGCGCAAGAATGCGCTGGCGCTCAGCCTCGAGGAGTTCGTGACGGAGAACTTCCTCGCCGAGGACACGGTGCGTGCGCGCGTAGCCGGTGCCCAGGTGAGCAGTCGGGTTGGCGCCTGGCTCGCCGAGCCCGGTCACAGCGTCAGGGTCGTGGACGAGGCGGCGTCGCTCCTGACGACGGCGTTGCGGAGGATCGACGACGAGGACGTTGCGACACTGGTCGAGACGGAGCTGCTTCCACGACTCGTCGACGAGCCGTTGAGCAAGGTGGCCGGGCGGCTCCTCGAGGACGTGGTCGCAGAGAAGGCTCACCACGGGTTGGTCGACCTTGCCATCAATGAGGCGCACGAGTGGCTCGGCGCCAACGAGGCTGCCGTGTCGAGGGCGCTCGGCGAACGTGCCCCGTGGTGGACTCCCCAGTGGCTGGACGAGCAGGTGACCAGGCGGCTACACATCGAAGCCGTCGCCTGGGTCGCCGACATCCGCAACGACAACGACCATCCGGCACGCCGTGCTCTCGACGACTTCCTCAGTCAGCTGGCGCACGACCTGCAGCATGATCCGGGCACCATCGAGTCAGCCGAACGGCTCAAGCAGCGCGTCCTCACCCAGCCACAGGTGCTCGAGACAGCCATGTCGCTCTGGGGGGCGCTGAAACGCGTCCTCCTCGAGATGCTCGCGGATACCGACAGCACCCTCAAGAGCCGCGCCGTCACCGCCTTTCGGGAGTTCGGCGACCGTCTGGGCACCGACGCCGCGCTCAGGAACCGCCTGGACCTGCGGGCGGCCGACCTGGCCGCCTTCCTGGTCGAGCGCTACGGCGCGGAGTTCACTCAGGTCATCACCGACACCATCGAGCGCTGGGACGGCGACGAGGCTGCCCGGCGCATCGAGCTGCACGTGGGCCGGGACCTGCAGTTCATCAGGATCAACGGCACGCTGGTCGGAGGCCTGGCGGGACTGGTCATCTACCGTGTGGGACTGCTGCTGTCACGCTGAACGGCCCGTGCGGCCGACCGACTAGAGTCCAGTGGTGTCCGGCCCCGCCTCCATCATCTTCGAGGACGCCTTCACCCGGTACGACTTCGGAGCCGGTCATCCGCTCGCCCCCGTGAGGGTCGAGCTGACGATTTCCCTGGCCCGTGCGCTGGGTGTGCTCGACCTCCCAAATGTCACAGTGCGGCCGGCTCCGGTAGCAAGCGACGAGCTGCTCTCGCTGATCCACGCGCCGGCCTACATCTCGGCTGTGCGGGACCTGAGCCGTCACCCCGAGCGTGCGGACCTCGCGCACGGTCTGGGCACCGCGGACAACCCGACGTTCGCCGGCATGCACGATGCCTCCGCCCACGTCGTCGGTGCCACCGTGGAGGCGGCGCGACAGGTGTGGACCGGTGAGTCCTTGCACGCGGTCAACATCAGCGGAGGACTGCACCACGCCATGGCCAGCTGCGCCAGTGGGTTCTGCATCTACAACGACCCCGCGGTGGCGATCGCCTGGCTGCTCGAGCAGGGCGCTCGCAAGGTGGCGTACGTCGACATCGACGTCCATCACGGTGACGGGGTGCAGGCCGCGTTCTACGACGACCCGCGGGTGCTGACCATCAGCCTGCACGAGAGCCCCCAAACCCTCTTCCCCGGCACCGGCCACGTCACCGAGAGCGGTGGAGTCGATGCTCGCGGCTGCGCCGTCAACGTCGCGCTTCCGGCCGGAACGGCCGACGCGGGCTGGTTGCGGGCCTTCCACGCGGTGGTGCCACCACTGCTTCGGGAGTTCGCGCCCGACGTGCTCGTGAGCCAGCATGGCTGCGACACCCACATGGATGACCCACTCGCGCACCTGATGGTCAGCGTCGACGGACAGCGCGCCGTTCATCTGGCTCTGCACGAGCTGGCGCACGAGGTGGCGGGCGGTCGGTGGGTGGCGACGGGTGGGGGCGGCTATGCGGTGGTCGACGTAGTCCCACGTTCGTGGACTCACCTCCTCGCCGTGGTGGGTGGAGAGCCTCTGGACCCACAGACCGCGACGCCGTCCTCGTGGCGCGAGCACGTGAGGCTGGCGACAGGACGCGCGGCCCCACTGTCGATGTCCGATGACAGGCCGGTGAGCTTCACCGACTTCTCACGCGGCTACAATCCGGACACCTGGCTGGACCAGTGCATCGAATCGACGCGACAGGAGATCTTCCCGTCTCATGGACTGGACGTCGCGCACTGACCGAGCCCGTCTTGCTAACCTTCGCGAGTCAAGGCGACACGCCGACGCCCCATGTCTATTGGTGTCGATCCGGCGTTGAAATAGTCGCTCTACTTCCCCAACAGCCCCATTTGCCACTACTCTCACGGCAGCGCGGACGAATTGTGCTTGGCGGTGAAGCCGAGGAGCGACCGCGCCGGAAGTTGGTGCGTCGTGGCGTCACACTCCACCGGAGATGGCCTCTCCGATATCAAGTTCCTCACCGTCGCCGAGGTGGCGTCGACCATGCGCGTCTCCAAGATGACTGTCTACCGACTGGTGCACGCCGGTGACCTGCCCGCCGTGCGGGTCGGCCGCTCGTTCCGCGTGCCGGAGACGGCTGTCGACGACTACCTGCGCAAGTCCTACTTCCAGGCGGGCTGAGGCTGAGCGGGCGACCGCTGGCTGCCTGAACGTGATTTCAGGGCGTCGTGGTGGAGAGATAGGCTGGCGCCGTCGTGCCGACCAGGCAGGACGTCTCGATACCTCTCCGGCGGTGCGTCTATTGCCTCGGGAGACACGCCGGCACCGCCCGAAAGGTTCACAGTGGGTTCCGTAATCAAGAAACGCCGCAAGCGCATGGCCAAGAAGAAGCACCGCAAACTGCTCAAGAAGACGCGCATCCAGCGCCGCCGCCAGGGCAAGTAGGACAGTCCGAGTCTGCTCATGGGTCGCGTTGTCCTG
>JBPCRX010000146.1:0-20537 GCA_050996395.1 Nocardioidaceae bacterium
GTTTGTTCGTTTTGTTCGTGGCGGTTGGTTCGTGTGCAGGACCGCTGCTTGCTTCCCGCCGCGGCCGCCCCCGGACCCTGGTGCTCGCACTTGCGGCGATGTCTTTTGCGGTGGCTGAGATCGTCGCCGGGCTGATGCCGACCTACTGGCTGTTCGCAGCGTGGCTCCCGGTGGTCGGCGTGACGGCCCTGACCATGCTCACGTCGCTGCAGACGGTCGTGCAGCTCAACGTGGCAGCCGAGATGCGTGGTCGCGTCGTGGCGCTCTACATGATGACCCTGATGGGCGGGACGCCGTTCGGTGCGCCGGTCATCGGGTGGGTGGGGGAGACCTTCGGCCCGCGGTGGACTCTGCTCGGCGGAGGGCTGGCCACGCTGGTGGTCGTTACCGGCGCCACCGTTTGGCTGATGCGCCGCACCGACGTCTCGACAAGCGAACTGTCGGTGCCTCCTGCCACAGTTGCTGCATGACTGACACCGCTCTTGCACCGCAGCGATATCTCGAGCTGATCAACGTCGACGCCGACCGGCTGGTCGACATGGGCGAGCGCGACCTGACCGCCAGCGTTCCGTCGTGTGCCGGCTGGGACGTCGCCGAGGTCGTCTGGCACACCGCAGGAGTCTTCGAGCACAAAGTCCGTGTCATGGCCGACTCCGCCTGGCCGGATCCGTGGCCCCCGCCGGACTTCGACGACCGCGAGGAGCTGCCCTTCCTCCGCTCGGCCAAGGACCACCTGCTCACGGAGTTCGCGAAGCATGACCCGTCGGAGTCGACGGTGACGTTCGGCAAGGACAAGACAGTCGGCTTCTGGCTGCGCCGGATGGCGTGCGAGGTGGCTGTCCACCGCTATGACGCCGAGCTGGCCTTCGACGAGCCGACCCCGATCGAGCCCGACCTGGCGGTCGACGGGATTGACGAGGCGCTCGACGTGATGCTGGCCGGGCCGTGGTGGGACGACCGGGTGACGACTGAGCACCCCGTCGAAGCCGTCGTGGCCGTTCAGTCCGGCGGGGTGCGATGGCTTTGCGACGTACGCCGCTCGGGTGTCACCGTGGATCGGGCCGCCACGGACGCGGGCGCCGGCTCGACGCCGGTCGGGACGATCTCGGGCGAGCCGCAGGACGTCTTCCTGTGGCTGTGGGGCCGCGTCGGCGACGAGCGGGTTGAGCTGTCCGGCGACCCACAGACGGTGGCAGAGTTCCGGGCCCGTCTGGTCGAGTGCATGTAGCCGGTACCTTCGGACAGGTGCATCCCCGCTACCGCAGGTTGATCATCGAGGGTGCGCTGCTCGTGCTGCTGCTGATCGTGGTCATCTCGGCGGTGCGATGACGTCGGCCGGCCAGAACGCCTCGACCGATCCGAGCGCTGAGCTGCGGCCGCTGCTCCTCGACGAGGAGACGCTCGTCAGAGCCGTCGCATCAGGGCGACAGCGCAACGCAGCCGTGGACTTTCGGCGCGTCGAGCTGCGCTACGTCGACCTCAAGGCCGGTCGTCGCCTGCAGGTCACGACGTATGACGAGACCCAGGCCCACTTCCACAACCACGAGCTGGGGGCAGCAGCCGAGAAGGCGGTGGACGACGTGGTCGCTCAGCCCTTCGCCAGCTGGCACGTCGACACCGTGTCGGAGACGATCCAGATGAGGGTGACCAAGAAGGGCAAGTCACTCGTGCACCGGTCGGCGAGGACGAGCCCACTCGACCTGGAACGCGGCCACGACCGGATCAAGAGCCGGCGGCTCGAGGAGTCCGACCCGGTCTTTCGGCTGCTCGGCATCACGACAGGCGACGGGCAGGTCAAGCCGAGTCGGGTGCCGAAGTTCCGTCAGGTGCAGGACTTTTTGGCAGCGCTGGATCCGGTCGTCGACTCCGCGCTGCCCTCACGTGTGGGTGGGAGCGACGAGTCGCCTCGCTCGCTGCGGCTGGTCGACCTGGGGTGCGGCAACGCCTATCTCACCTTCGCAGCGTTCCGCTACCTGACGCAGGTGAGAGAAGTCCCGGTCGAGGCGGTGGGGGTCGATCTCAAGGCACAGGCGCGGGCCGACAACACCCGGTTGGCCCAACAGCTCGGCGTGAGCTCGCAGCTGCGGTTCGTAGCGGGAACCATCGCTTCGGTCGAGATCGCCGAACCTCCAGACCTGGCAGTTGCCCTGCATGCGTGCGATACGGCCACCGACGAGGCGCTCGCGCGAGCCGTCCGCTGGCATACGCCGGTGATCGTGGCCGCTCCGTGTTGCCACCACGACTTGCAACGCCAGCTCGACGGTGCGTCAGCTCCCGACGGCTACCGGCTTGTGACCCGCCACGGGATCCTGCGCGAACGGCTGGCCGATGTCCTCACCGACTCGCTGCGGGCCGCGGTGCTGCGCCTGCTGGGTTACCGGGTGGACGTCATGGAGTTCGTCGAGAGTCAGCACACTCCACGTAACGTGCTCATCCGGGCCGTACGCACCGGCGCCTCCCCGAACGCCTCCACGCTGGAGGCTTACTCCTCACTCGTCACGTCCTGGCACGTTCGCCCTGCGCTCGCCACGCTGCTCGCCGACGAGCTCGAGCTTGTCGGGGTGGCGCCCGAGGCCGAAAGCGCGCGTGGCTAGAGGCGGCGCCGGAGGTTGGTGCTTGCGGTTGGTCGGCTCAGCTGTGGTCCTCACCGCTTGGACGTCCTGCGCAGGCGCCGTCGTCGTGACCGCTGTGGGGGCTCATGACCGCAATCCGCCGGTCGTCTTCGACATCAAAGCTCCGCAGATCACCGAGTCGAGCTCGCTCGTCCTGAGCACCGCCCACCGCGGCCTGGTCTACACCGCCAACGACTCCGGCGACACTGCCACGATCTATGTGCTCGACGCGGGCACGGGAGCACTGGTGGGTCGCACCTCACTGGCGGGCGTGGATGCTGTCGACGTCGAGGCGATGTCCGCCGGTGCCGGCGGAACCCTTGTCGTCGCCGACATCGGAGACAACGGCGAGGCTCGCTCACAAGTCCAGCTCTACCGCCTCGCTCAGCCCACTCGCGGAGCCCACGTGGTCGACGCGGACGTAGTGTCGCTCACCTATCCCGACGGCCCACGGGACGCGGAGTCGGTCGTCTACGACTCGCTGGGAGGGCGCGCCTACGTCGTCAGCAAGGAGGCGTCGGCCCACGTCTACGCCACCCCGCCGGACGTCTTCACCCGGTCGGCTGTCCAGCTGCGCCGGATCGCGCCGGGGCCGTCGGTCGCCACCGACGCGACCATGCTGCCGGACGGGCATCACGTCGTGGTCCGCACCTACGTGGCGGCGACGACGTACCGCTTCCCTAGCTGGAGGACCACTGCGTCGTTCCCACTGCCTCTGCAGCCTCAGGGAGAGTCGGTCGCCGCCCCACCCGGCGACCGGGCCATCTGGATCGGCACCGAAGGGAGCGGATCGGAGGTGCTCAGAGTGCGGTTGCCGGTGCAACCACCCCACGAACAACAGTCAACCGCTCCGCCCGCCCCCTCCTCGAGCTCAGCAACGAGCACCGCCCAGACCGCCGCGGACAATGAGCGACGGCACCGGCTCCGCGACCTCGCCACCATGGTCCTGATCGGGGCCGCCTTCGCGCTCGCGCTGGTCGCCGGCGTGCTCGGCTGGCGAGCGGTCCACCACAGCGCGCGCTGACCGGTCCTTGTCCATAGGCTGGCAGCGGCAGAGGAGGCCGCCATGAGCACAACATCAGCTTGTCAGACTCAGGGCTGGCTATAGCCACTTGAGGGTCTGACAAGTGGCGCACTCAGAGGCGCTCTGACAAGTGGCGCACTTCAGAGGCGCTCGACGACCCAGTCGATGCACCGGGTGAGCGCTTCGACGTCGGCAGGGTCGATCGCGGGGAACATCGCCACCCGCAGCTGGTTGCGGCCGAGCTTGCGGTAGGGCTCAACGTCGACGATCCCGTTGGCGCGCAGCACTGCCGCCACCGCTGCGGCGTCCACCGCCTCCGCGAAGTCGATCGTCCCCACGACCAGCGACCGATCGGCGGGCTCGCGGACGAACGGCGTCGCGTACGACGACCTGTCCGCCCAGCCGTACAGCACCGTGGAGGACTCCGTCGTACGGTCCACCGCGCCGGATAGGCCGCCCAAGCCGTTGAGCCAGTCGACCTGCTCGACCATCAAGAACAGGGCGGCGAGGGGAGGAGTGTTGTAGGTCTGGTTGAGCCGGGAGTTGTCGATCGCGAGCTGCAGGTCCAGAAAGGCCGGGACCCACCGGCCGTCTGCGGCGATGTCGGCCACCCGGTCGAGTGCAGTCGGTGACATCAGTGCAAGCCACAGGCCACCGTCGGAGGAGAAGCACTTCTGGGGGGCAAAGTAGTAGGCATCGGTCTCCCTCACGTCGACGGGCAGGCCCCCTGCTCCCGACGTTGCGTCGACCAGCATGAGGGCGCCGGGGTCGGCCCCCTCGACCCGTCGCACCGGAGCCATCACACCAGTGGATGTCTCGTTGTGCGGCCAGGCATAGGCGTCAACACCTGGCTCGGCATACGGATTTGTGCGCGTGCCCGGCTCAGCGGCGACGACGGTCGGCTCCGCCAGGAACGGTGCCGCGCTTGCCGCGGCGGCGAACTTCGCGGAGAACTCCCCGAACGACAGGTGCTGGCTGTGTTCGCGGATGAGGCCGAACGTCGCCATGTCCCAGAAGGCGGTGGCGCCACCGTTGCCGAGGACCACCTCGTAGCCGTCCGGCAGATCGAACAGGTGACGCAACCCGTCGCGAAGCCGGCCCACGACAGAGCGGACCGTCGACTGGCGGTGCGACGTGCCCAGGAAATGCGTGCTGGTCGCGGCCAGTGCCTCCAGTGCGGCTGGACGTACCTTGCTCGGACCGCAGCCGAACCGTCCGTCTCGAGGCAGCCGGTCCGCCGGAATCTGTAGGTCGGGCATGTGGAACACCTTCCTCGACGACGGCGCGGGATTCGGTGCGCGCGCTGTTCGCCGCACAGTGTGTCAGGGACCCAGGCGCTCGACGACCCAGGTGGCGTCGTCGGCCCGGTCGAACTGGATCCGGTCGTGCATCCTGCCCGGTCGACCCTGCCAGAACTCGATCCGGTGTGGACGCACGAGGAAACCGGACCAGCGGGCGGGGCGTGGGACGACGTCGACGCTCTCGAAACGGTCGAGCTCACGGGCGTAGCGCTGCTGGAGGTCGTCTCGGCCGGGCACCACCTGAGACTGCGGCGAGGCCCACGCACCGATCTGCGAACCCCGGGGGCGCGACGCGAAATAGGCGTCTGCCTCGATGTCGTCGACGAGACTCGCGACGCCCTCGACGCGCACCTGCCGCTCGAGCGGATGCCAAGGGAAGAGCAGAGCGCAGACGGGGCGGGCCAGGATCTCGGCGCCCTTGCGAGACTCGAGGTTGGTGTAGAAGACGAAACCCCGGGCGTCCACCGTCTTGAGCAGCACCATGCGCGAGGACGGCGCGCCGGAGGCGTCGCTGCTGGAGACGACCATCGCGTTGGGCTCGTGCAGACCGGCCGTGCGAGCCGCAACCAGCCAGCTGACGAAAGCTGCCAGAGGGTCCGGCCCCAGGTCCTCGGCGCTCAGCCCGCGGTCCTCGTACTCCCGGCGCCACGAGGCGACGTCACGCGTGGGCTCGGTCGTCATACGAGCGAACCTATCGGCGGGGAGAAAAGAACGAACCCGCAGGCGGTCGCGACGGGGTTGTCACGGCTGGATGGACGGTCCAGCACCTGCGGGCCCGGGTAGCTGGTGGGTATTCGCTACGCCGTCCAAAGACACAGCGACTGCCTAGCGGCCAGCCACCTCACATGTCCGATAAGAACTCATGTGTTCGGACCACCTCCTTTCCTGCGTAGCACCACGGTACGACGGGTCCCGCCAACGGGCAAGAGATTAGGGTGACGCGGTGCGGGGACTGGCAGAGCTGCTCACGGACGTACGACCGCTCCGCGCCTCGGCTGACTACCGGCGTCTATGGGTAGGCAGCACCGTCTCGCAGCTCGGACAGCAGATGACCGCCGTGACGGTGGCCATCCAGGTCTTCGCGATCAGCCGGTCCACGTTCGCCGTCGGCCTCGTCGGCCTCTTCTCGCTCGTCCCGCTGATCGCGTTCGGTCTCTATGGCGGCGCCATCGCCGACGCCATGGACCGTCGCAAGCTCGCGCTCATCGCGTCGAGTGGCTTGTGGGTGTCATCGTTGCTGCTTGTCATCCAAGCCGCTCTCGGCCTCGGCTCGGTGTGGGTGCTGTATGCCGTGGTGGTGCTGCAGGGCGGCTTCTACGCCGTCAACAACCCGACGCGCAGCGCGATTATCCCGCGCCTGCTGAGCCCGGCGCTGCTACCGGCGGCCAACGCCTTGAGCATGGCGTCGTTCAACCTCGGCTTCACGGTCGGGCCACTGCTCGGTGCGCTCGCCATCGGTGCTGGCGGCTACACGTTCGCCTACGCCATCGATGCCGTCACCTTCACGGCGGCGCTGTACGCCTTGTTCAAGCTTCCCCCCATTCCACCCCAGGCATCCGACGGTGAAGACGTCCAGCGTCCCGGTCTGCGCTCGGTGGTCGAGGGGCTGCGCTTCCTCCGGAGCGCACCAAACCTCCTGATGACCTTCGTCCTCGACCTCTGCGCCATGGTGCTGGCTCAGCCGCGTGCGCTCTTCCCTGCCGTGTCGGGCTCGTTCTTCGGCGGTGGCGTGCGGACCGTCGGAGTGCTCCAGGCCGCACCGGCTGTCGGGTCCTTGTTGGCCTTCACCTTCTCCGGATGGGTCGGGAAAGTGCGGCGGCAGGGCGTCGCGGTCATGGTGTGCGTGGTGATCTATGGCGCCTCGGTGGCGGCCTTCGGGTTCACCCGGTCACTGTGGGTGGGCGTGCTGTGCCTGGCGGGGAGCGGTGCCGCTGACATGGTCAGTGCGGCGTACAGGTCGACCATCTTGCAGGTGGCGGCGCCGGACAACCTGCGCGGTCGGCTGCAAGGTGTCTTCACCGTCGTGGTGGCCGGAGGGCCGCGGCTCGGGGACTTCGTGGCGGGCTCGACGGCGGCGCTGCTCACGCCCACCATCGCGCTGGCTGCCGGTGGCACGGCATGTGTCGTCGGGGCCCTGGGGTTCAGTGCGTGGCAGTCGCGGTTCATGGCCTACGACTCCGAGCACCCGGTCGCATGACGTGGCCCGCAGCGCTGTTGGGCCCTCGGGTTGGAACGCCTGACGCTGATGCGCGGCAGGAGAGCGCCAGTTCGTTCCGCTTCGCGCGGGGAGTCAGCCTCCTGAGCACCGCAGCCGGGCCACGTCGCCCAACGCCTCGAGCACGGCAGCGACGGCCGGATCCCCCTGAGCCCCCGCCCGGCAGGCAGCGAAGATCTGCCGTGACGCCGGAGTTCCCACGATCGGGCACACCACGACGCCTGTGGGCAGCGGCTGGGCCAGCCTTGGGATCACCGCCACGCCACAGCCTGCCGCGACCAGCGAGGCGACGGCCGGCCACTCAGTGGAGCGGTGGACCACGTGGGGCGTGAACCCGGCCGCGGCGCACACGGCCCGGACGATCTGTGAGCAGGGGTCACGCGGCGCTGAGCTCACCCACGGCTCGGCAGCAAGTGTCTCGAGCCGAAGACCCTTCGGCTTCGCCAGTGGATGCCCTAGCGGGAGCACCGCATCCAGCGGATCGTGCAGCAGGTCGACCCGGTGATATCTCGGATCGTGCCGGGGAGGGCCGCCCTGGTAGTCCGAGGACACCACCACGTCGAGCTCGCCGGCGTCCAGCTCGGAGAAGACCGCGGGCGGCTCCGACTCGATGATGCGAATGGCGATACCGGGTCGGGTCTGTTCCAGGCGGGTGAACGTGGGAGCGACCAAAGCCGAGATGCCGGTGGACAGCGAACCGATACGAACCTCGCCCAGCTCGCCCTCGTCCCAGGCGGCGAGATCGGCCCGAGCGCGCTCGAGCTGCTCTTGGACGACCACCGCATGCGACAGGAGCACTTTCGCCTGACCGGTCAGCCGTACTCCGCGTCCGGAGCGCTCGAGCAGCGGCGCGCCGACCTCCTTTGCCAGGCCCGCCAGCTGCTGGCTCACCGCCGACGGCGTGAGATGTAGTGCCCGGGCGGTCGCCGAGACAGTTCCCCGCTGCTGCAGCTCGCGAAGGACGCGCAGTCTACGCAAGTCGATAGTGAAGTCGCGGCTAATGGATGTCATTCATCAATTCTAGATGGACTGCACGGTTTGGAACCAGCAGAATGAAGCCATGAGTCGGCGGGCGGTCTTGTTGTTCCTCAGCCTCGGCGTGGCCTGGGGGATCCCTTATCTGCTGATCAAGGTCGCCGTGGGCGAGCTCACCCCATCGCAGCTGGTGCTGGCTAGGACCGCCTTGGCGGCCGTGATGCTGATGCCGTTGGCTCTGGCCCGCGGCGCCGTCCGACCCGTGCTGCGGCGGTGGCGTCCGGTTGTCGCGTTCACCGTCGTCGAGATCGCCGTCCCGTGGGTCACGCTGGGGGCGGCGGAGCAGGCGCTCCCCAGCTCGACGACGGGTCTGCTGATCAGCGCCGTACCGGTTGTGGGCGTGCTGCTGGCCTTTGTCACCGGACACCGGGAGCGGTTGGCCCTCTCTGCATGGTTCGGACTGGCGCTCGGCGCCGCAGGAGTCGCGGCGCTGGTGGGCCTCGACGTCGCAGGCTCTGACATCGGCGCCGTCGGGCTGCTCGCCGTCACGGTGGTCGGCTACGCGATGGGCCCGGCGATCTTGTCGCGCTTCCTCTCGGACCTGCAAGGGGTAGGGGTGATGGCGGTGTCGCTCACTCTCGCCGCAGCCGTATATGTGCCGGTGGTGCTCATCGACACCGGAGTGCCGAGTCGGATGGCGTCCACCGACGTGATGGGATCGGTCGTCGTCTTGTCGGCGGTCTGCACCGCTGCGGCGTTCCTGCTGCTGTTCGCTTTGATCGGCGAGGTCGGGCCCGTGCGGGCCACCACCATCACCTACGTCAACCCGGCCGTGGCCGTCGTCGCCGGCGCACTGTTCCTCGACGAGTCGGTGACGGTATGGACGATCGTCGGGTTCGCCCTGGTGGTGTTCGGCTCCTATCTGGTCAACCGCCGTGGCCGGGCGTCGGCTGAAGGCACCCGTCCACCCGTTGCCAATCGTGACGAACCGGTCGAAGACCACCTGGCCGCCTGCTGACGAAGTTCTGTCATTGGCTTGTGCGGATGGACGGCGATGACGGTGTATCCGGCCATGCGTCGTGGCCCACTGAGGCAACCGACCTGCGTGATCGGGTCCAGACAACTACCGTCGATGCGTGAGCGCCCCCGAACGACTGGACGAGGTCTGGGACGGCTGGCGCGACGCTGTGAACATGACCGCCAGCGACCTAGAGCACTGGCTCGCCACCGACGAGTCGAGGTCGGTGGGGGACTCGAGCGGAGGCGCGGAGTCGACCGGGCACAAGTCAGGCCGTCGGATCATCGAGCTTCTCGGCACCAAGAAGGCAGACCTCGACGACAGCGACGTGCAGCACATGCGCAAAGTGGTCAGCTACGTGCATCGCCATCTGGCACAACGTCCCAAGGGCGACCTCACCGAGACGCCTTGGCGCTACAGCCTGATGAACTGGGGCCACGACCCCCTCAAGTGAGCGGGCTGAAGGCCCGGTACAGCACTTGTGAGTTGGGGCGGTGCTAGTGGGCTCAGCCGAATTCGGTGGGCTCAACGGCAATCCAGAGCTGCTCCGCGCGGCCGACCAGTGCGCCACCGACGTACGCCGCCGACGCGGTCCACGTCTTGCGGCCCTGAGTTCGCTGGAGCTGGCCGACCACGACGACCCCGCCGTCGATCCGCGGAAGGCTGAGCACTTGGGCTGTAATCTGGCCGAGAACCATCGGTCTCGCTTGCAGGTCCGAGGTCCAGCCGCTAGGGCAGTCCAGGGCCGCCCAGCAGTACTCCGGGGCAACGTGGTCGTCGCCCGGCCGCGCCGCTGCCGCGTCGGGCACCCAGACACAGGCCGTAACCCCATCGGCGACGGAACCGGGCCGCAGCCGCAGGCCGTCGCCGATCGCGCGGTCCGGCCCGCAGACGAAGCAGGTCGGAAAGGGATGCGCCGGCATTCCGGCGTATGCCGCCTCAGCGCACTGCGCGACGAGATGGTCGACAGCGCGTGGCAGCTCGAACTCGAAGGCGGCCGGCCGCGCTTCGGCGACCAGCGTTGCGCCATGCATCAGCGTTACAGAGGCGCCAGGGGCGTCGATCGGGAGTCCATGGACCCGCAGGTCGACCTCGAGCGGCGGAGGCCGGCGCAAAGTGACTCGCACAGGTTGTCCGACGGCCAGGACGTGCTCGGCCAGCAGCCCCGCGGTGTAGCCGCCGTTGCCGCTCGCCGGCGGTCCACAGAATCTGGCGGCGATGCGCAACCTGACCGGCGGGCTCATGTGGCGCGAGGCTACCGGCACTTCGCCCTCAGCCGCTGTGGATGTGCTGGTAGCGGGCGAGTGCCTCGCGCCGCTCCTCGGCATGGTCGACGATCGGGTCGTGCGGCTGGTGCAAGTGCTCCAGCGGCACGTCGCGCAGCTCAGGCACATAGCGCCTGATGTAGGTGCCGTCGGGGTCGAACTCCTTGCCCTGCTTGATCGGGTTGAACACCCGGAAGTACGGTGCGGGGTCGGTGCCGCTTCCGGCTGTCCACTGCCAGCCGTGCATGTTGGACGCCAGGTCGCCGTCGACGAGCCAGTGCATGAAGTAGCGCGCGCCATGCTGCCATTCGATGTGGAGATCCTTGACGAGGAAGCTGGCGACGATCATGCGCACCCGGTTGTGCATCCAGCCCTCGGCCCGCATCTGGCGCATGCCCGCGTCCACGATCGGGAAGCCCGTGCGGCCCTCGCACCATGCCTCGAAAAGGTCACCGGGCGCCTGGTACTGCATTGCCTCGAACTCCGGCCGGTAGTAGTGCCGCGCCGAGTCGGGTCGACGGGCGAGTACGTCGGCATAGAACTCCCGCCACGCCAGCTCGGTGCGGTAGCGCTCGACGGAGGTGCGGTCTGCCGTGGTCGACTCGAGGTCGGCCAGCAGCGTGCGCGGATGAATCTCCCCCCACTTGAGGTGCACCGACATGTGCGAGGTCGCGTCAGCGCCCGGACGGTCTCGCTGCCGCCCGTACGCCGAGAGATGCGCGGACAGGAAGTCCGCCCAGCGTTGCTGGGCCATCGCCTCACCGGCGTCGGGAAGTCTCAACCCCTCGGGCAGCTGCACGTCGGGCCAGGCGTCGGAACCGACGTCGTCCGCCCACGTCACCGCCGCGGGAGCATCGACGGGCTGCCGCCAGCCGTGCGTCCGCCACGCTCGCGCGAACGGCGTGAAGACGCGGTATGCCTCCCCTTGCTGGTTCACCACTCGACCGGGCGAGACGGCGTACGACGACCCGGTCCTGACCAGCTCGACCCCCCGAGCGGCCAGCGCCTCCTCGACCTGGGAATCCCGCCGCGTCCCGTAAGGGCCGAAGTCGGCTGCTACATGCACGCTGGCGGCGCCGGTCTCGTCCACGAGGTCGCCGACCACGCGGACCGGGTCGCCGTGGCGCACCACGAGTACGCCGGTCCGGGCCGCCAGGTCGCGGAGGCTGGCCAGCAGGTAGGCGCGCCGCGACGCGCCTGCGGGCTCCCACAGGCGGGGGTCGAAGACGAAGACCGGTACGACCTCGTCGCTGTCGGACGCCCGCAGCAGGGCGGGGTTGTCGGCGAGCCTCAAGTCACGCCGGAACCACATGAGTGAACGCGACATGCGTTCATTCTCACTCAGGCATTCGACATCTGCGGGTCGGGTCCGCTGAGGTTGGTGAGTGCGACCACCGGGATGGGACACAATGAGCAGGCAGACGACGAGCGACAAGGTGGCCCAGCGGAGTGACCGATCTCATCGACACCACCGAGATGTACCTCCGTACGATCTTCGAGCTCGAGGAGGAGGGCGTCCGCCCGCTGCGCGCCCGGATCGCCGAGCGGTTGCACCAGTCCGGGCCCACGGTGAGCCAGACGGTCGCCCGCATGCAGCGAGACGGGCTGCTCACGGTCGAGGGTGACCGCCACCTCCAGCTCACCGACAAGGGCAGTGGCCTGGCCACCCGCGTGATGCGCAAGCACCGACTGGCCGAGCGGCTGCTCACCGACGTCATTGGCCTCGAGTGGGAACACGTACACGTCGAGGCCTGCCGCTGGGAACACGTCATGTCCGAAACCGTCGAACGACGGCTTCTCGAGATACTCGATCACCCGACCCTTTCGCCTTATGGCAACCCCATACCCGGCCTGGACGAGCTCGGCGAAGGGATCCTCGGGGAGGACTTCCTCGATGGCGTCGAGCCCCTCTCGGACCTGGTCATGAACGACGAGCAGCGGGTGGTGGTCGCCCGCATCGCCGAGCCGCTCCAGACCGACTTAGACCTGATGTCGGCGCTGCGCCGGGTGGGCGCTCTCCCAGGCGCTGTCGTGGCCGTGACGCGCGGCGCCGTCGGCGTCCTGGTGGGCAGCGGCGGCGAGACAGCGGAGATCGGTCTCGACGCGGCCTCGCACCTCTTCGTCCGCCGGCTCTGACCCCCGCGATCCGATGGTGACCAGCCCGTTCAAGGAGCTGCCGCGCGAGGTGACGGTCCTCGCCTCGGTGGCGGTCGCGGTGGCGATCGGCTTCGGGGTCGTCGCGCCGGCCATCCCGGAGTTCGCCCGCTCTTTCGGTGTCGGCAAGACCGCAGCGGGAGCAGTGATATCGGCGTTCGCCTTGATGCGTTTCGTCTCCGCCCTGGCCGGCGGACGCCTGGTCGACGCTTTCGGCGAACGGCTCATCCTGTCGGCGGGCATCGGCATCGTCGCGGTCTCGACGGGTCTTGCCGGGCTCTCGCAGAGCTACACCCAGCTGCTCGTGCTGAGGGGCATCGGAGGCATCGGGTCGGCGATGTTCACCGTGTCGGCCGCAGCCCTGCTGCTGCGGGTGGTGGACGGCTCGAGCCGCGGCAGGGCCACCGGCTTGTTCCAGTCGGGGTTCCTCATCGGCGGGCTCCTCGGCCCTCTCGTGGGCGGCTTCCTCACCGACTACTCACTGCGGCTTCCCTTCTATGTGTACGCCGTATCGCTCATCGCGGCCGGGGCGATCGGGGCGGTCTTCCTGCAAGGGGCCAGGGGCCGCGAAGAAGCATCAGGTGACGGGCGCGCCGATTCCTCGACGGGGGAGACGACGTCGCTGAGCACGGCCTGGGCCAACCCGGGCTACCGCGCAGCGGTGGCGGTCAACTTCGCCGTGGGCTGGTCCTTCTTCGGCATCCGGGCCAGCCTTGTCCCGCTGTTCGTGACCGAGGCGTTGCACGCTCGACCCCTCTGGACGGGGGTGGGTTTTCTGTGTTCCTCGCTGGCGCAGGCGACGTTGCTGCTGGTGGCCGGCACGTTCGTCGACCGTCATGGCCGGCGACCCGCGATGGTCATCGGTTGCACGGTCGCGACGGTTGCTCTCGCGACGCTGGCGGTCGCGGAGTCGCTGCCGGTGTTCCTTGCGGCCATGACGGCCGTGGGGGTGGGGGGTGCCTTCGTCGGTACCGCTCCCGGTGCCGTGGTCGGCGACATCATGCAGGGTCGCGGGGGCAAGGTCGTCGCCGTGTTCCAGATGTCCTCCGACGGCGGCGCGATCACCGGACCGCTCCTGGCGGGCTGGCTCGCCGACACCGTGTCGTTCTCGGCCGCCTTCGCCGCCAGCGCGATCGTTCTTCTCGTCGCGCTGCTCCTGGCACTGCGGATGCCCGAGACACTTCGCCGACCGGCCTCCGACGCCTCGGAGTAGTCTGAGGCGCGATGTGAGAGGGCTCGGGATGTGGCGCACGGTCGACGGTGCCACCTTGCCGCGCCTGGCTGCCATCGCCGTGCTCCTGGTCACTGGCGTGGCCTGTTCCTCCGTCAAACCTGACGCCGACGTCGCGCCCCGCGCCCCGACGCCGACGCCCACGGCCGGTGATTGTGGCGACTTCACCATCGCGTTCGACCCCAGCAAGGGCTACGAAGCCAGCGCCTTCATCGTCGGCACCCTTGCGAAGGATCAGCTGGGGTGTGACGTCACGTACCTCCGTACCAACTCGCGACAGGCATGGCGACTCGTGGCCCGAGGTGCCGCCGATGTCTACCTCGATGCCTACGGGGACGAGGATCTGCGGACCAAGCTGGTGGGTCCCGGTCGGCCGGTCACGTTGGTGGGTCCGAACGGCGTCCATGGGGGCGTCGACATGGTGGTTCCGGCCTTCATGGGCACACTA
This sequence comes from Nocardioidaceae bacterium, assembly GCA_050996395.1. GTDB lineage: Bacteria > Actinomycetota > Actinomycetes > Propionibacteriales > Nocardioidaceae > JBPCRX01. The sequence goes on from JBPCRX010000146.1 coordinate 14,244, forward strand.
GGGCTCGACAGCGCCAGCGACCTCCCTGACGTGCAACGGATCGGCTGGCAGGCGGCAGCGCCCGCCATCACCACCGTCCCCGAGCTGATACCGCTGGCGCGGGCTTTCATCGACTTCCAGCAGCTCGGCGACTATGCGGCACGGGACTTCGATGCGACGGGGCCGGTTCATGCAATGCGGCAGCTCTTCACCCAGCCTGCTCGTGGAGACCGGGTCCACCGTCCCGCCGTCTACCTCCTGGCCGGCCCACTCGGTCTGCTGGGCGAGGGAGAGGGGCGTCACGCCGTACAGATTCCCGAGTCCGCAGCAGCTGGCTGCGCGCCTGACGCTCGAACCACGTTGTGCTCACTGGCCGACTTCCGGTACGAGAAGATCGTCAGCCGCTCCTTCGCCTCCTCGGGTAGCCCGGCCTACTCCCTCGTCTACCACTACCGGCTGACTGGCGAGGACGTGGCGACGATCATGGAGCTGGTGGTGCTCAGCGGCTATGACGTGGGTAGCGCCGATGCGGCCTCGTGGATCAACACCCATCCGAGCTCGTGGAGAGGCTGGCTCGACCAGCCTCGTCAGTGACGGCTACGGTGACGCGGCTGCTGAGCCAGAAGTGCCTGTTGGGTGTCCTCTTCGCAGTCTCGACGGTGGCATCGCCAGGAATGTCCACGGCCGATCCTGCGTCGACGTCCGCGTCGGCACCGACGAGGGCCGTGCCCGAGGTGTCGCTCCTCGTGCGCGCCGAACCACCGGCCGCAGCGAAGGCGGCGGACCGCCCGAGCACCGACCGACGTCTCGGTGCGGTGCGCAGGTTCTGGTCTCGCGACCACCACTTGTATGCGTCGCGGTGGTACGCGGGACGACACCGCAAGATGGTTCCGTTCGGCTGCACCCGGGCGCCTTACTACGCGCCGTCGCCTCGTTGCCGCGACAACCGCGGGTTCCATCACGGCCTCGACATCGCGATGCCGTGCGGCACGAAGCTGTACGCCGGCCTGCGGAGCACCGTCGTCCACCCGCACTCAGCCGGAGAGCTGGGTCCGGCCTACGGCCCGTATGCCTTCCGTCTGCGCAGCCATCGTCTGCACGTGGACGTCGTCATCGGCCACGTGCTGCAGGTTTATGTCGACCCCGGCGACCACGTCGCCCGAGGCACGTTGATGGCAAGGGCTTCGGACCAGGGGGCGCCTGACGGCTGCCACCTGCACTTCGAGGTCAGGCCCGAAGCCGGGTCGTACGACTCAGCGGTGAGCCCACACGACTATCTTCACCTGCGGAGGCGCAGATAGCCGTGTGGGCTGGCTCTCCGCCTTGGTCAGCGGAAGATCTGCCAGACGGCTCCGCTCCACGCCGGGTTCCCACCGAAACCGGTGGCCGGCGAGACGGAGAAAGCCGCCACGTAGACCTTGCCATGTGTCACCACGACGCCCGCCGGGAACGGAACTCTGCGGTAGCTGCGCTGTCCGTTCGGAGCGATCTTCACGACGCGGCCCGGGAAGCACTTCGGGATGTCGGCGAAGGTGCAGCTGCCACCGAAGAGCTCACTGACGTACAGGCTTCCATCGGCGCCGCGGGCGACGCCGGTGACTGTCGTGAAGTGGCCCCAGGAGCGGAGCAGGTTGCCGCGGCGGTCGAGCTTCCAGACCTTGGCCGCGCCTGGTATCTCGGAGTGCAGCTCGCCGACGTAGATGTTGCCGTCACGACCCTGGGAGACGACGGTCGGAACCGCGTCGACCTTGGGACCGTACTCAGGCAAGGTCGCCCACACCGATACTTTGCCGCCCTTCACCTGGGCGATGTAGTCGGCGGCCGCGTCGGCGACCAGAACCCGGTGCTTGAGCGCCAGAACCGAGTAGGGGTTGGTGTCCACACCCTCCCCGTCGACGTCGTTGTTCTGCTCGAACCTCGCGATGTTGGCGATGCCGCGCAGGTGCCCGTTCGGACGCATCCGAAGCAGCCTTCCGGCTTGCCAACCGGGCAGACCTTGCGGGATCAGGTCCGGTGGGGCGTAGGTGACGATCGAGAAGTATGCGCCGCGGTTGCCTGAGCGCTTGCTGACGCCGTCGCCTCCGATGGCGAAGCTGCCATCGGGACCAGCACCCGACAGCAGGCCGGAGATGACCTTATGCGCGTGGCCGTTGTGGATCCGGATCACGGAGCCGGTGCGGCCCACGCAGGTTCGCTCACCTTCGAAAGTTGAGCAGTTCGCGCTGTTGTAGGAGCCGTGTCCCGCCTCGGCCACGATCACGTCGCCGTTGGGGGTGAGGTTCAGCTGGCGGGGGTTGTCGAGCCCGGTCGCCACCATGACGTGCTTGCCCAGCTTGGGAGTGCTTTCGGCGCGCGCGTCTACCGGCGCCGTGCTGTTGGCGGGAACCGTCACCAGGGAGGCGAGGGCCAAGGCCAGGACGGAGCCGGCTGTCAGAGGCAGTGCACGTCGGCGCCTGGTTGAAGCAGAAGCGGTCATGAGGTACTCCAGTCCAGGAGAGGTATTGTGCGCCTGACACTAGAGCTGAACGCAATACGGGGGCATGACCCTTCTGGGTCCCCGCAGCTAGCCCTTCTGGGTGGTGGTGTGTTCCGGACGGGCCATCGCCGAGCGAGAAAGCCGATGGTCTCCTCCTCGTGTGCGCGGCCCGAGGGGCAACGCCGACGTGGGTCCGATTGCCGACGACGAGGTCGCAGAACAGACTCAGCGGTTGGCGTCTGATTTACGCTCGTCGGGGCTACCGAGAGACCCACCGAGCGGTCCAGGACGCGTACTGCCGGTCTTCTTCAGCAAGGTCGTCCGGAAGCACGGTTCGGTCTAATCGTCGGCGACAGCGCGGTCGAGAGTGAAGCCGTCGACCTGGATGCCGAACTCTCGTCCGGCGTCGAGCAGTGCGTCGAACAGGTACTGCCCGGACGAGCGCTCGCAGTGCAGCAGGTAGGAGCACTCCGGAGCGTCGAGGCTGCGCGCGTCATCGCGAACGATGTCGGTCGCCACCTTGGCGACCGAGCAGCGGAACGAGGCACCGTCGGGCGTCACGGCGTCGGACAGGTCGATCGCACATACCTTGGCCAGCACCCGGTGAGCGTCGGCACCGCTCAGTCGCATCAACGCCCGACCGTGGGTCACGTCGACGACTGAGACCAGATCGTCATCGGTGGTGTCGACGCGGCCGGTCACGACGCCCAGGCTGTGTGGGGGGGCTAGCAGTAGCCATTCATCGGGCCCGGATCCGATGATCAGCGTGCCGTGCCGGTCGAGTCGCGCTCGTCCGAAGGGCACGCCGAGACTCGTCGCGACGCGGCCCCGTGTGCTGGCCCGCACCAGCACCTTGATCAGCGGCGTTCGGTCCGCGAGCCGGAGAGCGCCGACCGAACACAGCGCCGAGACCTCCCAGCCGTCTCGGACCTCCATCGGAGGAGCCGGCTGGATCGGGCTGCGGGCAACAGGGGTGTCAGGCACGCAGACGACGTCCTTCCGGATCGAGGTGGACAAGCTCCGGCAGCACCGTCGCCTCGATTCGTCGGCCGTCCTCGAGCAGGACGGTGACACGCGAGCCAGCCTCCGCCGCGTCGAGGTTGATCGAAGCCAGGCAGACCGAGCGCCCCAGCGTCGGCGACATCCGACTGCTCGTGACCCGACCGATGATCTGCTTGCCGTCCCGGACGATCTGGCTGGCTTCCGGAGGGACGATGTCTGCGTCGACGGGTTGCAGCCCCACCAACCGCGTGGTCGGGCCGCGCTGCTGCTGCCAGACCAGCTCGGGCCGCCCGACGAAGTCCGGCTTGTCCAGCTTGACCAGCCCGTCCAGGCCGGCGTCGTAAGCCTGGGTAAGGCCGTCGGTGTCCTGAGCCACGATGAGGTGCCCCTTCTCGAGCCGCAGAATTCGCTGGGCCTCGACGCCGAAGGGGCCGACACCGAGGTCCTGACCGGACTCCAGCAGTGCCTCCCACAGGTGCAAGCCGTACGACGCCGGCACGTGGATCTCGAAGCTGAGCTCGCCGGTGAAGCCGATGCGCCACACGACGCAGTCCGCCACTCCGGCAACTGTTGCGTTGCGCACCCGCATGTAAGGAAAGGCCTCGGCTGAGAGGTCGAGTCCCTCGACCAGCCGGCTCAGCAGTTCCCGCGACCTCGGGCCGGCGACATTGATGCTCGCGTAGTACGTCGTGAGCGGGGTGACGTGCACCTGCCACTCGGGGTGTTCTGTCTGCAGCAAGCTCTCCAGGTGCTCCCAGACCCCTGCGGCGCCGGTGGACGTGGTGGTCATCAGATAGTGGTGCGGGCTCAGTCGACCGGTGACGCCGTCGTCCATGATCACGCCGTCCTCGGCGCACATCACCCCGTACCGGACGGAGCCGATGTCCAGCCTGGACCACTTGTTGACGTAGACCGCGTTCAGCAGCTTCGAAACGTCAGGGCCGCGGAGATCGAGCTTGCCCAGCGGCGTCACGTCGATGACGCCGACCCGCTCGCGAACGCAAAGTACCTCTGCGGCGGGGTCGCCGTAGTGGTCCGGACGGATCCACTGCCCGGCGACGAGCGGCCGGGCGCCGTGCGCTTGATGCCATAGCTGCATCGGTGATACGCGGACCGGTTCGAAGCTGCGCCCGGCTAGCGCCCCCAGCGTCACCGGTGCGTACGGTGGGCGCCACACGGTGGTGCCGAGGTCCTCGATACTGCGCCCGGTGGCTTCTGCCAGAACCGCGACGGTGTTCACCGTCTCGAGCTTGCCCTGCGAGGGCCCCATGGTGGCCGTCGTGTAGCGCTTGACGAGCTCGCTCGAGTCGTAACCTTCGTTCGCGGCGTCGACGATGTCCTTCGAGGAGACATCCTCGGAGAAGTCGACCAGCCCGTGCGTCGAAGACCGGAACAGAGCGGGATGAGGATGTGCGGGCAGCGGATCCGGGAGAGCCGCGGTGCCGAAGCCTGCCCGGGCTGCAGCTGCGGCGCCCACCGCGCGGCCGTGCGCCAGCAGCTCCTCGACGGTACCGTCACCGACGATGCCACCGGCTGCGAGAACGGTGTCCGGTAGGTCGTCGCTCGGACGGAACCGAGCGGCCGAAGCGTCGTACGACGGCCGGTCGCCGGCCATGTTGAGCAGCGACGTTGGCGCGGTCCAGCCGACGGAGGTCACGAGGAGATCGCACTCGATCCGCCGGCCGTCACTGAGCTCGACAGCGGTCACGCCGCCACGACCAAGCGCACGGCGCACGTCCTCGCCTGCTCGCGCGTTGACGACGCACGTGACGTCGACCTCCGCCCGGCGCAGGTCCGCGACCACGGCATCGCCCTCCGGGTTCGCCGTCAGGACGACGGCCCGACGGCCCGGGCGGACGGCGTAGAGGTTCACCAGCCGACGGACGGCCGTGCCCAGCATGACGCCGGGTAGGTCGTTGCCGGCGAAGACGTAGGGACGTTCGATGAGCCCGGGCGCCACGACCAGCACTCCCGCGCGCGCCTTGACCAGACGTTCCTCGACTCGCGGCAGACCGCGTTGGACGACGGAGATCCAGTTGTCGTCGTAGCGGCCGGCCACGACCGAGTCGACAAGGACCTCGACCGGCGAGGCTGCGAGCGCGGCGCGCAGCTCGTGGAGGATGGCGAGCTCGACCGGCCCCTCCCACCGCAGTGACCCACCAGTCTCCTGCTCCTCCTCGACGAGCATGACCCGTGCACCAGCTTCGGCGGCCGCAAGGGCGGCCGCCAGGCCGGCCGGCCCGGCCCCGGCGACCATCACGTCGACGTGGGCGTACCGCTTGTCGTAGTACCCGGAGATCGTGTGCCTGGAGACGCGGCCGCCACTGGCGAACCGCGCGAGGACCTTCTCGTACGCCGGCCAGAGCCGCTGCGGCTTGATGAAGGTCTTGTAATAGAAGCCGGCGGTGAGAAACGGAGCGACCAGCCCATTGGCTGCCTTGACATCGAAGTCCAGCGACGGCCAGACATTCTGCGGTCGCACGTCCATGCCGGCGACGAGCGGCCGCGCACTTGCACGTACGTTCGGCTCGTCGTCCACCTGGACGGTGCATCCGGGGTCGAGGAAGCTCGCGGTCAGGATCCCGCGGGGGCGGTGGTACTTGAAGCTCCGGGAGAAGACACGGACCCCGGAGGCCGCGAGGGCGGAGGCGATCGTGTCGCCGTCGTAGCCGACGTACTGTCGACCGTTCCAGCTGAACGGCACTCGCCGACTTCGGTCGATCACCTCGCCAGGCTGGGGCGTCAACCGCTCGGACACCGGCGGGCCGCCCGCCGGAAGGCGACGCCGGCTGTTGGCGCTCACGACGTGCTGTCCGCGCCTGGGGCGCACGAGTCAG
>JBPCRX010000031.1:0-26103 GCA_050996395.1 Nocardioidaceae bacterium
CCGGCTCGCCCGATCCGCGCATCCATACGTCCGGTCCGCCGCGGCAGTTCCGCGCCTGGACCACCCGGACGAATCGAAGTGGGAGGCGTCCGGCGAGGGGTTACCGCGCCGCGTCACATCCGCGTCGTGGCCCTGCCTGCTCCCACGGCTCCGACTACTCCCACGGCTGCGACTGCTCAGGGGGCGTCCATCACCAGGCCCTCGATGGTGTGCTTCTGGACGATTGGCTCGAGTGTGTCAACGGTGCGGCAGGAGAGGTGGCCACGGATCTGGTTGGGCAGGGACGCGTAGAAGGCATGAGTGACCGTCATGTCATGCAGCTCCGCGTGACCGGCTCCCGGAGCGTCGACGCCAAGGACGAGGACGGGACGTGCCTCACTGGAGACATTGGCCGTCCCCCGATGGATGGTGAGCGCGGAACGCACGGAGAGGTCCCCCATCTGTGGCAGCTTCTGCTGCGCGAGTGAGGCGAAGCGCGGCCACTGGTCTTGCTGTGGGAACATCTGGTGCTCCCAGTCCTCGCCCTGGTCCCACTGGCTGCCCACGGCGATCTCGAAAGGACCCATCTCGGCGACGGTGTCCACTCCGGTGAGGTTGAAGGCGAGGGAGGTGAGCCGTCTGTCCTTGTAGGTTGACTCCGGCGAGGGGAAGTCTCGGTGCCATGGCTGGTTGACCGCGCCCGGGAACGGTATGTCGAAGCCGACTTCGACGATCTCGTAGTCGGCGCCGAGCACCACCTCGGACACGGCCACCACCCAGGGATGCGACACCAGGTCGACGAAGCCGCGTAACTGCTCTGGATGCACTTCGACGTAATAGCGTTCGGGGCCGCGCCCAACGGCTCCGCCGGGCCGGGCGACGGCGTCCTCGAACGCCACGTCCATGTCCGCGCGCATCATCGCCACCCAGTCGCGTGGGAAGGCACCCTTCAGCGCTGCGATGCCATCGGTATACAGCCCGCGAGTGATCTCGTCGACATTGAATGCAGTGCCGGTCGTCGTGGTCACGGCGCACCTCCGGTGGGCGGTCCCTCAAGGCCCGGACGATACCACCATCAAAGACTGAGGCTGCTACTTTCCGCAGCATGCCCGTCCCGGACTTCGTACTCGCCCTCAGAAGCCACGTCGGACATTCCCCACTGTGGCTCCCGGGCGTGACCGCAGTGGTGCTGCGAGACTCCGACGCGCTGGTCGTTCAGCGCAGTGACACTCAGGCCTGGACGCCGGTCACCGGGATAGTTGACCCTGGAGAGCAGCCGGCTGCGGCGGCGATGCGCGAGGTGGCAGAGGAGACGGGAGTCCGCATCGAGGTCGAGCGGCTTGCTTGGGTCAGGGCCGGTGAGCTGACCGTTCACCCCAACGGCGACCAGGTCTACTACCTGGACCACCTCTTCCGTTGCCGGTATCTGTCGGGTACGGCCCATGTCGCCGACGACGAGAACGTCGCGGTCGCCTGGTGCCCGCTGACGGACCTGCCGGCGATGGACGACATCTATCGGGACAGGATTGCCGTGGCTTTACGGGAAGACTCGACAACCCGATTCGACCACTGACGTGGGGATCGTCGTTCTCAGCCCATCGGTGCGACGTGAAGACGCGATGCAATCTCAATCAGCTCTACTGTTCCCGACGCTGCCTCCATCATCAGCTCGAAGGCGTCCTCGTGCAACATCTGCGGTCCAGCGCGGCGCCCTTCAGCTCCAGCGTTGTCGCTCCACAGCCCAACTTGCTGTCGCCACCATACGAGGGCGGCGGGCGCGGAGGTGCGGTCGCCGTCAGACGTCATCCACCACCGGCCCAGGCACGTCGAGCTGCCAGGGGTCAGCGAGCAGCCGGCGTAGGACGATCGCGACTTGCCCGGCATGCGCTCCATCCACGATCCGATGGTCGGCAGTCGCCCCGAGAACGACCTGCGGACGAACGACCACCTCGCCATCGACGACCATTGCGGCGTCCTGCACGGCACCGATCGCCAGATAGAGGGGTACGCGCGCGAAGGGTATCGGCGCCAGGAACGCCTCGTCGAGACCGAGCGGCCCCACATTGGACACGAAGGCAGCCCCCAGTGGCGACCCCTTCTGACCCAGAGCGGGGACGCCCAGGCCGCCGATGAGGAAGCCCGCGGCTGCCAGCATCGGCCGCATGCTCCACGGCGGAAGCACGCGGACGATTGAAGAGCTGAGCGAGAAGCCGGGGTCCCGTCCAGCCCGGAGCCTCGCAGCCGCGGGACTCAGCTCACGGGCGATGTCTGCCGGCGACTTCTCGTTGGCGCTCAAGACCTTGACCGGCGCCAGGTCTGCTCCCCCGGCGATGTCGACGGCGAAACCCACGTCGCAGCTCGGGAACTCATGGATGCGGCCCAGGACAACCCTTGCCCGCACCTCAGGCACGGCACAGATCGCCCGGCCGAGAGCAGCACCCACGACGTGCGTCACCGTGACGTGGACACCGGTCCTCGCGCGCACCTCTTCGATGTAGGCCTGGATCGCCGTGACGTCGATCGCCGACCGGGAGTAGATCCGCCCGTCTCGAGACGGTCGCCAGGTGGCGACGGCAACCCGGCGCCGCGTCGGGACCCTGCGCAGCCGATACCCGCCCAGGCGCTGGCGTGGCCGAGCGGCTGACTCAGCTGTCATGAAGTCGGCTCGTGACGGACACCGGTCAATAGCCGCGCGGTCAGCCACCGGGGCACTTCGACGAGCCGCGGCGCGAACGAGGCCAACCGCGGAAGCCGGACGTGCGGCTGGTCCCGTTGCACCGCCAGCACGGTCGCGTCGGCGACTTCGGCGGTGCTGAGCTCGCGGATCAGCCGCAATCCCTCCATCCGTGCGAAAGACCTCCGCGTCGCCGGCAACGTCTTAGCGCCGACCAGCATGTCGGTGCCGACCGGTCCGAGCTGGACAAGGGTCGTGCGGACCGGCCGGCCAACGAGGTCGGCTCGCAACCCGGTGGTGAAATGCGACAACCCCGCCTTGGAGGCGCCGTATGCCGTGAAGCCAGGAAAGGTCACCACGCCCGCCAACGACGACACGTTGACGAGGTGACCCCGTCCGCGCGACAGCATGAGCGGCAACACCTGCCGGCACAGCTCGACCGGCGCCAGCAGGTTGAGCCCGAAAAGCGCCTCGAGCGTGGCCGCTTCTTGCCGAGTGAAGTCGTCGGTGGCCTCCATCCCAGCGTTGTTGACGAGGACGTCGACCGGCCCGCCATCGGCTTCCACCCGCGCCACCAGGCCGCTCAGCTGGTCGGCATCGGTGAGATCCGCGGCATAGGCACGTCCATCGAGCCGGACTGCCAACGCCTGCAGGGCCCGCTCGTCGCGAGCGACCAGCGCCACCCGAGCTCCCGCTGCCGCGAAGCGCTCCGCCAGGGCGGCACCGATTCCGCGCGAGGCGCCGGTGATCAGAACACGGCTGCCCCAGAGATTCATGGCAGCAGTGTGACAGAGCCCAACGATCGGACCGGCGGAACCAGCGGGCGGGATCCAGCGTCATACCGGGCGGGGCACGACCGTGCCCGATCGAGGCCAACATCGGCCGACGAGGAGAGGTGCCACATGGCGACAACCGTCACCGTCAGCGTTCGCAGCATCGGAGTCACCTTGGCCACGGCGGCGGCCGTGCTGGCGGCCTATTTCCTGGGCTCTGCCCAAGCCCCTTCGTCGACCGCATCAGCGGCCGATACCGGCACCGCCGCCACGGACACCATCTCGATGACCGGAGTTGGCGAGGCGACCGGAATCCCGGACCAGCTCACGTTTGCCCTGGATGTCCACGCCAGCGCTGCCGATGTCTCGACAGCCTTGGACTCGGCCAACCGCACGACTCACCGCGTGCTTGCGGCTGTAAGCGGTCAAGATGTTGCCCGCAAGGACGTGCAGACCACCGGGTTGTCCATCAACGCCAACTACGACTACAGCGGCGATGGGCCCGCGGTCATCACCGGCTACTCCGTGAGCGAGTACATGTCAGTTCTCGTTCGCGAGCTTCCCACGGCCGGTGCCACGATCAGTGCAGCGGTCGGTGCCGGAGGAAATGCCGTCCGGCTGCATGACGTACGCCTGAAGATCGGCGACGAGGCCAAGCTGCTGAGTGAAGCCAGAGCGGCCGCCTTTGCCGAGGCGCAGGACAAGGCCGAGCAGTACGCCGAAGCCTCCGGCCGGACGCTGGGTGAGGTCTCGACCGTCCGAGAGGCCAGCGCCGGTCAGAGCGACAGCAGCAGTTCTCTGCGCACCGCGGCCGCCGCAGACTTCAGTGCCACTTCGCTGCCGATCCGGGCCGGCTCAGCGGATCTCCACGTAACCGTCTCCGTCGTGTGGTCTTTCGCCTAGCCAAGAGCGAGGTCACCGTCAGTTCGTCGCCTCGCCCACCGGGAACTCGGGAGCGTCACTCAGATGCAACCCGGACACCACCACAGTGCAGCCAGCGTCCACGGTGCACACAAGGAGGTCGAAGGGGTCGTCGCTGGAGTCGGAACTGTCGAAACCCTTCGGAAATCCCAGAGCGGTGAACCTCTCCCCATCGATCCACTGGACTTCTTCGGTATCAGCCTGCGCGCGCCCCGTGGACGGTTCAGGGACGAGGTCGTGCGGCCTTTCGTTGTGCCAGGACTTGCGGCGCCACCAAGAAGTGGCGGTCGTGGTGATCGCCTTGCGGGTGTAGGCGTCGGCGTTGTTGATGTCTCGCAGACGCGGCCAGGCGGCATACGTCTTCGTCAACGCCTCTTGAACGAGGTCCTCGGCCAGCAGCCCTGAACAAGGCAGCAGAACGAGCGGCGACGAATTCGGCGAACTCGGAGTTGTCACGTGCGGTCATGGCGTCTCCTCTCGTCCCGCGTGGGCGAGGCCCATACCTGCTGAGACGCGGTGACCCCGGCATAAGGTTGGGCGGCGAACCGCCGGCTGACCCGACCCACCGCGGCCCGAGGTGCGGTCAGTCTCGCCGTCGTTGACAGGTAGGACACCAAAAAAGGTTGCGCCCCTCAAGCACCTGCGTCTTTATCGTGCGTGAGCACACATGGCAAACTTGTCCGTGCCGCCGGTAGACGTAGACCTCACCGCCGTGGTCGTCGCGCCGCGCCTCGCGTCCCATCAGAAGGGGATCGTGCTCGGGGCGCACCGTGTCGATCCGACCGGTGTCGACGCCGTAGGCCATCAGCTCCACGAGGTCGTCCCACATCGCGTTCCATCGACGCCTGGATACCTTGGTGCCGGGTGTCAAAGGGTGCAACCGAGCCCGAAACAGCGTCTCGGCGCGGTAGACGTTCCCCACTCCCGCCAGGACCGTCTGGTCCATGAGGAGCGCGCCGATAGGTTTCTGGCTGACGCGGATGCGCCTGAACGCGCGGTCCGGGTCAGCGTCGTCCCGCAGCGGGTCAGGGCCGAGGCGGTCCTTCACTACGTCGGCTTGTGGGCCGGTGACCAGCTCACACACGATGGCGCCCCGCAGATCGGCATACGCCGTCTCGTTCTCGAGCCGCAGTCGGATCGCCCCCACCGGCTCAGGTACTGGACCGAACGCAACGCGGAAGCTGCCGATGAGCCCCAGGTGCACATGCACGACGAGGTCGTCGCTGAGAGTGAGGAACAGGTGCTTACCCGCCGACTCGCTCGACTCGAGCACATGTCCGTCGATCAGTGCAGCGCTCTCGGCAAACCGTCCCTGCGGACTACTGGCGTGCACCGCCCGGTCCCCGAAGGCCTCGCGCAGGTCAGCTGCGAGACGGTAGAGCGTGTGCCCTTCAGGCATTTGTCTGTCTCATACAGACGTCAGTCGCCTGCAGCCTGGGAGCCACGGTCTTGCGCCACCCTTTCGCCTTCAGGGACAGCGCCCGTCTGCTCATAGGCGGCCAGCATCTCGATGCGGCGCAGGTGGCGGGACTCGCCCGTGAACGACGTCGTGACGAACACTTGGACGAAGTTCGTCGCTTCTTCGAGGGGGTGCATCCTGGCTCCGATCGAGAGGACGTTGGCGTCGTTGTGCAGGCGACTCAGCTCGGCAGTCTCCATAGACCAGGCCAACGCGGCCCGCACTCCTGCGACCTTGTTCGCCGCGATCTGCTCGCCGTTGCCGGATCCTCCGATCACAACGCCCAGGCTGCCGGGGTCGGCGACGACCGCCGTCGCAGTGCGAAAGCAGTAAGGCGGGTAGTCGTCATCGGGTTCGTAGGCGTAGGGACCGTGATCGCGGACGTCGTGACCCTGGGTGCCGAGCCACCGGACCAGATGTGCTTTGAGCTCCAGTCCCGCGTGGTCGGAACCACAATGAACGCGCATGCGCTGATCCTGCCACTGCGCTTGCGGTCAGTCGAAGGTCGGACCCGCGGTTCGTGAGCGTTTCAGCTCGTAGAAGCCCTCGGTGCCGGCGACCAGACGGACGCCGTCCCACAGCATGCCGGCCGACTCTCCCCTGGGGATCGGTGTCACCACCGGACCGAAGAATGCGACCCCCTCGACCGCGATCACCGTGGTACCGACATCCATGCCGACCTGGTCCATGCCGGCGTGGTGCGAGGTCTTGACCGCCTCGTCGAGGTCGCTTGAGCCCATGGCGTCGGCAAGCTCGACGGGCAGACCGGCAGCCTCGAGCGCCTCCTCAACGGTGGCCCGGTCGCGCTCCTTGCCCTCGTTGTGGAAGCGGGTGCCCAGCTCGGTGTAGAGCCGGTCGAGAACCTCGTCACCGTGCTGCTGAGCAGCAGCGACGCACACGCGCACCGGCCCCCCTGCCGTCTTCAGGAACTCGCGGTAGTCGTCGTCGATGTCCTGCTTGTCCGCGTTGAGGTAGGCCAGGCTCATCACGTGGAAGCGGGTGCTGACGTCGCGGACCTTCTCGACCTCCTTCATCCAGCGAGACGTGACCCAGGCCCAAGGACAGGCCGGGTCGAACCAGAAGTCCGCCGATGCGGTCGATTCACTCATGTCTCTCCTTCGAAATCGTCACAGGTCACAAGCCGACTCGGGGTGTCGGCATTCCCGTAACACGCGTGCGAAGATGACGCCCATGCCTGGAACCAACCTCACACGCGACGAAGCGGCCGAACGTGCACGACTGCTCCACATTTCGGCGTACGACATCAGCCTCGACCTGACGACCTCCGACTCGACATTTACCTCGACGACTGCCATCCGCTTCACGTGCTCCAAGCCCGGTGCGTCCACGTTCGCTGACCTGGTCGACGCCGAGATCCACGAGCTCGTCCTCAATGGCGAGAGCCTCGAGCTGTCGACCTATGCCGACAACCGCATCACGCTCAGCGACCTGCGCGCCGACAATGAGCTGCGGGTTGTCGCCGACTGCCGCTTCAGCCACACCGGCGAGGGGCTGCACCGCTTCGTCGACCCGGCCGACGATCGGGTCTACCTCTACACGCAGTTCGAGGTGCCCGACGCTAGGCGGGTGTTCACGACGTTCGAGCAGCCGGATCTCAAGGCGACCTTCACCTTCCACGTGACCGCCCCTGCGTCGTGGCAAGTCGTGTCGAACTCCCCCACGCCTGAGCCGGAAGCCACCGACGACACCACGGCCACCTGGCACTTCGCGCCGACCAAACGCATGTCCACCTACATCACCGCGCTCGTCGCGGGTGAGTACGCCGTCGTCCGAGACACCTACGAGGGCACCCGTGGCACGATTCCCCTCGGCATCTTCGTTCGACAGTCCCTCGTGGACCACCTCGACGCCGAGGACATCTTCGAGGTGACCCGACAGGGGTTCACGTACTTCGAGGACGCCTTCGACGTGGCTTACCCCTTTGGCAAGTACGACCAGCTCTTCGTGCCGGAGTACAACATGGGCGCGATGGAGAATGCCGGATGCGTGACGTACCGCGACGACTACATCTTCCGTAGCCGACAGACGCGCGCCGCGTACGAGGGCAGGGCCAACACCGTCCTGCACGAGATGGCGCACATGTGGTTCGGTGACCTGGTCACCATGAAGTGGTGGGACGACCTGTGGCTCAACGAGTCGTTCGCGGAGTGGGCAGCACACCAGGCCTCGTCCGACGCGACCCAGTACGACGAGGCGTGGACGAACTTCTGCAACGCACGCAAGACGTGGGCCTACCGCCAGGACCAGCTGCCGTCGACCCATCCCATCGCGGCCGACAACTACGACCTCGAAGCAGTCGAGGTCAACTTCGACGGCATCACCTACGCCAAGGGTGCGTCGGCTCTTCGCCAGCTGGTGGCCTGGGTCGGTCACGCCGAGTTCCTCGCCGGCCTGCGGTCCTATTTTCAGCAGCACGCCTATGGCAACACCGAGCTGAGCGACCTGTTGGCCGCGCTCGAGGTGGCGTCCGGGCGGGATCTCGGCTCATGGGCCAAAGAGTGGTTGCAGACGTCCGGTGTCAACACCCTGCGTCCGGTGTTCGAGACCGCCGAGGACGGCAGCTTCTCCTCCTTCGCCGTGGAGCAGACCGCGACGCCGAGCTTCCCTACACTTCGACGTCACCGGCTCGCCGTCGGCCTCTACGACCTGACCGACCAGGGGCTCGTATGCCGCTCGAGCACAGAGATCGACGTGTCGGGTCAGCACACCGAAGTGCCCGAGCTGGTGGGTGGGAGGCAGCCCGACCTCGTCCTTCTCAACGACAAGGACCTCACCTACGCCAAGGTGCGCCTCGACGAGCGGTCGCTCGCGACCCTGGTCGCCAGCATCGACTGCTTCACCGACTCCCTGCCGCGGGCCCTGTCGTGGGGAGCAGCGTGGGACATGACCCGCGATGCGGAGATGCGGGCGCACGACTGGGTGGAGCTCGTCCTTCGGGGCATCGCGGCCGAGACGGACCTGTTCGCCGTCCGGTCTCTCGTTTCGCGCACCAGCCAAGCCGTCGCGCTCTACACCGCACCAGAGAACCGCGAATCGGCCAGCACCCGGTGGCAAGAGGGTCTGCTCGCACTGGTCCATGAGGCGCAACCGGACAGCGACCAGCAGCTGGCCTTTGTTCGTGGCCTGGCCCAAGCTGCTCGAAGCGACGAGCCGCTCGACCTCTTGGCGGGCCTGCTCGACGGCTCCAAGGTGCTCGACGGTCTGAAGGTAGACACCGACCTCCGCTGGGAGCTGCTTCACGGACTGGCCCGCGCGGGGCGCGCGGACTCCTCAGCGGTCGACGCCGAGCTTCACAGCGACAACACCATCTCCGGTCAGGAGGCGGCCGCGGCCGCAAGAGCGGCGATGCCGACTTCTGAGGCCAAGGCGCAGGCCTGGACCGACGCCGTCGAGCGCGACGACGTGCCGAACGAGACGATGCGCAGCATCGCGTCGAGCTTTCACCAACCTCATCAGGACGAGGTTCTGCGGCCGTACCTGCGCGAGTACCTCGCTGCGGCCGACACCATCTGGGAGACGCGGAGCCTGCACCAGGCGGCGACCGTGCTCGGGATGATGTTCCCCACCGTGCTGGCGACGCAGGAGACGTTGGACGTCACGGACGAGTGGTTGGCGAACACCTCTGCCAACCTGTCCGCGCGGCGACTCGTCGGTGAGGGCCGAGACGACGTGGCGCGAGCTCTGTCTGCGCAGCAGTGCGACGCCGAGACGCCGAGTGCTGAGCGTTCTTGACGACTGAGGAGCGTGGGCAACGCCCTGACGTGACCAAGGTCAGGTCAGGGCGTGTCGGTGTGCAGGCAGTCGACCGAGCACGCCATCGTAGCGAGCTGCTGCAGGCCGGCCCGCAGACCACGGGTCAGGTCCCCGGTGACGAAGGTGGTCTGCATCGACAACGCCGCCAGCGCGGCTTGGCGGTTGGTCATCACCTCTCGCACTGAAGCTCCGGTGACGATCTCCAGCGTCCGCTTGCCGAGATCGACGTGGATCAGAACGCTGTTGCGGGGTCGGCGCATCGAGGCGTGCAGCGCCTCTGCTGCCTGCCTGCTGTCGCCGTCCGAGGGGCCGACGTGAACAGCGAAGTCACGACCTGACAGTCGCTCAGCCTCGCGTACTGCCTTGTCTATCTCGTGACGCTGCAGCGCAGTGAACGTCTCACCAGTCAGCACTGGCGCCCCCGGTGTCGCGATCCGGCTCCGATCCCGCCCGAGCGGAGCCGTGCGGCGACGTCGGCGTCGCTGCTGCGTTGGGAGGAGCCTCGATCTGTCGCAAGCCCAAAGATGAGCCGGCTCCTCGTTGGTGGGGGGCACCGAACCACTCTGACTCAGCGGTCCAGTCCTGCCCAGGACGGTATCGGGGACCGTGCGCCAGGGACGGCGCCATGACCAGGACCACGATGACGACGGTGACGAGGAGTGGGATGCCGGCCAGGACCAGCAGCATGTGCAGGACAGACTCCGGAGGGGGGTCCTCCCAGGTGAAAGGAGCGTCGGCGGACGTCACAGGGTCAGGGTAGTGCCCTGTCTGGCTTGTGTACGGTCATGGGTGCACCGCTGTCACCGCGACGCGACCTCACGACGAGGACCACTGTGGCCGATTCCGTCTGTCCAGCCGACCACGGTCAGCTCTGCCAGCTGGTCTATGACACCACCGGCAGGTCGTGGCTCGCCAAGGCGTCCAACTGGCTGATCGCCAAGCCGTTGTCGATCCTGGCGTTGGTGCTCATCGCCCTGGTGGTTCGGTGGGTCCTTCACCGGGCGATCGACAAGGTTGCCCGACGAGCCGCAGAGGGCGCCGTACCCGCACTCATCAGCCGTGGTCGAGTGCCGCAGATGTTCCTCGAGCACAACGCTGCGGCTGCTGAACGCCGTGAGCAGCGCGCCGCCACCATGGGTGGATTGCTCAAGAGCATCGCGACAGGCGTCATATTCGCCGTGGTGGGGTTCATGGTTGTAGCCCAGCTCGGCTACAACATCGCCCCACTGGTCGCCAGCGCCGGCATCATCGGTGTCGCACTGGGCTTCGGGGCGCAGAGTCTGGTCAAGGACTTCCTGAGTGGCATCTTCATGATCCTGGAAGACCAGTACGGCGTCGGGGACATCGTCGACTTCGGCAGCGCGTCGGGCACGATCGAGGCGGTCGGCCTTCGGGTGACCCGCCTCAGAGACGTCAACGGCACGGTCTGGTATGTGCGCAACGGAGAAATCCTCGCGGTGGGCAACATGAGCCAGAACTGGGCCCGCACCGTGCTCGACATCCCTGTTGCTTTCAGCGAGGACCTCTCTCGCGTGCGCACGATTCTGCGAGACGTGTCGCACGAGGTCTATGAGGACCCCGAGTACCGGCCCGAGATCCTCGAGGAGCCGGAGGTGTGGGGGATCGAACGCTGGGATCCCGACGGTGTCGTGGTGCGCATCGTCGTCAAGACCGCGCCACAGCAGCAGTGGAGCGTGGCTCGCGAGCTCCGGGAGCGCATCAAGGACCGCTTCGACCTCGAGGGTGTGGAGATTCCGCTGCCGCAACGCATGGTGTGGCACCGGGACGTGCCGCCGCGGCAAGCAGACGCCGGAGTCGCAGAGAGCGAGGTCGGGGGCGACTGAGACAATGGCAGAGTGACCGAGCGCGCTGCCCAGACTCAGACCTTCTACGACGCAGTGGGCGGGCATGACACGTTCGCCCGGCTGATCGAGCTCTTCTACGACGGAGTGGCCCGTGACCCCGAGCTCCGAGCGCTTTATCCAGAGGAAGACCTCCGGCCCGCCCAGCAGCGGTTGACGATGTTCCTGGAGCAGTACTGGGGCGGCCCTTCGACGTACTCAGAGCAGCGCGGCCACCCACGTCTCGGCATGCGCCACGCACCGTTCGCCGTGACCCCGCTCGCACGCGACCGTTGGCTCACCCACATGCGACACGCTGTACAGCAGACGGAGATGCCACCGGAACGTGCCGAGGAGTTCTGGGCCTACGTTCTGCGGGCCGCGCACTTCCTCGTCAACACGCCGGGAGATGAGCACGCGCCGGGCGGTTCGGACGCCTCCCCGTTGACGGCGCTGCCGCTCGAGTCCACCGACTCGTCCGGGCAGTGAGGTCGGGCGTCACTCAGCGAAGCGCCCGAGGACGGAGCGCTCGACGTCGTTGAGCCGACGAGGGCTCCCTGTGGCCATGTCAACGGGGGCGAGCAGGGTGGACGCCTTCCCGTAGACCTGCCGTCTGCCGGACGCGTCAGGGTCGTCAACCAGCTCATAGCCCACCGTGAACGATGCGCGCCGCAGCTGCGCTATCCACATCTCGATGCGGTAGGGCTCCTGGCGAAAGACCATAGGCCTGCGGTACTCGATCTCCGCCTTGACCACCAGCACACCGTCGGCAAGGCCCTCGGCTCCCCTGGTAGGCGCGTGCACGAAGAGCATGTCGACGCGGGCCTCTTGCAGGTATTCGAGCCAGGTGACGTTGTTGACATGGCTGTACGCATCGAGGTCGGACCATCGAGGCTTGAGCAGGAAGACGTGTCGCGTCACAGCCTCATCCTGGCAGTGCCCACCGCCCGCGTAGCGGTAAACCGGACGGGCGTAGGCGTGCATCGTCAGCGGAGGCGCATAGCCCACGAACAGTAGGCTCGGGCCACCGTCACGTTGGAGGTTCCACATGCCCGAGGCCGTCATCGTCGCCACCGCCCGTTCTCCCATCGGCCGTGCCGGCAGGGGATCTCTGGTCGAGATGAGGCCCGACGAGCTCGCGGCCGCGATGATAAGCAGGGTTCTGGACAAGGTCCCCGAGCTCGACCCCCGCGACATCGACGACTTGCTGCTGGGGTGCGGGCTTCCAGGCGGCGAGCAGGGCTTCAACCTCGCGCGGGTCGTCGCAGTGCTGCTCGGCTACGACTCGCTGCCGGCGACCACCATCACCCGCTACTGCTCCTCGAGCGTGCAGACCTCGAGGATGGCGTTCCACGCCATCAAGGCGGGTGAAGGCGATGTGTTCATCAGTGCCGGTGTCGAGACGGTGTCACGCTTCGCCCATGGCAGCTCCGACAGCCACGCCGGGACGCAGAACCCCGGCTTCGACGAGGCGCGGCGACGTACCAAGCAGCGGGCCGAGGAGTCGTCCGAGGAATGGCACGACCCTCGCGACGACGGCCTGCTGCCCGACATCTACACGCCGATGGGACAGACCGCCGAGAACGTTGCCCGCCTGCGCGGCCTCAGCCGCCGTGAGCTGGACGAGTTCGCGGTGCGTAGTCAGAACTTGGCCGAGGCGGCTCTCGCCAAAGGCTTCTGGCAGCGGGAGATCGAACCGATCACCTTGCCAGATGGCACCACGGTGGACACCGACGACGGTCCCCGAGCCGGTGTCACCTACGAATCGGTGGCCCAGCTCAAGCCCGTGTTCCGCCCCAATGGGCTCGTGACGGCCGGCAACTGCTGCGCACTGAACGACGGCGCCGCAGCGGTGCTGATCATGAGCGACAACAAGGCGGACGAGCTCGGCTGCAGGCCCCTGGCCCGCATCCTCGCGACGGGCGTCACTGCGCTGCAGCCGGAGATCATGGGGCTGGGTCCGGTCGAGGCCTCGCGGCAGGCGCTTGCCCGAGCCGGCATGACCATCGACGACATCGACCTCGTGGAGATCAACGAGGCGTTCGCCGCCCAGGTCATCCCGTCATACCAGGACCTTGGCATCGACATCGACCGGCTCAACGTCAACGGCGGCGCAATCGCTGTCGGTCATCCTTTCGGTATGACGGGGGCGCGTCTGCAGGCCACGATGCTCAACTCCCTGCAGTTCCACGACAAGTCCACCGGGCTCATCACCATGTGCGTCGGTGGCGGCCAGGGCATGGCGCTGATCCTGGAGCGCATGGGCTGACGGCAATGCGCTCCAGGAGACGCGTCAGTCGTGGTCCGGCTGGAGGACTGCTTCGACGCTGATCACGACGATGATCTTGTCTCCGATCAACACCTTGTCGCCTTCGAGCGGCATGTTGAACGAGACGCCCCACTCGTTGCGGCTGAGGGTCGTGGCGGCCTCGAACCCAGCTCGAGTGCCACCCCAAGGATCTGTTGCCATCCCGATGAACTTCAGAGCGAGCTCGACCGGCTTCGTCGTATCCCTGATGGTCAGCGCTCCGCTGGCGACCAGGTCCTGCCCGTCCTGACGAACACTGGTGCTCCGGAATGTCATCTGTGGCGAGGTCTCGACGTCGAAGAAGTCGGCCGACCTCAGGTGGTTGTCGCGGTCGCTGCTGCCGGTGTCGACGGAGCTGAGTGCGATCGTCGCCTGGACTGACGACTGCAGGGCATCTGCTGCGATCTGCAAGGAGCCCTCGAAGGTCCGGAACTGTCCGCGTACCTTGCTCATCAAATGGCGGACGGTGAAACCCACCTCGGAGTGAGCAGGATCAATCATCCAGGTTCCTGGGACGAGTCCTTCGAGCTGAAGGGTGGAATCGACAGTGGTCTCGGTCACAAGTGTCTCCTCGGATAGTTTCGTTGAAGATTCAACTGACGTCACACTAGACCGGCTTTAGTTTAATATGCAACTAGGTGGCCGTAGGATGGCCCCATGACGAGATGGCTGTCGATAGAGCAACAGCGCGCTTGGCGCAGTTATCTGCTCGCTACAACCCTGCTGATGGAACGCCTCGACCGAGATCTGCGCGAGAAGCACGCGCTCTCGATGGCCGAGTACGAGATCTTGGTCCGCTTGTCGGAACAAAAAACGAGATCCCTTCGGATGGCAGAGCTGGCCGCGTCGGTGAAGAACTCTCGGAGCCGCACAACCCACACTGTTGCCCGCATGGAGGCGGCGGGACTAGTTCTGCGTAGCGAGTGCCCGTCAGACCGGCGAGGCATCATCGCGCAGTTGACAGCCGAGGGCTACGCGCGGCTCGCCCGTGCAGCCCCGGACCACGTCGAGTCGGTACGCCGGTCGATGATCGACGTGATCGGCGACGAGGACATGGCGGTGATCGGGCAATCCTTCGCGGCAATGGTTTCGGAACTCGAGTGAATCGGTCGACTGGCTGCCTCAGTCTCGGGTGAGTCGACGGTAGGTCACGGCGTGCGGTCGGGCCGCCTCGGCGCCCAGTCGTTCGACCTTGTTGACCTCGTAGTCGGCGAAGTTGCCCTCGAACCAGAACCATCGGGCAGGATCGGCCGCGTCACCCTCCCACGCGAGGATGTGAGTAGCCACCCTGTCGAGGAACCACCGGTCGTGCGAGATCACGACGGCGCAGCCCGGAAACTCCAACAGCACATCCTCCAAGGACTGCAGCGTCTCGACGTCGAGGTCGTTGGTGGGCTCGTCGAGGAGCAGCATGTTGCCACCCATCTTGAGCGTCAACGCGAGGTTGAGCCGATTACGCTCCCCGCCGCTGAGGATCCCCGCGAGCTTTTGCTGGTCGGGCCCCTTGAAACCGAAGGAGGCGATGTAGGCCCTGCTGGGCATCTCGAAGTTGGCGACCTTGATGTGGTCCAGCCCGTCCGACACCGCCTCCCAGACGTTCTTCTTCGGATCGATGCTGCCGCGGCTCTGGTCGACGTAGGAGATCTTGACGGTGTTGCCGACCTTGAGGACGCCCGCGTCGGGCGACTCCTCTCCGGTGACCATGCGGAACAGGGTCGTCTTGCCAACACCGTTCGGCCCCACGACTCCCACAATGCCGGCCCTCGGCAGCGTAAAGCTCTGGTCGTTGATGAGGAGCCTGGCCCCGTAGCCCTTGGTGAGGCCATCGGCTTCGAGGACCACGTCTCCCAGCCGTGGACCGGCAGGGATGTTGATCTCTTGAAGGTCGACGCGTCGACCACGCTCCGCCTCGGTTGCGAGCTCCTCATAGCGGGCCAACCGCGACTTCGACTTCGCCTGTCGGGCTTTGGGGTTGGAGCGCACCCACTCGAGTTCGCGTTCCAGAATCTTCTGCCGTTTCGCGTCCTTGCGCCCTTCGACGACGAGCCGGTTCTTCTTGGCCTCGAGATAGGTCGAGTAGTTGCCCTCGTACGGGTGAGCCTTGCCCCGGTCGAGCTCAAGGATCCACTCCGCCACGTTGTCCAGGAAATAGCGGTCGTGCGTCACCGCGAGAACGGCCCCTGAGTACGACGACAAGTGTTGCTCCAGCCATTGGACGCTCTCGGCGTCAAGGTGGTTGGTCGGCTCGTCGAGCAGTAGCAGGCTGGGTTGCTGAAGCAGGAGCTTGCACAAGGCAACGCGCCGCCGCTCTCCCCCGCTGAGACGGTCGACGATGCTGTCGGCCGGCGGACACCTCAACGCATCCATCGCCTGCTCGAGCCGAGAGTCGACGTCCCACGCGCTGGCGTGGTCGAGGTCGGTCTGCAAATCACCCATCTCGGTGAGGAGCGTGTCGTAGTCGGCGTCGGGATCGGCGAGCTCGTTCGAGATCTCGTTGAAACGATCGAGCTGACGCTTGATGTCCGCCACCGCCTCCTCGACGTTGTCGAGGACGGTCGTGCCCTCGGTGAGCGGTGGCTCCTGAAGCAGAATGCCGACGGTCGCATCCGGATCACGCAGCGCGTCACCGTTGGAGGCGTGCTCGAGACCCGCCATGATCTTCAACAGAGTCGACTTGCCAGTGCCGTTGGGCCCGACCACACCGATCTTCGCACCCTGCAGGAACGACAAGGTCACGTTGTCGAGGACCACCTTGTCGCCGTGGGCTTTGCGCACATTACGCAAGGTGAAGACGAAGTCGGCCATGGTGCGGAAGCCTACGGCGCAGCGGCCGGCTCCCCCACAGCAGCCCGAGCTCAGGACGCCTCTCGGAGCAGCAATCCCGACGCCGAGTCCTCGGCGTAGCCCACCTGCTCCGCTTCCTCGATCTCGTGCAAAGCGTCCTGGACCTCGGCCGTGTCGTCCAGAGGGCTGTCAGGCTGGCGAACGACCTTGCGGAAGGAGCTGACCCCTCGGTTCAAGTCGTGCCCGACGGAAGTGCCCTCGAGGATGAACCGCGAGTTGCGCACGCCGTCCTTGGTCCACTCCTCGGTCTTGAGCTTGCCGACCGCGATCACCGGGTCCCCCCGACGCAACGAGTCCCGGACGTGCTCTGCAAGTGAGCGCCAGCACTGCACCGTGATCCAGCTTGTCGTGCCGTCGACGTACTGCCTAGTGACGCGATCCCAGCGACGAGGGGTCGTGGCCAGCCGGAAGGTGCTGAGGTCCGTACCGTTGCCGATCTTGCGGTGGTCGATGTCAGTGCCGACGTGCCCGACCATGTGAATCACGGTGTCCGTCATGGTTCCTCCTCGAGTAGTGGGTGAGATCCATGGTGGTGGCGGCCGATGACCTCGCGCGCGGTGGTGCCACGTCCTTGTAGAGTCATCCGGCACGCTGGCGGCCTGTGGGCCGCGGCGCTTCATCGGCCGTGCGTGGCCTCGGCGCTCAACGCCTCAGAGCGACGGCCAGCCCGTCCCTGCAGCGAACGTAAGCGTCGATCTCCGCCTGCATGGGTGCGACGATGAGGCCGTCCGACACCCGCTGGATACTGGCCTGCAGGCGATCTTGGGCTCGTCGCGCTCGACGACGGGCCGAGATCTGCACTCCGACCCGGCACACCACTGCAAGCACCAGTCCAGCAGCGATACCACCGACGAGCAACAAGGTCGGGATCGGCAACGGCCCGAGATGGGCAGGATCAGGGGCCGACATCTGCAGGTAGGCGAGCACCGCCAGGGTGGCGAGCCAGACGGCTCCCGCAAGAGCGGCGAGGCATAGAACCCACTGCAGCACCCGGACCAGCCGCCACCACCATGGGTCACGCGACAGGCCGAGGTCGGTGCCGGATACCGCGCTGTCAAGACTCCTGGCGACGTCGTCGATCCGCGCCAGGGAAGCCGCGCGCACGGAGGCCCCCCACGGCTTGGGCAGATCTGCGCTCACCGTGTCCGAAGCGGATCGGACAGCACCGTCGACCCGCGCGCGCTGGACGCTGTTGGCGACCGGGATGTTGGTCTGCGCGACTACTGGAGCGCCCTTCGAGGTGAGCTTGAGCTTGCGTAAAGGGTCCGGCCGAAGACCGCCCACCCACGACACCAGCGGCCATCCGGTCGCGCGGCGGCCCCGCATGAGCGACACCGCCTCGATCGCCCCGACCACAACCTCGACACCGGCCGCGTCCTGCAACGCGTCGGTCAGGTCGCCTCGAGCGCTCGCGCGAACGTCGGGCGCCGATGCGGATCCGGTCTGTTCAGCGAGGGATGTCGCAGCCGCCTTGACATCTGCGGTGAGCCGCTCGCGGGCGAACTTCTTCTGCGAGACGCGCTCGACCAGCGCTCGGCGCAGCTCTGCGAGCCCGTCACCGCGACTGGCCGACGTGGCGAAGACGGGGACACCGTGAAGTCCGTCCTGCTGCAGCAACCGGTGGAGGTCGGACATGCAGGACCTGGCGTCGGACTCGGAGATCTCGTCCACATGGTTGAGGGCCACCATCATCACTTCGGCGTGGGACTGCAAGGGACGCAGGAAGCGGTCGTGGATGGCAGCATCAGCATATTTCTGAGGATCGAGAACCCAGATCAGCACATCAGCAAGCTGAACGAGGCGGTCTACCTCCAGATGATGGGACAACTCGGTGGAATCGTGGTCGGGAAGGTCGAGCAGGACCAGACCTTGCAGATCCTTGTCGGCGGCAGTCTCGTCGAGCATCCCCATCCGGTTGACCTGGTGCCTTTTGGGGATTCCCAGCCAGTCGAGGAGCTCGTTCGCCCCTTCGGGTCCCCAGGCACACGCGAGTGCCCAAGATGTGGTCGGCCGCTTGACACCTACTGCTGCGAGGTCAAGGCCGCACAGCGCGTTGAAAAGCGACGACTTACCCGATCCGGTGGCACCTGCCAACGCCACGACGGTGTGTTCACCGGACAGACGCAGGCGCGATGCCACCTGCTCGACTACCGCTTGGGCACCGGTCACGGACGCTGGGTCGAGTCGGCCCTGAGCTGCCTCGGCGGCCCGCTGCAGACCCTCGACCCGCTCCACCACGTCGGAGGACCGACCCGTGAGTCGGCGGAGGGTCTCGACCACGGCACTCATCGTCGCTGCCCCAGCCATTGCAGGTCGTCCACTTCTCGCGACAGCTGCAGAAGCTGCTCTCCCGCCCCCTCCGAGACAGAGCTCTCGGCCAACACGTCGAGGAACCGCTGCCTCTCGGGCTGCCACAGCTCCTGCTCCACCCGGCGCCGGAGGTCCTCGCGAGCCAGGTCGACAAGCCTGCGTACCGCTTGGTCGCCGAAAACCGCCTCGAGGATGCGCTGGCCCACGACTGCCGTCCCGCCGGCGACACCGATCTCTGCACCGGTCAAGCCGGCGGTCTGCGCGAAGATTACCACCATCAGGGCCACGCCCAGCCCGTTGACCCCGTAGGCAAGGAAGCGGGCCGTTGCTCTTCGGTCGCTGCCCTCGGCGCGTACGAGGTCGAGGACCGCCGACTGCCATGCCCGCACGCTCGCCTCGGTGCGAGGACGCAGATCCCGTGAGGCGCGACTGAGGTCGGCACCGGCATGGTCAAGTACCTGCTGACCGGCGGAACTCGCCCGCCAGCTGGCCGCTGTCCGCTCGGCTGCCGCCTCGGCATGTTCGACGATGAGCGTCTGAAGGCCGGACTCGACAGCGACGGTCAGCCGGCGCGATGGTTGGGGACGACCACGCGCCGCGCTGATGAGTCGGTCACGGATCCGGCCGACACGATCCTCGATGCTGCGCATGAGCTCTCCGGTGCCAACGAACTCCTGCCACCGTGCCAGCACCTCACCGCGGAGCAGGGTGCCGTCCTCGCAGGCGTCCTCCACCGCGGTGAGCTCGCGGAGGTACGACGACATGACGGCCTTGGCAAGCTCTGCGCCGATCTGCTCCTGGGCGGTCAGAGCCTCCGCGACGAGACGAGACCGGTGGCCGAGCGAACGCACAGCACCGTCCAAGGTCTTGCGTACGACGTCCGAGCGAGCCTGAGCGTCCCCAGCGAGCGAGTCGAGCCAGGAACGGATCGAGGCGACGGCTTCACTCGGTAGCAACCCTTCGTCGTCGACCTCCGACTCAGGCACCGTGAAAAGCTGAGACTCACCAAGTCCGCGAGCTGCCAACATGCGCGCCAGATGGCTGCTGACCTCACGCAACGCGCGAGGGCTGGTTCGGTCGAGGACCACGGCGACGGCGGTACTGCGCTCAGCGGCCGCCTTCAGGAAATCCCATGGCACCTGGTCGGCATAGCGTGCTGCTGACGTGACGAACAGCCACAGGTCGGCCGCTCCCAGCAGCTGCGCGGCCAGCCGCCGGTTGCGCTCCTCGACCGAGTCGACATCCGGCGCGTCCAGGATGGCAATTCCAGCGGGAAGGTCATGAGTGGATACGAGCTGGAGGGTGTCCTGGTCGTGTGTTGCCTCAGCGGTCCGTCGCAGTTCCGGAAGCAGCCGGTCGGTGCCGAACCAGTGGGAGTCCCCAGGGTTGTGGACCAACACTGGGGAGCGTGTCGTCGGCCGGAGCACACCCGGTGCACTGACCCGGTGGCCGATCAGGCTGTTGACAAGAGTGGACTTGCCTGCGCCAGTCGAGCCGCCCACCACAGTCAGCAACGGCGCCTCGATCTGGACAAGCCTCGGGATGATGTAGTCGTCGAGCTGTTGTACGACAGACTGCCGCTCACGCCGGGCGACGTCGACCGTCGCGGACTCGAACGGCAGCGCGTGGTCGACGAGGCTTTGACGCAAGCGCACGAGCACGCCCAGGAGCTCGGTAGGAGGACCGAGATCACTCACAGGCATCCCTTCGATGGCACATGCGGTCGCGGAAGGTCACTACATGTTTGGGTGAAGTTTAGAGCCTTCACCAGCACTGACGCCGTTCTCCCGCCGCATCACGTTCGATCGGCGGCCACCTGCCGCTACCACAGTTCAGACCCGATGGTCTCCGCGGAGGATTGAGGTCCCAGCGTCAGTAGACTGCGAGAACCTGAGCAAGAAATGCACGACCACTTGCTCAGAGAAGGCGCTCGTAGCTCAGCTGGATAGAGCAACGGACTTCTAATCCGTCGGTCGCAGGTTCGAATCCTGCCGGGCGCGCCCAGCATCCCAGCACTTTGTGCAGCACGTTCTGGCTTCCTTTCACGCAATGAATCGCCGAGTATTGGCAAACGCTGCGCGGCGGCGTACGCTGATCCCCGATCATCCCTCAGAAGCAAGGAGTTCCTGTGGCCAAACTCGAACGTGTTGAATTCCTCTCCGATCTGTCTGAGCAACCGATTAGTGACACAGAGTCCAAGACGCTTCAATTCGCCCTCGACGGACAATCGTTTGAAATCGACCTGAGCGCCGCCGAACAAGCAGAGCTGCGCCAAATCCTCGAACGTTATGTCTCAGCAGCTCGGCGGATGAACAATCGGGGCAGAACGATCAAGACGACCAAGATCGGCCCCGATGCCAAGACGGTCCGGGCTTGGGCGCAGTCGCACGGCATCAAGGTGCCCGACCGCGGACGTATCCCCGAGGACGTTCGCCAGCAGTTCGAGGCAGCCAACTGACGTGCTCACGCCATGAACGACAAGCTGGTGTGGGTTGACTGCGAGATGACCGGCCTCGACCTTCGCACCGACGCGTTGATCGAGGTGGCCGCACTCGTGACCGACTTCGAACTGAACGTCCTTGGTGCCGGCGTCGACGTTGTCATCAAGCCTCCACATTCTGCACTCGAACAGATGACAGACGTTGTTCGTATCATGCACATCACCTCGGGTCTGCTGGACGTGCTCGACGATGGCGTCGATCTTGCGACAGCCGAGCACCAGGTTCTCGATTACGTCCGATCGCTGGTGCCGGAGGCAGGCATAGCTCCCTTGGCCGGAAACAGCGTGGGGACAGATCGCCTTTTTCTGAGTCGAGACATGTACGAGCTCGAATCGCATCTGCACTACCGCGTGGTCGACGTGTCGTCCATAAAAGAGTTGTCACGCCACTGGTTCCCGCGCGCCTACTACGCAAGCCCCTCGAAGTCGGGGAACCATCGAGCGCTCGCCGACATCAGAGAAAGCATCGAAGAGCTTCGCTATTACCGCGCGGCGGTGTTCGTCGTACCGCCGGGACCAGATTCTGATGCGGCTCGGTCAATGGCCGATTTGCACGGAGGATCTTTGAGCAGAGGAGACACTCCGCCCGCAACTTGAGGTCGGCTGTCAGCCGCTACACTTCTCTAGCCGTCGATCATGTGAGTGGCCGGCGCGCTCCAATGGTGGGTGTAGCTCAGCTGGTAGAGCACCTGGTTGTGGTCCAGGTGGCCGCGGGTTCAAGTCCCGTCACTCACCCCAGACGTGAACATCTGTGGCGTCACCGGTGGCGCCGTTGTCGCCCCGGTCTGCCACAATCGCTGCATGCGACTCAAAGTCTTGCTGCCCGACGGCAAAGTGCAGAGATTCCCCAACGACGCCTCCCGCAAGGTGGTCGACGGCAAGCTCACCATCGTCGACAAGGCTGAAAAGGAGCTGGCGTCGTTCGAGAAGGGCAAGTGGACGGCCGTAGGCCGGATGCGTGTCGCCAGCGAGACCTCCGACGACTGAACGATCTGCGCGAACGACAACGCAGGCAGACGGCCCCGATCCCGTCGTCGGAGTGCTTCGGGCGGCACCTCAGGGGCAGACGGGCGCCGGCGGCAGCTCCCGTGACTGGCCGACGAGCTCATAGATTGCGTGGCCACAGACCGTCGACACCTGCCGGTAGCGCTCGGCCCGAACCTGCTGGAACTCCGCGTTGTCGAGACCCCACCAGTCGAAGTCGCCGATCTCGACCAGCCAGGTCGGGGCGTCCGGCCCGGCCAGCACTGCGACCAGTTCTTTCAGGTGCGGGTCACGCGTGCGCACCGGCAAGCTCCATGAGTAACGGTACGGCGTGGTCAGTCCGGACATCTCGATGATGTTTGGGGCCCCATAGCCAAGGACGACCGAGTCGTCCGGCTGGGACGCGTGGCGCAGATAGTCCGCCACCGTCTGCTCCTGGGCGACCGGACGATGCCCTGCCCATGTCCATCCCGCTAAGGCCATCGTGATGACTGTTGCTGCGACGACACAGTAGGACGTCGCCACCCGCGAGGACAGTCGTCCCGCGACATGTCGGGTGGCTAGCGCCGTTCCCATGGCGAGTACCGGAACCAACTGCAGTAGGTAGTGGGCCCACCAGCTGGCGCCCACGAGGATGCTCAGAACTGCGTACAGCAACATGGAGGCCACCGCGAGACGCAGGTTCCGGCGTGGTGAGGTACGCCGTACGGCCGCGACGACCTGCCACATGAGCAGCACGAGACCTGTCACCACGGCGATGACTCCGAGCATCTTCAGGCGCTGGAGAGGAGCGTCGAGAGAGGCATCTTCGATCACGTTCAGCGACCGCTCCCGGAAGCGGAACATCGCCACCAAGAGCCGGTTCAGCCCTGGCCCGTCTGGGCTGCGAGCCCAGGCGACGGTGACGAGAAACGGCAGAGCGAGACCCCACAGTCCGGCCAGCGCGAGTCGCCACCAGGAGCGCAGCCCGGTACCCAGGAGAACTGCCGCGAAGATGCCGGCATCGATGAAGTTCTGTTTCGACAGAAAGGCCATTCCGGCGAGCAACCCCGCCAAAATCGCCCAGGAGGCGGCCACGGGTGCCGACTTGCCTCCATAGACAGCGTGCAGGAGCAGCGCACAGCTCGACATCACGAAGGCGACGCCGACGGCTTCACCCGTCAGGACGAAACCGTCGTTAGCGAAGCTTGACGTGATGGCCCCAGTGACAAGCGCCGCAGCCACGGCACCTCGCGCACCAGCGATAGTCCTACCCGCCCACCACGCCGCGCTTATGGATATACAGCCGAACACGAAGCACAGGAGACGCAGCATGACCGGGCCGCCACCCACTACATCCGCCAGCTTGAACACCAGGAGGAGCAGCGGGGGACGGTCGACCCATTGGTTGGTGTACAGGCCGTCGCCGCGGCCGTGCCACTGATGGGCAACCATCAAGAAGCCGCCTTCGTCGGGCGTGTACGGCACCGTCAGGAACGGAGCTCGCAGCGCGCCGGCGAAGACGATTGCGATCGCCAGGGTTCGCACCGGGTGGGCCTCCGCCCGGCTCCAGATCGACCGCGCCCCCTGTGTCACTGCCAAAGCGTAGAGGCGCCGAGGCGGTGCGAGCATGCTCGCGCAGTTCGCGCAGGAGAGTCTTAGCGTTCCCTCAGATGGCTCTCGACCGCTCGGAGCAGCAACGGCAGCGGCGTTCTTCGCTGGTACGCTTCAGTCGCTTCCGCGCGCCATTAGCTCAATTGGCAGAGCAGCTGACTCTTAATCAGCGGGTTCGGGGTTCGAGTCCCTGATGGCGCACAAACCGCCTGGTCAGCGGCCCTCAGGCTTGGTGACCTTCTTCTTGGCCATTGTTTTGCCATTACTTTCGGCGGTCGCTGGCTCGGCCAAGCCCCCGAGTGCGGCTTCGAGTGCGGCAGCAGCGTGGGAGTCGACGGCACGGCGGGCCAGGTAGACGTCTTGGGTCATGGACGGACGCGCGTGGCCGAGCTGGTCAGCCACCAGGCGCGCCGAGAGCGCCGCCTCATCGAGGATCGTCGCCGCCGTCTTGCGGAACGAGTGCGAGGTGATCCAGGCAAGCGTCTCGTCCCCGCGTGCCTCCCGGAACTCGCGGCGGACGTTGGCGGGTTCACGGAAGCCGCCGAGGACGTCAGGAAACAACGGCTGGTCAAGACGGGCGCCGTTCATGAACCGGCGACGGAGCATCGCGATGGCACTGGCTGGCAGGGCGAGGGTCCGCTCCCCCGCTCGGCTCTTGCTGCCCTTGCGCAGCAGTCCCTCGTGTCGGACGCGGATCAGGGTGCTGGCGATCCGCACCGTGCCGGCGTCGAAGTCGACGTCGGACCAGACAACGGCTAGCGCCTCCCCGATCCGGACCCCCGGTCGCCAGCATGAAGAACACGAGGTCGGGAAGATCGCGGCGTCGTGCCTTCTCGTCGGCCTGAAGCTGGCGGAGCAGCTCGACGCGCTCCTGCCCGGTCAGCGCCCTAGGCTCGCGCCGGGGGCTGGCCTCGATCCGCTCGATCTCACGGACCGGGTTGTGGGTGATCGCGCCGTACCGGACGGCCAGGCCCATCATCTCGGAAATAACGACAACTTCTGCGGCGTGCCCGGTCTGGTCGTCGACGGCAGCTTCACCGTCGACGGCAGCTTCCTGGCACGCTTGCAGGGACGGGACTCGGTCTTCTACGGAATGGACCACACCCGGGTCGTGATCGTGTACACCCGCCGAGCCACCGGACAGACCGCCACCGACATCCAGCCCCGCACCACGAGCAAAGACCTCAAGATCACCAACAACGGCGACGGCACGCTGACCATCGTCCAGCTCCTCACCGGCGGCGAACGCACCTACGGAGACGAGGGCAAGCTCATCGCAAAGAATTCCGGCCAGGTGAGGTTCAGGATCGTCGTCGACTACAACGGCACGCTGTCCAACCCCGACGACGACACCGAGCTGTCCAGCGAGCTGGTCTTCGGCTCCACCGGTACCAACGACGACTTCTGCTCCGCAACCCTAGCCGACTGGGGAGTCACGACCTGAGCCTCCGCGACTACGTTGGGGTCCACGATGTCTGTCGGCGTCGAGGGCTGGCGCGAGCTGGGGCGACGAGGCTGAGCCCCGAACCGATCTTCACCAGCATCTTCTGGGGAGGCGGCTTGTTCTCCCACCGCGTTTGACGCTCATGGCGTCAATCCTGCGGCCACCAGCCGGCAACGTCCAGCCAACCGCGGGCGGCGGCCCAGCACGCGAGCAACAGGCCCGCAACCGCCCGTGCGCTGAGCCAACCATCCGAATCGATGCTTTGCCGCACTTCCAGGGTTTGGGCTTCCGCGCGCAAGAAGACTCATCAGTCCGGCCCAATGGGTGGCGGCTGTCGGCGCCGTGCGTTTCGCTCGATGTCGCGCGGTTGCCCATGTTGGCCTGACAAGCAGCGAATATGCGTCATACCGCCGCGATTGACTCGCTGCTGGACCGACCGTCGGAGCGACTCAGTCAACGAACGCGCACTCATTGCCCCACTAGAGGTCAGCGATGTAAGCGGTGGATTGAAGAATCAACCTTGCCGCGGCGGATGGGTGCGGATCAGGACGACGGTTACGAGAAGCAGCCATAGGGCAAACAGCGCGAACATGAACTGACCGAGAGGGAACGCCCCGAGAACCATGACGACGGCGACAGGGAAGCCAGCTCGCGCCAGCCAGACGGGAAGAAGGGAACCTGAACGGCTGGCCAGCGTTG
>JBPCRX010000073.1:0-14620 GCA_050996395.1 Nocardioidaceae bacterium
CATTGGCCAACCTCCTTGCTGTGCGTGCGCTCGTCGAGCGGGGCACGGAGGTGCTGGGCGAGTTCGGTGCCCAGGTGGCCCGGGCCGAGATGGGTGCTCATGGCGTCGTCAACGCGGTGACGGTGCGCACCTGGAGCCATCCTCTCGGCCACGCCGACCCCCAGCTCGTCGAGGCACTCCTCGCGCCGGACCTCGGGCCCTTCCTGGTACGCACATCGTGCATCTCGATCGAGAACACCCACAACTTCGCCGGCGGGCGGGTCCAACCTCGCGCCGTTCTCGCCGGCATACGTGAGCTCGCCGTTCGCCACGGAGTGCGGGTCCACCTTGACGGCGCGCGGGTCTGGAACGCCCATGTCCGCACCGGTACGCCGCTGGAGCAGCTTTGCGCCGGCGCCGACACTGCGATGGTCAGTCTCTCCAAGGGGCTCGGGGCACCGGTGGGCTCGCTCATGCTCGGCGATGCAGAGCTTGTGGCGGACGCCCGCATCTGGCGCAAGCGACTGGGCGGTGGGTGGCGGCAGGCGGGCATCTTGGCCGCGGCGGACGTGCACGCACTGGACCACCACGTCGAGCGACTCGCCGATGGCCACGCCAACGCGGCGATCGTGGCTGCGGCAGCCGGACTCGCGCGCCACTCGGTCGAGACGAACATCGTGGTGGTACCGACCGACGACGCCGCCGGGGCGGTGGACCGCTGCCGAGCGCAGGGTGTGCTCGTCTCCGCTGTCGGACCCCGAGTCCTGCGGGCGGTCACCCATCTCGGGATTGACTCGCGTGATGCGCACCGTGCTGCCGACGTCCTCGCCAACGCACTCGGCGGGTAGCTTCCTATGGGTTCCTGTCAGGACGCCTTTCCACGGTCGGAGGCCATCGAGCCGGAGGTAGGCACCGAGCTCGCCGGCACCGTCACCAGGCTGCGGGCCGCCGGCTGCGTGTTCGCCGAGGAAGAGGCCCGCCTCCTGGTTGCCGCCGCGCAGACGTCTGGCGACCTCTCTGCCCTCGTCGAACGTCGAGCGGCAGGTCTGCCGCTCGAGCAGGTTCTCGGCTGGGCGGAGTTCTGCGGCCTGCGGATCGCAGTAGAGCCCGAGGTGTTCGTGCCTCGCCGCCGCACCGAGCTTCTCGTGCGACAGGCCGCTCCTCTGGTCCAGCGGGCTGCCGCACAGAGGCCCGACCGTGGCGCTTCATCCGCACTCCCAGTTCTCGTCGACCTGTGCTGTGGGTCTGGCGCCGTCGGCGCTGCCCTGGCTGCTGCGGGAATGGTCGAGTGGTACGCAGTCGACATCGACCCCGCGGCGGTGCACTGTGCTCGCCGCAATGCTGCGGCTACCGGTGGCCGGGTCTATGAGGGGGACCTCTACGACCCGCTGCCGTCGACGTTGCGGGGCCGCGTCGACGTCCTGGTGGCCAACGCGCCCTACGTCCCCACCGAGGCGCTCGGGCTGATGCCGGCCGAGGCGCGCTTGTACGAGCCACGAGTGGCGCTCGACGGCGGGGAGGACGGGCTCGAGACCCAACGCAGGGTGACGTCGGCGGCCCCCCGCTGGTTGGCTCCAGGAGGTCACCTGCTGGTCGAGACCAGTGCGAGCCAGGCACAAGCGACCGTCGAGATCTTCACCCGCAGCGGTCTGGTCGCCCAGGTGGCCAGTTCCGAGGCCCTGGACGCCACCGTCGTGATCGGCAGCCTGAACCGGTGAGCGCAGCGGCCGAAACGGCTGGATGCTCACCCGGTGAGGTGCGGCACCTCGACCTCGACTCTGCGGCCGGGCGACAGCTCGACGACGTACATCGCGACCAGCACGAGACCGCCGCCGACGAGCATGCGGGCGCTCAGATGTTCACCACCGAGCAGTACGGCGAAGAAGGCGGCCCACACGGGTTCCATCGTCATGATCACCGCGGCTCTGGTCGCCGGCAGGTGAGCCTGTGCCCAGGTCTGCCCCAGCAGCGCCAGTGAACCGCAGACCACCGCCATGTAGGACAGCGACGCCCATCCTGCCGCCGTGTCCGGGGCACCGATGCCGTTCGGTGCGCTTGTGACGGTGCAGATGAGGCAGATGACGGCCATCTGCACGATCGAGAGCCCGAAGACGTTGGACGTCGCCGACCAGCGGCCAAGCCCGATGATGTGGAGGGCGTACAGCAGAGCCGAGACGAAGATGAGGGCAACGCCGGGAGAGACGGCGAAGCCCTGGAGCGACAGGAAGCCAAGGCCGGCAGTCGCGACGAGGACCGCGAACCATACGCCGCCGGGCACCTTGTCCTTGAGCAACCAGGCAGCGAGGAGCGGCGTCGCGACGACATACATGCCCGTGACGAATCCCGAGACGCTCGCCGGAGTGCGCTCCAGACCAGTGGTCTGCAGCACCTGGGCCACACCGTAGACGAGTCCGAGCAGCACCCCTTGTCGCAGCTCGTCGCGTGACATGGCTGCGACCGCACGCGGTGACAGCGCGACCAGGACCACCGCCGCCAGCGCGAAGCGCAACGACAAGAAGTCGAGCACCGACAGCTCCGCCAACAGGTCCTTGATCAGGAAGAAGGTCGACCCCCACGCGGCGGTGACGCCGAGCAGAGCAAGCGTGGGAAGTCCCCGTCGGGCCGCGGCAGGCGTCACGCGCGCGGCTCAGACGATCTGCAACGTGATGGTCGAGCCGTACGGCACCACCTCGCCCGCCCCGGGCGACACCGAGCTCACGTAGCCCAGTCCGAGGTATGGCGAGCCCTCCACGGTCTCGACCTCGAATCCCGCATCCGTGAGGGTCTGGGTGGCCGCCTCCACACCTTGGGCGAAGACGTCGGGCACCTCGACCAGATGCGGTCCGCGACTCACCACCAGCGTGACCTGGTCACTCTTGTGCAGCACGCCTTCGGACGGTCGCTGGGCGACCACCAGTCCCGCGGCGACCCCGTCGTCGTAGTGCTCGCGCCGTCTCACCTGCAGTCCCTGCTCGTCGAGTGCCGCTTCCGCGTCCTGCGCGGACTGGCCGGTGTGGTCCGTGACCTTGATCGGCGCGGGACCCCGGCTGACCACCAGCGTGACGGGGTCGCCTCGGTGCAACGGCTTGCCGGCGTGGGGGCTGAAGGTGATCACACCGCCCCTGTGGACGCTTTCGCTCCACCGCCGTCTCGTCTGACCGACACTCAGGGAGCTGCTTGTCACGGCGGCAGTCGCCTGCGACTTGGTCATGTCGCTGAGATCCGGCACTTTGTGGCGTTCAGGACCCTTGGAGATGACCGCGATGACCGCACCGTCGCGCGCCACCTGCTCTCCAGGCCCAGGGTCGGTCGACACGATGTGGCCCTCGTCGACCGTCTCGGAGTACGTCGCCCCGGAGATCGTGAGCGACAGACCTGCGGAGTGGACCTTGGCCTCGGCCTGGTTCTGGGTGAGTCTCAACAGGTCCGGAGTCTGCGCGAAGCGTCCGACGCCGTAGTACCAGCCACCCAGAGCCGCCGCCGCCGCGAGGAGCAGCACGACCACCAACGCGATGAGACCCCGCCGGCGCCCACGGCGGTCGGGCGGTGAGCCCACCGCTGTCGACCCTCGTGGGGCAGCAGGCGCGACAGGGCTACTGACGGCGCGCGTCGGGTGGTCGCCGAGACGGGTGGTGGCCGAGGCGAAGTCGTCATATGCGCCGACGTCGAAGACGTCGTCTTGATCCCCAGCCCCGTTTTGGGCGACCGCAGCACCCAGCGATCCCAGGGCCGTCGTCGGCGTCAGGTCGTCGGTCAGCTCCTGGTCGTCGAGGACGCCTCGGTCGAGGGCGTGGCGAACGCGCCGCAGCTGCTGCAGCATGACGTGAGCGTCGGCCGGCCGCACGTCTCGCTCCCTGTTGGTGGCCCTGGCGACGAAGGCGTCGACGTACGGCGGGATCGCCTCGACCAGGCTCGAGGGGGCTGGGACGTCGTGGTGCACATGCTTGTAGGCGACCTGAATCGGGCTGTCGCCCTCGTGCGGCTTCGTTCCGGTGAGGAGCTCGAAGGTCAGTACGCCCAGCGAGTACACGTCGGACCGAGCATCGGCGTGCCCGTCCGTGACGAGCTCGGGCGGCAGGTAGGAAACCGTCCCCATCAGCACGCCGCCGGTCGATGTGGCGCTCGTGGCAGAGCTGATCGCCCGGGCGAGTCCGAAGTCGGCCACCTTGACCTGCCCCCGCGGGTCGATGAGGACGTTCTCCGGCTTGATGTCACGGTGGATGATGCCCGACTCGTGGGCAGCCGAGATCGCCTTGAGCACCTCCTCCATGATCGCCAGCGCTCGCGATGGCGCGAGCGGCGCCTCGGCGCGGATGGTGTCGCGCAGCGTATGGCGTCCGGCGACGTACTCCATCGCGAGGAAGAGGACGCCGGAGTCCTCCCCCTGGTCGTACACCGCGACCACGTTGGGGTGGGTCAAGCGGGCGGCGGCGCGGGCCTCACGAACGAAGCGGCGGCTGAATGTCTCGTCGTCGGACAACGCCTCGGGGACCACCTTGAGGGCGACCCGGCGGTCGAGTCGCAGGTCGGTCGCCTCGTAGACCGTGGCCATGCCGCCGCGGGCGATCCGGGCGCCGACCAGGTAGCGCCGGTCGAGCACACGCCCGACGAGACGGTCGGCAGCGGCGGAACCCGCGGACGTGGCGTAGGTATCCACCTGGGAAGTCTACGGAGCCGATCACGCCCGGACCGGCAGCCTCGCCGCAGCTCCGACATACCCCTCGGGGCTCCTCGCCGCCTGAAGCGGCGGCTCCTCGTGAGCGGAAAACCAGGCATGGCAGGCTGGTGCGATGACTGAGGACCTAGCCACACTTGTCGACTCCTGGCTCACGTTTTCTCAGGTGGCGGACGAGCTGGGAGTGAGCAGTACCAAGGTCCGGCAGCTCACCAAGGAGCGGCAGCTGGCGGCGGTGCGCCGACCCGAGCTCCGTGAGCCGGCCGTGCCCGCCGACTTCCTGGTGGACGGGGTGGTGGTCAAGGGCCTGAGCGGCACGCTGACTTTGCTCGCCGACCACGGGTTCAGCCCTGAGGAGTCAATCGAGTGGCTCTACACCCCCGACGACACGCTCCCGGGACGGCCCATTGACGCGCTGCGTGAGGACCGCGGCACCGAGGTGCGCCGGCGCGCGCAGGTCATCACCTGAGCCGTCAGACGGAGCGCCGAGTGGCGCGGTCAGCCAGTGTGTGCAGTGCCTTGCGCGGCTCGTTGTCCTCGATGGGCGCGCGGCTTAGCGAGGTCAGTGCAGCACTGGTGAGCTCGGCAATGACGGTCTCGACAGCCGCGAGCGCGCCGGTGCCGCGCAGCACCTCCTGCACCGCCGCCACGCCGGCGGCATCCACATCGGCGCGGCCGAGATTCGCCTCGAGCACCTTGCGCTGTGCCGTGGTCGCCTTGTCGAAGGCGCGAGCCATGAGCAGTGTCCGCTTGCCCTCGCGGATGTCGTCGCCGCTCGGCTTGCCGGTCACGCCGGAGTCGCCGAACACCCCCAACACGTCATCGCGGAGCTGGAACGCCTCGCCGAGGGGGATGCCGTAGGACGACAGGGCGGTGAGGAGGGGCGGCGACCCCTTGGCGAGGGCGGCGCCGAACTGGAGGGGGCGCTCGACGGTGTACTTGGCAGACTTGTAGCGCACGACTTGCATCGCGGCGGCCGCAGACGTCGTACCGTTCGTCTGCGCCAGCACGTCGAGGTACTGCCCGGCGATGACCTCAGTGCGCAGCTTGTCGAAGTAGACGCGTCCGCGTACCAGTGCCTTGGGTTTCAAGGCGCTCTGACCGAGCAGCTCGTCGGACCATGCCAGCAGCAGGTCGCCCAGCAAGATGGCTGCCATATCGCCGAACTGCCGGAACTGGTGGACCGGTCCGACGATCGCATCAGGTCGCCGGAGTTGAGCCAACTGGCGGTGCGCTGCGGGAAGTCCCCGACGGGTGGCCGAGTCGTCCATCACGTCGTCGTGCACGAGTGCGCTGGCGTGGACCAGCTCGATCGCCGCCGCAGCGGTGATGACGCCCCCACGCTGCTGTGGGAGCCCACCGGCGGCGCACCATCCCCAGTAGGCAAACGCGGGGCGAAGGCGCTTGCCGCCCTGCATATAGGCACGCGCGGTGGCGAACAAGGGCGACACGTCGTCCCCGAGCCCGGCCAGCTCAGCCTGCTTGGTGTCGATGAACGCGTCGAGGACTCTCGCGATGGCTCCCCGGAAACCTGAACTCACCGGATCCTCGGCCTCCGGCGCCGGGTCCGCCGCCGTCACCTCGCTCATGAGGGCGAGCCTAGTGGCGGCCCGCCGCCTTGCCGACGCGCGTGGCGACATGGCCTGTCTCCCACAGCACGGTGGGGATCCACGGTCCGGGCCACCCGCCCGCACCGACCAGGTGCAGACCTGGCACCGCATGCAGCAGCTCAGCCCGCCGAGCGGTCCGGCGCCACCGCTGCGGCGCCAAACCCCAGGGGCAGCCGCCCGACTCGGCGGCCAGAGTCACCGCGCTGCGGTCGACCCGCGTGACCACCAGTCCGCGTACGTCGATACCACGGCTGGCGAGCTCCTCGACGGGGTCCCGTCCGGCCGGTCCGCGCCAGCGCAGCGTCCAAGCGCTCATGCCGTCCGGAGCATGCCCCGTGGTGACGACGACGAGCGGCTGGTCGCCGTGCACCACGGTCTCCTGGGGCAGGTCCTGGGGCAGGTCCGGCGCCGCTGCGCTCAGACCCAGATGAGTCAGGTGCGGTAAGGCTGCCGACCGCGCCGTGGCGAAGGTTCGGGCGGCAGCCGGCGCGGCATTTCGGGAGAGCAGCCGGCCGAAGACGGTCCGCGGGTCGATGTCGGTGACGACGATTCGTGCGGCGAGGTCTCCGTCGCTGCTGCGGACGCCGTTGACGCTCCCGTCCCCGCCAACGGTGATCGCCTCCACCTCGCACCCCAGCATTAGGTCGACTCCGCGCTCGGCCAGCCGGGTCACCAGCGCGTCGGTGACGATTGCCATGCCCCCCGGCGGGCTCCAGCGCCCGAAGCTGCGTTCGGCGTAGGCCGTCACAGCCGCCCACGCCGGCACGGCGGCAGGGTCTGCGCCTGCCTCCAGCACAGCGTGTGCAGCCACCTGTCGCAGCCGCGCATCTCCCAACGAGCTCCGAAGGCTGGCGGCAAGGCTGGTCGAGCTCCTCAGAATCTTGTCGACCCGCCGGTCGAGCAGCCGACGCGCTCCCTCGGGCTCGTCCAGCAGCTGCTCACGCAGGACGTCCCATTTGGCGGCCTGGCTGTCGACGTGGCGAGACCACTCACGCCCCGCACCGTGGCCCAGGCCGCGGTCGAACGCATCGATCTGCGCGGCGCGCGATCCCGTCGGTACGTTCACGGCAGACCCGTCGGGGAAGAGGTGGCGTCGTGACACCGACCACATCTGAAGGTCGAGGTAGTGCTCGAGCGGCCGCCCCGTCGTGCGGAAGAGGTCTCGCAGGAGCGCCGGGATGCCGGTCGCGGCCGGGCCGGAGTCCCAGCTGAACCCGTCGCGTTCGATGCGGTGAATCGCTCCGCCGGCGTGAGAGTTGCGCTCGCACACGGTGACGTGGTGCCCCAGCTTGGCGAGCCGAGCAGCAGCCGCCATACCGCCGATCCCCGCCCCTACGACCACCACGTCAGGCACGACAGCGCACCCTACCGCGGCAAGGCGACCCTGATCCCGGCGTTGGCAAGTGAGAGCTGTCGTTGCGTGAGGCGCGTCAGCATCGTGGACTGTGGCTCGTCCAGGAGGTCGCACACCCAGTCCCAGTGCAGAGCCACGACGTCACCCTCGGCGAGCTGATTCACCAAAGAGCTGCCTGCTGTCGACCATCGCACGCTCTCCTCGCGGCTTGGTCCGAGCGCCAGCTCCCCACCAGCCCAGGTCAACGGCTGCGTCTCGACGGTGGCCCGCTCACCGTCGAACCGGCGAACGGTCCCCCAGCGGATTCGGCACTGCTCGAGGACGGAGAGCGCCACGGCGTCATTGCCCCGCCCGAGCATGCCGACCCAGGGATACACGGCGAGAACGTGGAACGTGTGGTGGGGTACCGCCGTCTCGGCCGAGTCCAGGCTGCTCGTCGCCTGACCCGCGAACCTTGTGCGCAGCTCCAACAGGCATGCGCTGGGGTCCACCAGGTCCAACAGCTCGTTGCCGATCCAGTAAGCCTCGACGACCCTGGGATCGAGGGGGTCGGTCATGCCCGCAGCTGCCGCGATGATCTCCAGATAGGGCCAGGCTCCGTCGAAGCCTCGAGCCCGGTCCGCGACGTCCGCGTCGTCGAGACCGGCGCTGCCTCGCTCGAGAAGCGCCGAGGCACCTGCAGGACCGCAGTACCCGAGCTCATTGGGCGGGAACGCGTAGCGAGCGAAAGTTGCCGGACCCGACATCTAGCAGATCCGCGGGAGCTGCTCGCCGAGCGGCAGGTCCACGACCCGGGTGCCGCCCAGAGCGGTCTTGGCCACCACCATCCCGGGATGGTCGGGCACACAGGTGCCGATGACCGTCGCCGCCTTTCCGTACTCGTGAGAGCGCATCGCCGAGAGCACCTCGTCGACACGGTCGGCAGGGACGAACGCGATCAGCTTGCCTTCGTTGGCGACGTACAAGGGGTCCAGCCCGAGCAGTCCGCAGCAGTCTGCGACGTCTTGAGGGATCGGCAGGTCACGCTCGACGAGCTCGACGCCGACCTGGGCGGCACGAGCGATCTCGTTGAGGGAGGCAGCAACTCCTCCACGGGTGGGGTCTCGAAGGACGTGGACGTCGGCCTCGGTCGCCAGCATGGCGGCCACCAGACCATGCAGCGGCGCGGTGTCGCTCTCCACCAGGGTCTCGAAGGTGAGACCTTCGCGGCAGCTCATCACCGCCACGCCGTGAACGCCGATGTCTCCGCTGATCAGGACCGCGTCACCGGGCCGGGCGCGGTGCGGCGCGATCTGGACTCCGGTGGGGATCAGCCCGATGCCCGCGGTGTTGACGAAGATCTTGTCGCCGGACCCGGAGTCGACCACCTTGGTGTCGCCTGTCACCAGTCGTACGCCGGCCCGCGTCGCTGCCGCTCCCAGCGCCTCGGCCACCCGGCCGAGGTCAGCCAGGGCAGTGCCTTCCTCGAGGATGAACGCGGTCGACATCGCCATCGGCTGCGCGCCCGACATCGCAAGGTCGTTGACCGTACCGTTGACTGCGAGATCGCCGATGGAGCCACCAGGGAAGAACATGGGCCGTACCACGTAGGAGTCGGTGGAGAAGGCGATGCGGGCCCCCCCGACCTCGAGGACGGCCGAGTCACCGAGTGCCGCATCCGCCGCCGAGCCGTAGGCGGGCAGAAACAGGTGCTCGACGAGCTCCGCGGACAACGCTCCGCCTCCGCCGTGACCCATCACGATCGTGGGGGAGTCGCGAAGCGGTGCCGGACACACCCAGGTGTCGAGGTCCACGAACGCGACGGGGAGCTCAGCCATGGACCGGTACCCCCACGGGTTCGGGTACGGCTTCTTGCACCGGCGCAAGCCGTCGGTAGAGGTAGTAGGCGGCGCAGGCACCTTCGGAGGACACCATCGTGGCACCGAGCGGCTTGCGTGGCGTGCACTCGTTGCCGAAGGCAGCGCACTCGTGCGGTTTGATCAGACCCTGCAGCACCTCTCCGGAGCGACAGATCGAGGACTCGTCGGTGTGGATGCCGCCGACGTCGAACCTCGCCTCGGCGTCATAGAAGCGGTACTTGTCCGACAGCTGCCACCCGCTCTGCGGGATCACTCCGATGCCACGCCAAGCCCGGTCGGTGATGTCGAAGACGTCATCCAGCATGGCCCGGGCCGCCGGGTTGCCTTCGGGAGGAACCACCCGCGAGTAGGCGTTCTCCAGCTCGTGGCGTCCCTGCTCGAGTTGCAGGACCGTGCGCCGAATTCCTTCGAGGATGTCGAGAGGCTCGAACCCGGTGACGACGATCGGGACGGCATACCTGTCGACGAGTGGCGGGTACTCGGCGGTACCCATCACGCTGCAGACGTGGCCGGCGGCGAGGAAGGCTTGCACCCGGCAGGTGGGCGACTCCATGATGGCCGCGATGGCAGGCGGCACCAGCACGTGGGAAACGAGCAGGGAGAAGTTGTCGATCCCCAAGC
The DNA here is from genome assembly GCA_050996395.1 of Nocardioidaceae bacterium. Lineage (GTDB taxonomy): Bacteria > Actinomycetota > Actinomycetes > Propionibacteriales > Nocardioidaceae > JBPCRX01. Next base: position 10,099 of record JBPCRX010000073.1, read on the forward strand.
GCTTGGCCTGGTAGACCGTCATGGCGTTCGCGGGGGCGGTGGTCTCGAAACCGATGCCGAAGAACACCACCTGTCGGTCCGGGTTGTCGCGGGCAAGCTTGAGCGCGTCGAGCGGTGAGTACACCACCCGGACATCGCCGCCTGCGCTCTTGATCCGGAAGAGGTCATCGCTGCTGCCGGGCACCCGCAGCATGTCGCCGAACGAGCAGAAGATCACGCCAGGGCGTGCGGCGATCGCGAGCGCCTTGTCGATGATCTCCAACGGGGTGACGCATACCGGACAGCCTGGCCCGTGGATCATCTCGATCTGGTCGGGCAGGAGCTGGTCGATCCCGTGCCGGATGATGGAGTGCGTCTGGCCTCCGCACACCTCCATGATCGCCCACTTCCGCGTGGCGGTGGCGTGGATCTCGTCGAGCAGGTGTCGTGCGAGGTCGGGGTTGCTGAACTCTTCCAGGTACTTCATGATGGCACCTCCATGCCGGCCTGCTTGGCTGCCAGGCTGAACCCGTCGCCGAACTCCTCCTCGAGGATGCCCAGCTTCTCAAAACTTGCCAGCGTCTCGTGCGCGGACTGCTCGTCGAGGCGCTGGATGGCAAAACCGACATGCACGATGACGTACTCGCCCGTTGTCACGTCCGGTAAGTACTCGAGACAGACGTCCTTGCGGACGCCGCCGAAGTCGACCTCGGCCATCCGGGTTTCATCACGCATCTCCACCCGAACCACTTGTCCTGGGACGGCAAGGCACATGTCGATTCCTCCTCGTTCACATCGATGCCGCGACGAGCAGCTGCCCGAGCGCGATTCCTGCGTCGTTGGGTGGCAGACGTCGAGGCGCCAGCACCGTGAACCCTTGTGCCCTCAGCCTGCGCCGTGTCGAGCTGAAGAGCAAGGCGTTCTGGAAAACTCCGCCACCGAGTGCGACGGTGTCCAACCCGAAGCTGTCGCGGGCACGACAGGCCAGGTCGCCCACGAGCGTGGTGACGCCGGCGTGGAAGCGCGACCCGATCAGCTCAGCAGACACTCCGGACCGGATGTCGGCAACCACCGACCGGACGACGGGCGCGGCATCGGCCACGAGGTCGGCGCTGCCCTCTGCGTCGCGAAGCTTGAAGGCGTATCCGGTCTGGTCGGGCGTCAGCGCGTGAGAAAGTCCTTCGAGCTCGATGGCGGCCTCAGCCTCGTAGTCAGCCACCTGTCGTACACCGGCCAGCGACGCGACGGCATCGAACAGGCGGCCCATGCTGGAGGTCGGGACACAGCCGAAACCAGTCGTCAGCTGATGCCCTATGGCTGCCAGCTCGCCCGCGCGGCACGCGGCGACGGGCGCAAGGTCGTCGTCCCAGGGCACTCCGGCCGCCCGCAGGTGCGCCAGCGCCATTCGGTAGGGCCGGTCCACGGTGACGTCGCCTCCGGGGAGTGGCACGTAAGCCAGGTGGGCGAAGCGGTGGAAACCGGCGTAGTCGGCCAGCAGAACCTCTCCACCCCAGACGGCGCCGTCCGTACCGTAGCCGGTGCCGTCGAACGCGACTCCGATGACGCGATCCGCACCGGCGTACCCGTGCTCGCCGAGCACCGCTGCCACGTGCGCGTGATGATGCTGCACTGTCGTGACCGGACGGCCGCCGGCAGCTCTATGCGCCCAGCCGGCGGACCGGTAACCTGGATGAGCGTCGCAGGCAACCCGCTCCGGGCGCACCCCTGAGAGCTGCTCCAGGTGCCGTTCGGTGTCGCCGAACGCCTCCAGTGTTGCCAGGTCGTCCATGTCGCCGACGTGCTGGCTTAGCCAGGCATACCCTCCCTCGCCGACGCAGCAGGTGTTCTTGAGGTCGGCTCCCACCGCGAGCGACGGCGGGACGGAGAAGGGCAGCGCCACGGGCAGCGGGGCGTATCCGCGGGAGCGACGCAGGGCAAGCTCCTGTCCGTCGACGACACGGAGGACCGAGTCGTCGCAGGGCACGGCGATGGCCCGGTCGTTCAGCAGCCAGCCGTCGACCAGCGGTGCCAGCCGCTCGCGGGCAGCGTCGGCGCGGGAGCAGATGGGGTCACCGCCGAGGTTCCCGGAGGGCATCACCAGGCAGGTCGGGGTTGCAGACTCGTCGAGCGGCTCGAGCAGCAGCGTGTGCAGCGGCGTGTAGGGCAACATGAGGCCGAGGTGCGGCTTGCGCGGGGCGACCGCCTCAGCGACCTCGAGGCCCGGATCCGCTCGGCGCTGCAGCAAAAGGATCGGTCGCTGGCATCCGGTGAGCAGCGCCTCCTCGTCCGGCCCGATCTCCGCCAGCCGCCGAGCCGTTGCGAGGTCTCGCACCATGATGGCGAGGGGCTTGTCGCCGCGGCGCTTGCGACGGCGAAGCTCAGAGACCGCGTGCCCCTGAGCCGCGTCGCAGACCAGGTGGTAGCCGCCCAGTCCCTTGACGGCCAGGATCTGCCCGGCCGCGAGCATCGCCCAAGCCTCGTGGAGGGCTGCCTCACCAGCGGCACCCGGGCGCCCCTTGCGCTCGAGCCGAAGCACCGGACCGCAGTCGTGGCAGGCGACTGTCTGGGCGTGGAAGCGACGGTCGCTTGGATCGGCGTACTCAGCGGCGCAGGCCGGACACATCTCGAAGTCGCGCATCGTCGTCGTGCCGCGGTCATAGGGAAGCGCCGTCATCACGGTGAAGCGGGGTCCGCAGTTGGTGCAGGAGATGAACGGGTGTCGGAACCGGCGGTCAGCGGGGTCGGTGAGCTCGTGCAGGCAGTCGTCGCAGGTGGCGACGTCGGCACCCGCAAGGGTGCGGCCGGCTGCGCCGGGTCGGGTGCTTGTGATGCTGAACCCGGTCCCGCCGACCACCGGGAGATCGGTGAACTCGACATGGTCGACGAGAGCCAGTACGGGGGGCTGGTCCACGAGGCGTGATCCGAACGTCTCGACGGCTTCTGGAGTTCCCTCGACCTCGATCAGCACGCCGGCGGAGTCGTTGCAGACCTCGCCGGTCAGGGCCAGCGACGTCGCCGTCACGTAGACGAACGGTCGGAAACCCACCCCCTGGACGACGCCACTGACCCGGAACCGACGACGTACCCGTGCGGTTGGCGTCTGCCGACCCAGGACCCGTTGGAGCGAGCTGGTCAAGGGTCAAGCCTCGAGCTGGTCTTCGCGAGGGCGGCCCATCATCTCCAGGCCGGCCAGCGCCTTCTCGGCGCCGCCTGCATCGACCCGTTCGACGGCGAAGCCCATGTGGATGAGCACCCAGTCACCGGCACCCAGCACCTGGTCCTCCAGCATCCCGATGTTGACCCGACGAGCCTGTCCCAGCACGTCGACCAGCGCCAACTGGTCGCCGTACCCGTCTACCATCTCGACGACCTGCCCGGGGATGCCGAGGCACATGTCAGGCCCCCCCAGACGCGGGCGCGGCGGCACAGAGGCGCTCACGGACCACGGCACGGACGGTAGAGACGGCCTCGTCGACCGCATCAGAGACCGCCGGCGACAAGCCGATACCCTCACTCAGGTCAGCGGGTTGGCAGCCGACGACATACGTGGTCGGCAGCTCACCACCCAGAGACCCAAGACTCCCGAGCACCGAGACCGGATCCATCCCGTGAGCGTCGAACTGACCGTTACCCAGATCATCTGCGCCGACCTCGAGCACACACAGGCTGCCCGGCTCTGCTTCTCCGGGAAGCGCGTCGATGATCACCAACGCGTCCACATCGTCGAGCAGGTCATAGGCCAGGTGCATCCCACGGATGCCGTAGTCCACCACGCGCACGCCCTCGGGAAGCTCTGCGGCGTTCTGCTCACTGGCCGCCAGCCGGCGGGCCACCTCCGGCCCGAAGCCGTCGTCGCTCAAAAAGATGTTGCCGATGCCGGCGACCAGGACCGATGACGCCACGTCAGAGCTTCCCCGACCCGTCTGCCTTGTTCTCTCCCTTGCCGGTGCCCTCGTAATGGTCGGGTCCGACCATGTCCTTGTCGAGGTCGGTTTCCGGCATCTCACTGGCGGGTTGCTCGTCGGACGGGGACGCCTCGGCGCCTCTCGGTGTGTCCTCCTTCGGAGTCGACTTCATCTCGTCGCTCACGACTGGTCCGGTCGCCCCACCGACGTTGGCGCCGTCCCTGCGGAGCTTCTCCTCACCGTCGACGTCAGCCGCCTCACGACGCCCCTCATAGGGCGGTAGGGCTCGGTCGGTGTCGGGCACTTTCGTGTCCGCGTCATCAATCGGTTTGTTCGTCATGGTCTGGTCCTCACTGTCTCGATCGGTGCTCATCCGCCGGACGGCATGTGGGGCATGTCCTCCCGGATCTCGCCTTGGGCGTCAACGGAGGTGTCGGTCTCCTCGTCGCCGCTTCCGGCAGGTCGGTCGACCGGTCCGCCGGCAGGCTCGTCCGAGCCGGTGTCTCTGGATCCGAGCTCGCCACGCGCGGCCTGTGGTTCCTCTTCGAGGTGCTCGGCTGGTTCGTCGTTCATTCTGGATTCCTCTCTGCTCACATGTTGCGCATCTTCAGATAGCGCCTGACGTCGGGGATGGAGCG